>CAZRQD010000011.1:0-34297 GCA_964602365.1 uncultured Acutalibacter sp. | reverse complement strand
ATAGGGTACAAATTAAAAATTAGAATAATTCAAATTTTTCAAAACGTGTCCATTTCAGGGCACGAAAAACCCCGTTTTAGCCTATATATGGGGGGACTTTTTAAAGGCACCCAAAAAATTACCTGAAACGAGGTATGAAAAATGGCAACGAAAAAGGCCTTTATGCGAACAGGAAAATTCAATGTGAGCTTCACTACCTTAAGTCTTTTTGCATCTTTTTCCCTGTGCGGTGGAGGCTGAGAATTCATTGTGGTGATTTAAATGAGTGTGCAGAAGACTGTTCTGAAAAGAACTCCCCATACCAGACAAGGAAGGTGTAGACCGTCCAGACCTTCCTGCTGTAGTCGGCTTTTCCAGAGCGGTGGTCATCCAAGAGCCTCAAAAGTTTTTCTGTATGGAAGAATTTTTTTGCGGTCTCGCTCTCGAATGCGTCTTTTACAATACCGTAGTATTTGTCCTCCCTAAGCCAAACACGGGTGGGAACCGGAAAGCCTAGCTTTTTCTTCTCACTCCATTTTTCGGGCATCCTGCGTGATGCCGCCAGGCGCATGGCATATTTTGTATTTTCCGGGCTTACCCTGTATTTCTGTGGGATTCTCCCGCCCAAAGCCATAATCTCCTTGTCAAGGAACGGGACCCTCACCTCTAATGAATTCGCCATGCTCATCTTGTCGGCTTTCAGCAGAATATCCCCGACAAGCCACATGTTGAGATCCAGAAACTGCATTTTTGTGACGGGGTCCTTATCCTTTACCATGTCGTAATAGGGTTTTGTCAGTTCTTCCGGCGCCTTTGCGTCTGTCTCTATTTTTAAGAGAGCTTTCCTCTCTTTTTCAGTGAACATATAGGCGTTGCCGATAAAGCGCTCCTCCAGCGTTTTACCCCTGCGCACCAAAAAGTTCAGTCCCCTGTGCGCCGGCAGCATCCCAGCCAGCCTTCCAACTGCCCTTCTAATAGGAAACGGGATTTTGTCGTACCACGTCACATCCAAAGGTTCCCTGTATATATTATATCCGCCGAAGATCTCGTCCGCACCTTCCCCTGAGAGCACGACCTTTACATATTTTGCCGCGGTATTGCAGACAAAATATAGCGCCACCGCAGAGGGATCGGCAAGGGGCTCGTCCATATGGTACTGGACCTTGGGGAAGATATCCCAGAATTCTTCCGGCGTGATCACTTTGCTGATGTTCTTCACGGGAATCAGTTTTGATAGTTCTTCCGCATAATTTATCTCGTTATACTTTTCGCCGTTCTCAAAACCCACGGTAAAGGTCTTGTCCACATCCGCAGAGCAGGCGACATAACTGGAGTCCACCCCGGAAGAGAGGAAAGAGCCGACCTCAACATCACTTATCTTATGGGCCCTGATGGAGTCGTCGAAGGTCGCCTCTATAGAATCAACCCAGTAATCTAGGGACTTGTCCTCCTCGGCGTTAAATTCCGGGGTCCAGTACCTCTCTATCTCCAGTTTTCCGCCCCCATACCTGAAATAGTGGGCAGGCGGGAGCTTATAGACGTTTTTAAAAAATGTCTCAGGTCCCGGAGAATATTGGAAGGAGAGATAATTTTCAAGTGCCCTCGTGTTTAACTCCTTTTTAAAGGAGGGATGTTTTAAAAACGCCTTTATCTCTGACCCAAATAGGAAGGTCTCCCCCATCTTGGCATAATAGAGAGGCTTTATCCCGAAGAAATCTCTCGCGCCGAAAATCTCCCCCCTGCTCTTATCCCAGATTACAAATGCAAACATTCCCCTTAGTTTATTTAACAGATCCTTTCCGTATTCCTCATAACCGTGGAGAAGCACCTCAGAGTCAGAGCGGGTCTTGAACTCATGTCCCGCCTTCAAAAGATCCTCTCTAATAGACTGAAAGTTATAGATCTCACCGTTAAAAACCAAAACCTTGCTGCCGTCCTCGTTTAGCATAGGCTGTCTGCCTCCGGCAAGATCTATTATAGAGAGTCTGCGGAATCCGAGAGAAATTCCCTCGTCCTCGTAAAAGTCAGCGTCATCCGGTCCGCGGTGAGCTATGCTGTCCGTCATGGAGCGCAAAACGCTCCCGTCAGCCTCTTGCCCGGTAAATCCCACAAAACCGCACATCTAAGATTTCCCCACCTTTCCAAACAGTCAAAGATTTTACCAAATTTTCATCAGAAGAAAAGTCAGCTAGCCGCCATTAAGGATTTCCATTGTCTCCTCCATGGCCTTCCCAAGACCGGGGAGATCCAGAAAATCCTCCGCATACTGCTTCCTAAGCAATTCCTGCGGTATAAACTCGTTATATTTTCCCCTCACCTGTATCTTCTCGGGAAGGGGCAGTTCCTCCTCGCGCGGGACATCTCTGCAAACGCTCTGTATAATATCCATAAGCTCCTCCGCCGTTCCCTTAAATATTACCTCCAGATAGACCGCGGTTGGCCAGGGTATACGGCTTTTTATCCCGTTAGCCCTCAGAGCGTAGTGGAGTGTATATAGCTGGCGGGTGCCGACCCACGGGAATATCGCGAACTTCCTGTCAGACAACGGCGTCACGAGGTTCTCGAGGATTCCGCTTCCCCGCGATATGTAGCGGATCTCCCCAAGCCTTTCCTGGCAGCTTGCGCTGAGGTAAGGAAACTCCTCATCAGAGAGAAGAATTGACCTGAGTTTTCTCACCAGCACCGTGTGGAGTTCTATCTCAAAATCCACGTCCCAGTCCACCACAGAAATGCCGGGAACCCTCTTTACGAAAATTACCTTTGATTTCGCATTTACCGAAACCGTCTCCCAGGCCATTCCCGCTAAAGCGAAGCGGGTTCCCACCGGATAAATTTTGTCCACTGTGCCGATGGTTCGGTTCTCATCCTTGACCAGAAGGTAATCCGAGGTGAGAAACACCGTGAGGAATTTGTAACTACCCGCCTCCTTCTCCCCCTCCCTTCCGAGGATCAGCCCGCCGCGCTCGGTCTGTTCAAGCTGGTCGGTATCGATGAGATGGCGCAGCAAAAGCCGGTACTCCTCCTTAGAGATTTCAGAGAACGGCCGCAGGGAGAGTACGTCCTGGGCAAGTGCCGCAGGGGAGAGCTCTCCGGTACTCTTCAAGTGGCTAAGGGTCTGGTGGTAGAGCAGGTTATAAGGATGTATCTGTGGAGGGATTGGCTCTATCCAGTGTTCTTTTAGGTAGAGCTCTACAATCGCTACTGTGCGGATAAAGTCCCAGTTTATCGGCCCAAGCGTCTGGTCAGAGTTGACCTTTAAGTCCTCCACAAAGGTAAAAAGCAGTTTTGGTATTTGCCCGCGCCTGCCGCATCTGCCCAGTCTCTGCGCAAAACTGGAGACGTTGCTGGGCGTCCCCACCTGCACAACCAGGTCAAGGGAACCGATATCTATGCCAAGCTCCAGGGTCACCGTCGCGCCTGTCACAATTTTCGCTTCGTCGTCCCTCATCTCTTCCTCGGTATTCTCTCTCAGGAGGGCTGAGACGTTTCCGTGGTGGACGCGGTAGACATCGGGAGATTTCTTCTTCAGTGCGATTTCGCGCAGGTTCGCTATCAGATATTCCGTCTCTTCCCTGCTGTTTGTAAAGATGATGGTCTTTTTGCCCAGCGTGTTTTTGAAGAGATATTCGTAATGCTCCCTCACCCCAGAGGGCAAACCTCCTCCTGTATCCTCTCCGGAAAATGTTCTCTCCTTGTCGCTGGCGTAGTTCACAAAGCGCTCCACATGCAGGGCGACCCTCTTTTTTCCCTCGTCCGTAATAGGGGCAAGGCATTCCCTGTCCCCTGAAAGCCATCGCTTGGCAAGCTCTATATCTCCCAAGGTTGCGGACAGGCCGATCCTCCTGGGCCTTATCCCCGTCAACTTTTCCAAGCGCTCTAAAACGCAGAGGAGCTGAATTCCCCTGACATCCCGCATAAAGTGGTGAACCTCGTCGATGATGACAAACCTCAAATCAGAGAAGAGTTTAAGGCATGCCCCGCGTCTATTTGTAAGCAGACTCTCAAGGGATTCGGGAGTTATCTGCAAAATTCCCTCCGGATGCTTTAGCAGGCGCTCTTTTTGGGATACAGAGGCATCGCCGTGCCAGCGGGTCACGGGGATATTAGAGGTCTCAAGAAGTTTGTCAAGGCGTTTGAACTGGTCGTTGATAAGCGCCTTTAAAGGGGAGATGTAGAGCACCCCGACAGATGAGCTAGGCCTCTCGTAGAGAGATGTCAGGACAGGAAGAAAAGCGGCTTCCGTCTTTCCGGAAGCTGTACCGGATGAGAGCAGCAAATCCTTGTCAGTATCGAGTATTACCTCTATCGCCGCGACCTGATTAGCCCTCAGTTCCTCCCAGCCGCTCTCATATATGAAATCCTGGATGAAAGGGGCAAGCCTGGAAAAAGCGTCCACCTTCTACACCTCGAATTCCTGAAATTCTTCTGTTAGCTCCTCATCGGAAAGTCCGCCCTTGGCCAGTTCGAAGCTGTTGCTCTTAAGCACCTCCTGCAGACTTACCTCGGGGTTCTGTTCCAAAATATCCAGAAGCTCGATGAAATCTCTTATTATCTCCCTAGGGGTGATATGGCTGTCTGCGCCGACTCGGTTATATTCCACCGTAAGAAAATAGATAAGCTCATCCTTCCCAAGGCGCGGCTGGTAGTGGTAAAGCCCCGCGTGAATATCCCTAAGCTTTTCTATGAGTATATACATCTCTTCCTGGGAGAGCATTTTCAGCCGGATTATCGGCCCGCTGAGGTCTCTTAGCCCTTCAGAGGAAAAATGCCCCTCAGTAAGCCGGGACCTCAGAGCCTCATAGCTGTAGATCCCCCTGTAGCGGTCCTCCAGGCACTGGGGGGTTCCGCCCATCAAGAAGCCTATATGCTTTGCCCTGCCCTGCAGCGCGTCGTTAAACATTGTCAGGAGCTTTTCATAATTATTTGCTCTTGTGACTGAGTTTGGAATCTTATAAATGTTTACAAGCTCGTCTATCAGCACAAACAGGCCCCTGTATCCTGCCCCCGTCAGAAACTCAGCGAAGAGCTTGAGAAAATCATACCAGCTCTCGTCAGTCACAATAAAATTTATCCCAAGGTCCTTTTTCGCTTCCGTGCGGGTTTGGTATTCCCCCCTGAACCATTTGAGGACCATGGATTTTAGTGCGGAATCCCCATCCTTATACGCCTTCCAATACAGAGAAACTGCCCTCGCGAACTCAAAGCCGTTTACCATACCCTCAAGATTGCCTGCAACAGAATAAATCCTGCGCTCCACAAGCTCGTCAAATTTTTCTCCCTCTGCCCCGGTTTCAGCCTTTATCTCCGTCTGTATTCCCGAAATCCATCTCTCCAAGATCAGCGGCAGGGCTCCGCCGTCCGGCTTGGACTTGACAGAGAGATTGCTGATAAGCTCCTTATAGGTCGCCAGCCCCTGCCCCTTTGTACCGGCAAACCTGCGCTCCGGGGAGAGGTCCGCATCAGCCACCGCGAAACCGCGCGCACAGGCGTAGTTCCTTATCGTCTGCAGCAGAAAGCTCTTCCCGCTGCCGTATCTGCCCACGATAAAGCGAAATGTCGCGCCGCCTTCACCGACAAGCTCTATGTCTCTCAGAATCGCCTCTATTTCGGCTCTTCTGCCAACGGCTATGTATTCCAGCCCAACCCTTGGGACCACGCCGCTTTTCAGGGCGTTTAAGAGCACCCCCGCTATTCTTGCGGGAACTGCGTTTGGCATTTAACTCTCCAGTCCTTTCATTGCGTCTTCATATTCGGGAAAGAGGCTTAGGTCCTCGTTAAGGATACTGTCTCCGATAAAATCAAGCGCTTTCTCATTTATCCGCTCTCCCAAAATTTCCGGCATCTCCCCCGTGCGGGATGAAAAATCGTAAAGACTTTCTCCCCTAAGTATAGCTGCGATCGCGTCTCTCTCCACCCTCGTTAGGGCATTTTCAAAGTCATCCCACGGATCTGTCTCGTCAGAATCATCATTTTCGCTTTTGTAAATTTCCCCGGGGAGAATTTGCGCTTGCGGTTTAACTTCACCGGCTTCAGATGGGGTACCTCCGTCCTCTCTGGCCCTCTCTTCCGTCTCCGGTACGGTCAAGGCCTTTTCGGTGGCAAGGCTGTCCGCCCTAATGCGCGAGAGCGACTCATCGCTGACTTTGACAACAGTGCGGTTTGCCTCCTGGTAGCATTTAAGCACGGCGTCCTCAATTATTCTGTCCAGATCTATAGAGAGCTCGTCAAATAATACCCTTATCTCCTCGGGGAGAGAGTTTACAGAAGGCCTCAGGTCATGTGGGTATCCCGTTCTCTTTCTGAGGACGGCCTCGCTCTTCTTCATGATATATCCCAAAAGTCTTTTCCCCTGTCCGGACGTCATACTCACCGTACACGTCCAGCGGCCCTCCCTGCAGAGGTATACCTCATTGGGGGAGACGACCACCGTTCGGTTCCCACCCTCGCGGTAGGGGTAGAATACCGCTCCCTTAAATGGCGTCCAGCTCTGTGAATTCTTTGGGGAGTAAAATAGCAGAGAATCCAAATTTCTTCCGTGTTTTTCCAGTTCCCTCCCTACCGCGCTGATGGCAGAGATCACGCTCTCCTCAATGAGCGCATGCCTTTTCTCATCGTAAAACTGGGATTTTCCCGGGTCGTAATTTGAAAGGGTCCGGTAAAATTCATAATTTCTTTCTCTTCTTCTGAAAGCCGGGAACTCCTCAAATAGTTTTTCCTCGCTCTCTTTTGGAAGTTCATAGTAGATTGAGTAATCCTTTAGCCAGCGTCTAAGATATTCGTCCAGTGTCTTATCATATACCCTGTAGGCCTTCCAAAATCTCAGGATCTGCTCCAGAGCCTCCGCCGGGCTATCTGTCCCGATATTGTGCAAAAGCTCGTACAGGTATACAAAGGTATAGGAGAGCGATGTCGCCTCGACCCTTCCTGCGCGCACTCCCGTCCGCCAGGTAAAATATGTATGAAGCTGGGAAGTGTTCATCATCTGATATGTGGGAAAATAAGAGAAAAAGGGGACGGGGTCCTTCCAGTCATCGGTGAAATCGGCCATAAGCAGGGCCTGGCTGTAAAAAACCTTTGCATTCCGATATTTAACCGCATGGGAATACGGGCTTAAGAAGTTAATGTATGTTATGGAAAAGTTTCTCGCGATATCCCGCATCTCTTTAAATCTATCCGGTTCGGCTTTCCTTACCGGAACTTTCCGGGGAACAAACTTCCCAACCCCTTTTATGGGGGATGCAGAATAATCTATCTCATAAAAGGTTTCTCCGGTCTCAAGTTTAAACCTGTCCGGGTTTTTCCTCTCCCGAGGTTCAGCCGCCTCATCCCTCTTAGGGATCTTTATGGCTCTGTATTCGCCTTTCGGATCTTCGCTATCCATTACAGCCTCCGATATTTGGAAATCCGCCTCTCCCCTACTAGCTGTATTATATTCTCAGATCCCGCTTTTGTCCATAGACACAAAGAAAAAATGTTCGTATTTTTCTAAAACCGAACTAAAAAATAATTCCCTTTCTTTTCACAAAATCCAGAAAGTATGGTATAATGAAAGTGAAGTTGCACTTCCTCCGCCCGGGCGAGACCTGGTAATGGTAATGCTTGCAAAGTTTTTAGCTAATATAGGGGGTGGTTTTGTGTTTCCCGGACTGAACTCTTTTGACGGTGGAATAATGTCCTTTGTACAGGCCCATTTTCATAACGCCCTCACAGACAGGATTTTCCCCTTTATCACCTATCTAGGGGAAGCCGGCTGTTTTTGGATTCTCCTCTTAACGGTTATGCTCTTTTTTAAGCGTGCTAGGAGATGCGGGGTCCTTGGGCTATGCGCTATGGCCATGGGGCTGGTATTGGGGGAGGGACTTATAAAAAATCTGGTTTGCCGTCCCAGACCCTTTGCGGACTATCCAAATTTTTGCGAACTCCTAATATCTCCCCCCTCGGGGTTCTCTTTTCCATCCGGCCACACCTGCGCGTCCTTTGCCGCGGCCGTCACGATTTTTCTTCACTATAAAAAGCCGGGAATCTTGGCTCTCATTCTTGCGTCACTCATCGGCTTTTCCAGGATCTTCCTCTTCGTCCACTACCCGACGGATGTACTGGCCGGCGCGCTGCTTGGTATCGTCTCCGCCCTGGCAGTCTGCTCTATGGCATTGATAATCCATAAGAGAAGAAGCTCCCCAAAGAAAACAGAATAGGAAATCCCGCCCTTAAATAGAGCGGGATGTAACTCCTGTGAAAATTACCGCTCAAATAGGATGAAGAAAACATCCATAGCCTCTTAAACGCTCCGACATAGCAATGCAACTATCGGTTGCTGCCGGTTGCAGCCCAGGTTTTTCCTAGGTTTGACCGCTGTTCAATTTTTCATTAGGACTCCACAACCACCTTAATTGACTCCTCCCCCATCTGGGTCTTTATGGCAAGCGGGAGATCGTCCAGGCCAAAGCGGTGGGTGATTATTCTGGAAAAATCCAAAAGTCCGGCGTTTAGCATGGCCACGGCTCTCTGGTGGGTGTCGGGGTTTACGAAAGAGCCCTTGACCGTAAGCTCTTTCTTGTAGACGTCGAATAGGTGAAGCGGAAAATTTGTATCAATCTTCGGCACGCTGAAGAGCACGACCGTCGCCCCTTTTTTTGCGTACGAGAATGCGCCGGCCACAGCAGAGTTATTTCCCGCGCATTCTATTACCACATCCGCGCCGGCCCCTGCGAATTTATTAAAGCACTCCATCGCGTCCCCCGCCTGGGGATTTATAGTCAGGCTCGCACCAAGGCTTTCTGCAACCTCCCTGCGCATGGCGTTCGGCTCGCTTAAAATCACCCTAGCCGCACCGGAGAGCTTTGCAAGCTGGAGCATTATCAATCCTATGGCTCCCCCGCCGACTATGCAAACGGTACTTCCCGTGCGGATCTCTGCCCGGTCTATCCCGTGAAGGCAGCACGCCAGGGGTTCCGCCATCGCGCCTATTTCGAATGGAATTTCAGGCTTTAGTAAAAATGCCTGTCCTTTGGGGACCACGCTATACTCCTCAAACCCTCCGTCCCTGGTCACTCCTATGGCCTGCATATTCTCGCAGAGCTGTTTTTTCCCGTCCCTGCAGTAGACGCATTCTCCGCAGTATATGTTAGGGTCCACCGTCACATGATCCCCGGGTTTAAGTGCTTTTACCCCTGCTCCAACCTCTTCTATTATGCCGGAATACTCATGTCCCAGCACCACCGGCGGGCTGACCTCTGCTGAGCCGGGTTCCCCAAAATAGATATGGACGTCAGTCCCGCAAACCCCGCAGACCTTATTTCTGATCAGAACTTCTCCCTCCCCGGGTACAGGCTTTGGAACCTCCCTTAACTCAAACGACTCTTTTCCAGTAAAATATACAGCTTTCAAAAGACAGAACTCCCTTCTCCATTTATAGTCTATATTCTATAGCGTGGAAGGTCCGAAATCAAGGTTTTCCGCAAAAATATGGCCCCCTCCCAAAAACTGGGAGGAGGCCCAAAGCTGCCTGATTTTAATCATCCATACCAAAGAAGCGCTCAACCTTATCCTCATAGGAATCGAGACGGTCCTCAAGGGAATCCAGCTCTCTCTCCGCAGAGTTATAGGTATCTCTCGAGATACTTCCGTTTCTGAACTCGCGCTCCAGCGTATCGTCCGCGATGTCAAACTCTCTGTCAAGAGATTCGCATTCGCTCTTGATCACGGCGTAGGTGTTGTAATCTCCCTGTGCGCCTGCGACCATCTTGCCGTCGTTACGGGTGATGAGAGCGTTTAGCTTATTGGTAAGGTCCGCAATGGAGACCGAGGTTCCGGCTGCCTGGGGCGGAGCCGTAGGCGCCTGGGTCGGCGCAGGAGGAACGGGAGTAGCCGTGGGCTGCGCGGGCGGCTGTGTCGGGGCCTGCGTGGGTACTGGCGTGGGCGTCTCAGTCGGGGCGGCGGTAGGTGTTGGGGCCGCCGTAGGTGTTGGCTCTGGTGTGGGTGTGGGCGTGGCTGTCGGTGTTGGCGTTGCGGTCGGCGCCTCTGTGGGAGCCTCGCTGGAGACGGCGGGAGAAGGGATTTCCTCCTGCGCCTGGGGTGTTTGCGCCGGAGCAGGACTTTCCGTTAAATAACTGCCGACCGCCTGAGAGGAAGGCTCTAAACTGACATTTCTATCGTTGTTTCTCGTCCCGAAGAAGTACCCTCCCACAAAGACGAGAACAGCCACAAGCGCGACAATCAGCACGAAGGCCACGGTCCTCCACGGGTTATGCCCATGCTGCGGGGGACCTCCCGCCGGGTTTGGATACTGTGCCGGGTATCCCTGCTGGGGCGGCGGGGACATTGGCGGCGGCGACGCCGGCGGTACAGCGCCTTGGGCAGGAGAAGATGAATCCTCCTGCGATGCCCCCGTTCCGGTAAGTTCGCTTAGGGGTACGCCAAAAAACTCACTCAACGCTATGAGGTTGGCGGTGCTGGGGCGGCTGGAATTGTCCTCCCATTTGCTAATCGCCTGTCTCGAGACCCCCATGGCAGAGGCCAGTGCCTCTTGGGTATATCCCTTTTCGATACGCAGTTTTTTGATCTTGCTTCCGATGTCCATGTTCATCCTCCTTCAAGTTTCGTTGGTTATATCTTACCCTAAAATCATGCTAAAATCCACCAACTATCGCGCAATTTTTGGTTGCAACCGGTACATTCTGCATAACAAAGTGGGGAAATTTTACTATACCGGGATTTTTGCGATTTTTCCCCTGAGAAAACGAATGGACCCAACTGCGACAAGCACTGGGCCCAAACTGGTGGGGACAACGGGACTCGAACCTGTGACCTCCTACGTGTGAAGCAGGCGCTCTAACCAGCTGAGCTATGCCCCCAAGCACTGACGCTATTATACCAGTCCCCTTTCCCTAAGTCAAGCCAAAAAACAAAAAATTTCCCATTCACAAACAATTTACAATTTAATTCTTGACTTTTTCTGACCAATGTGGTAAAGTTATCACAAAGATTAGCACTCGGACGTGCAGAGTGCTAATCCAATGGAAGGAAGGCGCGTGGCATGGAGATGTCACCAAGGAAAGATAAGATACTTTCCTATGTGGTCAGGGGTTATCTTGAGAAGGGCGAACCGGTAAGTTCTAAGGGAATAGCTGAGGAGATAGGGGTATCCTCTGCGACGGTGCGAAACGAGATGGCGGAGCTTATAGAGCTTGGCCTATTAGAGCAGCCGCATACCTCCGCGGGCCGTGTTCCCTCTCAGAGGGGTTACCGCGAGTATGTGGACAGGCTTATGGGCGTGCCCGCCCTGAGAGAGGAAGAGCCCGGTCTGTATGATTCTATCCTGCTGCACGGTTCTCTGGAGCCCGATGAGCTCTTGAAGAGGGCCGGGGAACTCTTAAGTGATGAGACCGCGGCTGTCTCTCTCATCACGGAACCCAGCGGGGACGACGCACGGGTGAGGGCCGTTCAGCTTGTACAGGTGGGCCGCAGGTCCGCCATGCTGATCCTCATGAGTTCGGCGGGCGGCATGAAGAGCAGGGTCTTTCACTGCGATTTCGATCTCTCCTCAGAAATTCTAAGGGTTTTCTTCCGCGTTTTCAACGAGAAGGTTACCGGCCGCAAGGTTAAGGATCTGACCCCCGCCTTCTTGCAGGGTGTGGCCATCTCCCTTGGCGAGCTTATTCCGCTGGTAGGCCCCGCAATGGAGGCCCTGCTGGTGACGGCAAGGGACGCCTCGCGGCCCGACGTGATCTTATCGGGGCTCATGAACCTCCTCTCTTATCCAGAGCTAGAGCACAGGAGCATCATGGAATTTCTGAACCACAAACCGCAGGTTCTCTCTCTTCTTAACGGGAGACCCGACAGGGTTGTGACGCTTATTGGCGGAGAGCTGGGATACGGGCAGCTTCGTGACATGTCGGTCCTGGTATCGCGCTACAGAATTTCCGGCGAGGATGCCGGTGCGCTGGCTGTTATGGGTCCGACAAGGATGGATTACGCGAGAACCACCGCCCTGCTGGAATACGTCTCCGGGAAGGTCGGCCAGATCCTGACAGAGTTTGGGCGGGATTAGAGTATTGAAGGGAGTGAGAATCCATGGAGGAAAACGAGAAGGAGACCTCTGCCGAGAAGGAGGAGGAACCCCTAGAGGAAAGTCCCGGGGAAAAATCCGAGGAGAAGGCAGAGGATAAAAACAAGAAGAAAAAATCAGCGAAGGAGAAGACTGCCGAGCTCTCTGAAAAGCTTTCGGCTCTTCAGACGGAACTGGACGATTTTAAGGACCAGCATCTCAGGGTCCTGGCGGAATATGACAATTTCAGGAAGCGGACATTAAATGAGAAGACCGCCATCTACAATAACGCGGTCTCAGATACGGTCCAGACCATTCTCCCCATAGCAGACAATATAGAGCGCGCGCTAAGCCTCGAAAACTCCTCGGCAGAGGACCTGCGAAAGGGAGTTGAGATGATCGACGCGGAGATCAAGCAGGCGTTTGAGAAACTCGGTTTAGAGCCCATCGGCGAGCCGGGCGAGCCCTTTGATCCAAACCGCCACAACGCCGTCGCGCATATTGAGGACGAGAACCTCGGGGAAAACGTGGTCTCCGCCGTCTACCAGAAGGGTTACAAGCTTGGTGACAGAATAGTCAGGCATGCCATGGTACAGGTGGCGAATTGACTTAGACCCCGCACAGACCGTTTTTAATCTTGGAACTGATGGGCTAAAAACGCTCATTTCAGATTTATAAAATAAAGAAAAGGAAGGTAATATTTTATGTCAAAAACTATCGGTATTGATTTGGGTACAACCAACTCCTGCGTGGCGGTTATAGAGGGCGGAGAGCCCGTGGTCATCGCCAATGCGGAGGGTTCCCGCACCACCCCGTCCGTCGTGGCCTTCTCCCGCAATGGGGAGAGGATGGTAGGCCAGGTCGCGAAGCGCCAGGCCATCACAAACCCTGAGAGGACCGTCTCGTCCATCAAGCGTGAGATGGGTTCAAACTACAAGGTCACCATAGACGGCAAGAGCTATACTCCCCAGGAGATCTCCGCGATGATTCTGCAGAAGCTGAAGGCCGATGCAGAGGCATACCTCGGTGAGACTGTCACCAGCGCCGTCATAACTGTCCCCGCATATTTTACTGACGCCCAGAGGCAGGCGACCAAAGACGCCGGCAAGATTGCTGGCCTGGATGTCAAGCGCATTATCAACGAACCCACTGCTGCTGCCCTCTCCTACGGCGTGGACAAGGATGCGGACCAGAAGATAATGGTATATGATCTGGGCGGCGGCACCTTCGACGTTTCCATCATAGAGATGGGCGACGGCGTCCAGGAAGTACTGGCCACCGCTGGCAACAACCGCTTAGGCGGCGACGATTTCGACCAGCGCATTATAGACTGGATTCTCCAGAACTTCAAGGCAGAGCAGGGCATGGACCTCTCCGGTGACAAGATGGCCCTGCAGAGGATAAAAGAGGCCGCTGAGAAGGCCAAGATCGAGCTCTCAGGCGTTACCAGCGCGGCAATAAACCTCCCGTTTATCTCCGCCGACGCCTCCGGCCCCAAGCATCTGGACATGACGCTTACGCGCGCCAAGTTTAACGAGCTTACCTCTGACCTGGTGGAGAAGACCATGGGCCCCGTAAGGCAGGCACTGTCCGACAGCGGACTCTCCATAAACGACATTTCAAAGGTGCTCCTAGTTGGCGGTTCCTCCAGGATTCCCGCCGTGCAGGACGCTGTAAGGAACTTCATGGGCAAAGAGCCCTTCAAGGGAATTAACCCTGATGAGTGCGTTGCCATCGGCGCTGCGATACAGGCAGGCGTGCTTGGCGGCGAGGTCCAGGGCCTGCTGCTGCTGGATGTCACCCCGCTCTCCCTTGGCGTTGAGACGATGGGCGGCGTCATGACAAAGATAATCGACCGCAATACCACCATCCCCACGAAGAAGAGCCAGATTTTCTCCACTGCAGCCGACGGGCAGACCCAGGTTGAGGTAAACGTCCTTCAGGGCGAGAGAGAGTTTGCCAGGGACAATAAACAGCTAGGGCTCTTCAAGCTTGACGGAATAGCCCCCGCTCCCCGCGGAATTCCTCAGATTGAGGTCACGTTTGACATAGATGCCAACGGCATCGTGAACGTCTCCGCAAAGGATCTGGGCACAGGCAAGGAGCAGCATATCACGATCTCCAGCAGCTCTAATATGAGCAAGGAGGATATCGACAGGGCTGTCAAGGCGGCAGAGCAGTTTGCAGAGGAGGACAAGAAGCGCAGGGAAGAGGTCGATACCCGCAACGAGGCGGAAAACGCCTGCTACACCGCTGAGAAGATGCTCTCTGACAGCGGCGACAAGATCCCCCAGGCGGACAAGGACGAGATAACAAACAAGGTCGCCAACCTTCGCGGAAAGCTCCAGACCGCCTCTGTGCAGGAGCTTAAGGCCGGTATGGACGAGCTGCAAAAGGCTGTCTACGCGGCCGCCGAGAAGCTGTATCAGCAGGGCGGCCCGCAGAACCCCGGCGATCCTACCGGCGGAAACGGCCCCGTAAATCCCGGAAATCCCGGCCCCGGCAATCCCGGCCCCGGAAATGGAGGAGACGGCGGGGACGGCAATGTCTACGACGCCGACTTCAAAGATGTCAACTGACAGTATTTTGGTTTAGGCAAATCTTGCGGCGGTCGCGCCAGAGGGCTCTATTCTTTGGCGCGGCTCGGCGCGTTTAATGGAGCGGAAGATTTTTCGCACTTTCTATTTGCAATATAGATTCTTTTTAGCTCTTTTTCTTCCCAAAGAAAAGGGGCGAGGGGATGGTTAATCATTGGCGGAAAAAAGAGATTACTATGAGGTTCTGGGAGTGACCTCCGACGCATCTGAGGAGGATATAAAAAAGGCTTACCGAAACCTTGCGAAGAAATACCACCCGGACTTAAACCCCGGGGATAAAGAGGCAGAGGCGAAGTTCAAAGAGGTAAACGAGGCCTATGAGGTCCTGTCTGACAGCAATAAGCGCGCCAGGTACGACCAGTTCGGCCACGCCGGTGTGGACCCCAACTTTGGCGGCGGCGCAGCGGGAGGAAATCCGTTTTCCGGCGGCGTGGATTTTGAGGACATTTTTGACACATTCTTTGGCGGTTTTGGGGGCGGCGGCAGGAGATCTTCTGCAAATTCCCCGAGGCGGGGTACAGACGTGCAGGCCAGCGTCGCCATCTCCTTTGAGGAGGCCGCTAAGGGCTGCAGGAAAGAGGTCAGCTATAACCAGGTGGAGGTCTGCGCAGACTGCCACGGCACAGGCGCCGCGCCCGGCACCCAGCCCAAGACCTGCCCGTCCTGCGGAGGTACCGGGCAGGTCAAGGTAAGCCAGAGAACTCCCTTTGGCGTGATACAGTCCACCCAGATCTGCGACAGGTGCCACGGAACAGGAAAGATAATCGACACACCCTGCAGGACCTGCGGCGGGCAGGGCCAGGTGAGAAGGAGAAAGACTATAGAGGTCACTGTCCCCGCGGGTATAGACAACGACCAGATCCTCAACATAAGCGGGCGTGGGAATGCGGGTTTCAACGGCGGTCCTCCCGGCGACCTGCATGTTCGTATCTCCGTGCGGCCGCACCCCGTGTTCGAGCGCAGGGGTTATGATGTCTGGTGCGAGATGCCCATAACCTTTACCCAGGCCGCTTTGGGTGCGGATGTTGAGGTTCCCACATTGGACGGCAAGGTCAGCTATCATGTCCACGAGGGGACGCAGCCGGGGGATGTCTTCCGCCTAAAGGGCAGGGGAATCCAGGGCATAGACTCCCGTACAAGGGGGGACCAGTATATCCAGATAACCGTGGAGGTCCCCAAAAACCTTACCGACAAACAGAAGGAGATTCTTAAAGAGCTTGACGCCTCCACGGGCGAGAAAAATTATCAGAAACGGAAGAGTTTTTTCGGAAAGCTCAAGGATCTGTTTGACGACAATTGAACCTTGCGGGCTGACCGCCTTCTCTTGAAATCGGAGGATAAAGATGACGGCTCCAACTAAGAAAAAGATTCTGCGTATCGTCTGCTTCACCTTGGCCGGTATTCTCCTGCTGACTTTGGCGGCCGTCGGGACCATTTACGGCTATTACCACAGCAAGGTCGCGCTAATCCAGCGCGACGACGGCCGGACGGAAGAGGCGGAGAGTATCTCTGATGAGGAGACCGAGGAGGACGATCTCGAAATGGAGGAGGCTGCGGAGAATCTGGAGGAAAAGGAACCTGTACCCTCTAAGCAGGAAGTTTCCGAGGACGAGGGGGTTTTCAACCTCCTGCTGATCGGAACGGACGAACGCTCCATGGAGTTCAGCCAGAACGCGAGGGGCGACAGCTGCATTCTACTCTCCATTGACAAGAATACCATGGTCACCCATCTGGTCAGTTTCGAGCGCGGCATGGGCGTCCCCATCTTAGAAGGGCAGTACGAGGGTCAGTGGGACTGGCTAACCCACAGTTTCCGTTACGGCGGGGCCGACCTTATGATGCGGGAGATAGAGGAATGTTTCAAGGTGGATGTTGACCGCTATGTCAGGGTAAACTTCAATACTTTCGTGCAGCTTGTAGACGCTGTCGGCGGTGTGGATATCGAACTGACGGAGATGGAGGCCGCGGCGTTAAACGGCCAGGCGCGCACCAACGCAATAGCAAACTCCACAGTCCATGCAGGTGAAAACCACTTAGACGGATACGACGCCCTGCAGTACAGCCGCCTGCGCTACATCGACAGCGACTGGAGACGTATAGAGCGCCAGAGAAATGTGATCGAAAAGGTGATCACCAAGGCGAAAGGCCTCAAACTCTCCCAGCTAGACGCAATGCTGAATACCGTCCTGCCGCTTGTGCAGACCAACCTGACGGAGGGCGAGCTGGCCTCTCTCGCAGTAACCCTGGTTCCCAAGTTTTCACGGATAACGGTGGAGCAGATGACGATTCCCATAAAGGGGACTTACGGCAGCATGAAGGGTATGGGCGGCCGTACCCTTTTCGCTGTGGATTTTGAGACAAACGCCAAGGCCCTTCAGGACGCCCTTTACGTAAAAAACAGGCCTACTGATCAGACCGGGCGGGTGCCCCAATAAATTTGGTAAACTTAAGGCTTTCAAAAATCTGGGTTTTCTCAAAAAATCCTTGACTTGCCTGTGCGGTTGTGCTAGAATATGGGCAGTCGGGATAGGGGTATAGCTCAGTTGGTAGAGCAGCGGTCTCCAAAACCGCGTGCCGAGGGTTCGAGTCCTTCTGCCCCTGCCAAAGAAGTCAGGAAACGGACGGTTTTCTGGCTTTCTTTTTCTCATTGGATAAAAGGAATTTAGCTGTGGGGCAGAATCATGAAATGCGACGGCGTATTGTTCGACTTGGACGGGACCCTTTGGGATTCAACCGAGGCAGTTACCCGCTCTTGGAGGCGGGTGTTAAAAGCTCAGCCCGATGTTTTAAGGCTGCCAACCCATTCTGACATTGTCGGCGTGATGGGAATGACTGCAGATACGCTGACAAATTCGCTGATGCCGTATCTTTCACTGGAACGCCGTTTGGAGATTTTCGACCTCTGCGCCGCGGATGAAAACGAGGAGCTGAGGAAAAGCGGCGGCATTATATATGAAGGCCTGGAGGATACGCTCAAAATCCTCAAAAAGAGGGTGAAGCTCGCGATAATCAGCAACTGCAATAGAGAGTATATCGACTGCTTTTTTGACGCCCACAAGCTGGATAAGTATTTTGACGACTGGGAGAGCATAGGCAGAAACGGGCATGAGAAGTGGGAGAACATTCTAATAGTCTCAGAGAGGAATAATATCTCCTCCCCCGTCTATGTTGGGGATACCCACTGGGACAAAGAGGCGGCAGAGAGGGCCGGCGTCCCGTTTATCCATGCGGCTTACGGCTTTGGCGTTGTTAAAGGGGTGGCTGAGATCAATACCCCTAAAGAGCTTCTCGATATTCTTGAATTCTGACAGCTTGGCGGAACCCGGCTTATCTATGTGGAGGAGGGTGGTCATCATCAATAAAGATATGCTCTTTTCAAGTTATCCCTTTATCCCGGGAGAGCGGGTAAATCTCGGCAGAATAACAGAGATGGATCTAAACGCCCTCTTTAGGGTAATGGGAGATGAGGAAAACTACCGTTTTCTCCCCACCGCGGCCGCGAAGGATCTTTCAGAGTGCGTCCGCAGGCTGAGACTTGCCGAGGGGCTCTTTCTGGACTCCCGCGCGGTAATGCTTGGAATTTTTCCCGCCGATATGGACTCTCGCCTGGCAGGGACATTCACTATAGAGAATATAGACGAAGAGGTGAACTCCTGCGAGATCTCCTTTTCCCTCGCCCGCCCCTTTGTGGGGAGAGGTTATGCCTGCGCGGCCTTAAAGGAGGTCTCAAACTACCTTTTTAGCACCGTCTCTCTCAACAGGATAGAGGCTAGGGTGCTTCCAAATAACGAGAGGGCGATCCACACGCTCCTAAGTTGCGGGTTTCAAAATGAGGGAACAATACGCGAGGCCTTTCTCTGGCCAGATAAGGGCATAGTGGATCTCTCCATATATTCGCTGCTCTTAAACGACCTGGACTCTAAAGAGAAACGAAACATCTATTTTTAATGAACTTGCCGGGTAACCCCCGCTTTCAGAGGGATTAAACTATGCAGTACAGATTGGATATGGGCGCTTGGAGCTCTGTCTTTGCCGTCCCGACCGAGCTCGTGGACAGACATCTGCGGCTTGCCACAAAAGAGGCGCTACAGGTTATTCTCTGGGTTTTTCGCCATGGCGGAGAGAATTTCTCGCCGGAAACCCTCTCCCCTGCTCTTGGCATACCCGAGGAGAGCTGCCAGGAGGCACTGGAGTATTGGGTTCAGGAGGGACTTCTCTGCCAGGTTGGCGAGACCTTCATGTCAGCGGAGAAACCTGCATATGCTGAATCGTCCAAAGAAACTGAAAATTCGGGGGAGTCCGCAGAAAACGAGAGCGGCGATTTGACCCCCAAAAAACTGCCACCAAGGCAGAGACTTGTGAGACCCGACAATGCCTATCTCTCAAAGAGGATTAAGGAGTCAGAGACGATCAGGACCCTGTTTTCAGAGGTAGAGCAGATCTTAGGCGTTCTCTCCACCTCCATGTCCCACGTGATACTCATGGCATGCGATGATTACGGTCTGCCGCCTGAGGTCATCCTGATGCTTGTGAATTACGCGAAGGACAACGGCAAGGTCACGACGCCGTATATAGAATCCATGGTAAGGGACTGGAGCGCTGAGGAAATTTTTACCCTAGACGCCGCCGAGAAAAAACTTCGGGATCTCTCTGAACACCGCAGGGCGTGGAATTTGGTCTGCTCTGTCGCCGGTATTGAGAGGCGTTCGCCCACAAAGAAAGAGGAGGAGGCCTCCTACCGGTGGGTGGTGGAATGGGGATTTACTAAGGACATGCTGGTAGAGGCCTATGAGAGGTGCGCCAACAGGCTGGGAAAATTCAACATAAGCTATATGAACAAGGTACTTACCGACTGGCATGCGGCAGGCATACGCAATCCCGCGCAGATAGAACAGTTTGACCAGAAGAAAAAACCAGGCGGAGACAAAAGCTATAATATAGAGGATATCAATCAGATAAGCTCATTCGATATACCGGAGGATCTATAGATGGGATATTCTAGAAAAATTACCCAGTGTGCGATAGACGAGCTCTCCGCTAGAAAGAGGCGCGCTGAGGGGCTGGCCCGGCGCAACCGCGAGGATTTTTACCGACTGGAGCCGGAAGCGTTAAAGATAAAAAATTCCATGGCGCAAAACGCGTCCCTAGCCGCCAAGGCGGTGCTGTCCGGCGGCGACACTGGAAAAGAGCTGGAAAAGCTAAAATCCAAGGCAAAGAGATTGGACGCCAAATACGAGGCCCTGCTTGCAAAGCACAACCTTAAAAAGTCTGACCTTCAGCCGAAATATACCTGCCAGAGATGCGGTGATACCGGCTTTGTGGACGGGAAGATCTGCGAATGTCTCAAAAATCTAGAGCGGGACATTGCCTATAAACGGCTTTCAATGGATGCGCCGCTGGAAAAATGTACTTTTGAAAGTTTTTCCCTGGATTACTATAAGGGTGATGCCGAGGCCTACAAGCGGATGTCAGAGATCCTGAGGTATACCAAAGATTACAGCAAGAATTTCCCAAAAGATTCTCCAAGTCTGCTATTTAAGGGAGGCACAGGCCTTGGGAAGACCCATCTGTCCCTAGCAATAGCGGGAGAGGCTGTAAAAAAGGGATACGGCGTCATTTACGGCTCGGTTCAGAGCTTGAGCGCGGAGCTGGAGAGAGAGCGTTTTGCGCCACGTGAGGATGAAGAGGAGGATACTGTATTCCAGCTCTCAAACTGTGACCTGCTAATTTTGGACGACCTGGGCTCTGAATTTCAGTCATCCTATGTCAATGCCGTACTTGTAGGCATAGTAGATACCCGCCTGCTTGCCAAGAGGCCGTGTATCATAAGTACGAACCTCTCCATGGAACAGCTGGAAAAGCGATACGGTGAGAGGCTGGTGTCGAGGATCGCCGGGAATTTTGGAATGCTGACTTTTCTTGGCAGTGATATTAGAGTTTATAAGCGCAGGAACGGATGAGATTTTTTGATCTTTTTCTGAGATCACACGGAGGAAACCGGAATGAGACTGCTTAGAGAGGCCTCCTGCTGTTTTACCGGACATAGGCGCGTCCCAAAATCTGAGGAGCGAGTTCTGCTTTTAAAGCTTGCCGGGGAAATACGCCGCCTGCACGAGGAGGAGGGCATTGACTTTTTCTTAGCGGGCGGTGCCTTGGGTTTTGACACTTTGGCGGCAAGGGAGGTCCTAAACTACCGCGAGAGCGAGCCCAGTTCTGTAAGGCTGATACTGGTCCTCCCCTGCTTGGGTCAGGATTCCGGCTGGAGTGAGACGGACTCCAGAATCTACCAGGATTTCATCCGCAGGGCGGACGAGGTAATATATACCGGAGATATATATTCCCAGGCCTGTATGCATATAAGAAACCGCTACCTTGTAAAGCACAGTTCTGTCTGCCTCTGCTATCTAAAGGGGAACCGATACCGAAGCGGTACTGGAAATACCGTTGCCATGGCAAGAAAAGAGGGACTTGAGGTCATCAACCTAGCCCCCGATATCGCGGGCAGTTCTGACCTTATGCGCCAGGCGAGGGAAATTTAACCCCCTACCTCCCCTCATTTGATAATCCTCATCTTTCCCCTTGCAAAGAGGGTACCGCCCTCTTCTAAGAGCAGCTCAACCTCTCCCTCTTCTAAGGAAAAGCGCATGGACCTATCCCAGACAGATAGCTCTTCCCTGCCAAGGGAAAGGCTGCAAACCATCTCCTCCCCCTTTCTAAGGAAGATCTTGTCAAACGCCTTTAACTCCTTAACCCTTCTCACTGTACTCCCATGCATTCCGTGGATAAAAAGCTGCGGTACGGCGTAGGCGTCCATATCCCCGGCGTTTTTAATGCGGAAGCGGACCGCCGCCCGTTCCCCTGTTTCCAGCTTGCGAATGCTGAACTCCCCGGGGAATTCTATCCCGCTTATCTCGAACCTCGTATAGGATAGCCCCATGCCGAAGGGATACAGTGCCCCTTCCTTCTCGTCAGAGTAGCGCATGGCGGGATAGGAATCCTTAGAATTATAGTAGCATGGCAACTGGCCCGCGCTTCTTGGCAGCGACGCCGGAAGCCTGCCGGAGGGCGAGATATCGCCAAGCAGAATTTCCGCGATGGCCTTCCCTCCCATTGGCCCGGGATAAAAACTGTAGAGCAGGGCAGAGCTCTTCTCGCTCAGCTTCGGGATGGCATACGGCCTCCCCGCGATTATGACTGTGACCACGGGCTTTCCCAGTGAAAAGATTCTCTTGGCCAAGTCCTCCTGCGTACCGGGCAATTTAAGAGAGGACGAATCCACCCCCTCGCCGCAATCCATCATGGAGTGGGAATCAGCCACTGCCGCGCCGTTTTTGTCAAAACCCGCGCCGGAGAATCTGCTTGAAGAACCGCCCAAAACCAAAATTACCGCGTCGCTCTCTTTCGCGATGGATATTGCCTCCTCAAAGCCAGAGGTTTCGGCAGACTTGCACCCCTCCTTGTACAGGACATTCTCAGCACCCATCTCCCCGCGAAGGCCGGATAGGACTGTGACGCAGACCCCATCCCTCTGCGGGGGGGTGTAATCTCCAAGCTGGTTGTAGACGCTGTCGGCGTTTGGACCGATTACGGCTAGCTTTTTGCCCTTAGAGAGCGGCAAGGTCCCGTCATTTTTCAGCAGGACGGCCCCCTGCCTTGCAAGCTCCAGGCTCTGGGGGTATAGATCATATGAATAGGACCTCGGGGGTTCCTCTGACAGGTAGGGATGTTCAAAAAGGCCCTGCGCAAACTTTCTCTCCAAAACCCGCAAGACGGCCTCATCCAGGATTTTTTCAGAGACGAGGCCTTTTTGAACCGCCTCCTCAAGGTGAGAATACGCCCGGTCCCAGCATCCCACGTCCACGCCGGATGAGAGCGCAAGCGCCGCCGACGCGGCGGGAGACCCGGTCAAATTGTCCAGCCGGTCGATGGCCAAACCGTCCGCCATCACAATTCCGCCAAAGCCGATCTCTGTCCTGAGAATTTCCCTGAGAAGATGCGGGTTCGCACAGCAGTAGGTTCCGTCAATCTCGTTATAGGCCGCCATCACCCCCAAGGCCCCGGCGTCGCTCCCGGCCTTCATGGCAGGGAGGTGGATCTCTCTGAGCTCTCTCTCCCCTATCCTTGCGGCGCTCGCGTTTACCCCGCCGGTACACTCCCCCTGTGCGCAGAAATGTTTTGCGACAGTGGGCATGCCTGCGTCAAGATATCCCCAAACCGCACTCTGTGCGAAGCGAGAGCAGAGATACGGGTCCTCTGAATAACACTCTTCACTCCTCCCCCACCTCGGGTCGCGCAGCACATCCAGCATTGATACAAGCGCAAAATCCATCCCAAGTTCTTTTTCCTGCCTCCCGCAGATTGAAAACGCCTCCCTGGCGAGTTTGGGGTTCCACGTCGCGCCAATGGCAAGATTTACCGGAAGGAGATAGCCGTCCAGCGCCTGATGTCCGTGGGGGGATTCCGTATCCATCAGGACGGGAATGCCGAACCTGGAATGTTCTATGACATAGCGCTGAATTTTGTTATATGCCTTTTTCATCATTGCGCCGGAAAGTCCTGTGGAAAAATCCCTGCCGGACCATGGGTCCGCGCGGTACAGGCCGTAAAGGAAGCCGAGCCCGCCGCAGTTTTCAACCTCCTCCTCAAATTCCCGGGTGAGTTCTATATCCCCGCCGGAAACAGCATAGACAGAGAAACCCAAAAGCCGCTGGCATAACTGCCCGGCCTTTTCCTTTATGGACAGCCGGGGGAGAAGATCCTCCGCCCTCTCTCTCGGAGATCTAGAGGCGTCCCTGAAAATCATTCCCATCGTAACGGTCATCCCCCTCCCTAATTAAATTTCAAAAGCTCTGCCTTTTTTAGTTTATGAGATTCCCAAAACCGTGCTGGTCTGTCCGTCCAAAGTGAGATTGCTTCCATCAAGTTTAGCGTCCCCCAAGCCGATAACCGCATTGAGTTTATCAAACGATACATCCGTAACGGTGGAGAGATCCACTGTAATTGGGTCCTGCGTGGTGTTGTGGAGCACCGCTACGGTTACGCCGTCATAGGTTGCGGTGAAACCGCCAAGTTTGGTATCGGCAAAATTGAGGGCTTCGTACTCTCCGCGGCAGATGGCGGGGTTGGCTTTGCGGATCATGATCAGCTTCTTATAGTAGCTAAAGAGGCTGTCCCCGTCTGCCATCTGCTCTGCTGCCGTGGCGCTTGCGCGGTCATTCCCATAGCTTGCGCCCTCCGGGTCAGAGACCGTATCCCCGTCGCCCCACTCCATCTTGAGGCGGCGGTTCGCATCGGTACTGGCACCCCCGCGCGACCCGCGAAGCCCCAGCTCCTCCCCGTAATAGATAAACGGCGAACCGGAGGAGAGCAGGTAGAGATTGGCGGCCATGCGCATCTGTCCGCTTGCCTCTGTCAGAAATCCTGCAGCGCGGTCGGTATCGTGGTTGGCTATAAACGGGACCATCATGGCATCCCCGTTTAGGCTTGAGATGTTCTCAAGATAGGAATCCACATAGGAGGTATAGCTATTGACGTTCCCCGCCTTTGCCGTCTCTGCGATTTTTCCAGAGACCTGCGACATCGTGAAATCAAAGCAGTTTAGCGCGGGATAGTATTCATCCGTCACGCTGTCGCTGTCCCAAACCTCTGCCACGGTATAGATTTCGGGCTCTATGGTTTTAAGCTCATCCATATACCACTTCCAGAAATCTGCGCTGCGGCCGTTTTCCCCGAAATAGATGTATTTGGCGGCATCAAACCTAAAGCCGTCAACCCCTAGGTCGAGATAATACTTGGCGACATCAAGCACAGCCTCGCGAACCGATTCATTGTCATAGTTGAGTTCAGGCATATCCGGGGAGAAATTGCTCTCGTAATATATATCCGTTCCTGAGAGCTTTGTAAAGCTTCTCCCCGCCGGGACCTCCTCCCCCTCCCTATAGTAGGAGTAGAAGTCATAATATGGATCGTCTGTCTTTTCGTTCCGGTGCGCCTCGGTAAAGGCGTTAAACCACGGGTGGTTCCTCCCCGTGTGGTTTATCACGAGATCTAAGATCAGTTTTACGTTTCTCTCGTGGCAGAGATCCGCAAGTTCTTTCAGATCCTCCTCTGTGCCAAAGGCGGGGTCAATCTTATAGTAATCATCCACGTCGTACTTGTGGTAGCTTCCGGACTTAAAAATCGGGGAAAGCCATAGCCCCTCAACGCCGAGGCTTGTCCCGGAGGCATCCTCCCCGTCATTCAGATAATCCATCCTGTCGATTATTCCGCGCAGGTCCCCGGTCCCGTCCCCGTCAGAATCTGAAAAGGAGCCGACAAAGATCTCGTAGAATACCCTGTAATTATCCTCTGTGGAAGTGGCCAAGACGCAGTCCTCATCATCTATGACCGCCTCTCCGTTCTCACTAAGCCTATATTTTCCCGTGGCGTCCATCTCCTCCTGCGGGGCTGTGCTTGCCGCGGATGAAATTGCCTGAGAGGATGCGGCGGATGATGACGGCGTCCCCTCCTTGACGCCGCAGGATGAGAGCAGTAAGACCAGCGTTAAAAACAGAGGAAGAAAAAATCTTTTCATAATATAACCTCCCTGCGGATTTCCGGCGTGATTCCATTCTATTTTACGCAACTAAGGCTGTGGCCGCGAATGGCCACAGCCCAAGCTGCGAAGAGATGGTATATTTCCTTGTATTTTCCCAAAAGAGAACAGGCAAATTATACCAGCAGATTCTCCTCTGTGACGGGGTCGAAGAAGTGCATGGCCTTGCCGCCAAAGGAGATGTGCATCTTATGCCCGTTGACCAAGAGGTTCCTATCCTCGCTCTCAAGATCCAGTGTCGGGACCCTAACGATAAGGCGGGTTCCGTCCTCGGTATCCACATGCAGATGAAGCTCTGAACCCATCATCTCGTTGACCACTAGACTGCAGGGGATGGAGTCGCTTCCCTCGGGGGCAATGTTAATATGCTCTGGCCGCACACCCAGGAGAATCTCACCGGGCTTCGCATTCTTCTTGGCAAGCATCTCACCCTTTACCCCGTCCACCGGGATCTTGGCACCAAAGGGGGTGACGTAGTATTTGCCGCCCTCTGAGATGAGCTGCGTATGGATGATATTCATCTTGGGAGAGCCGATGAACTCTGCCACAAAGAGGTTCTGCGGCATCTCAAAGACCTCTTCCGGGGTGCCGACCTGCATGATATAGCCGTCCTTCATGATCACTATCCTGTCGCCAAGCGTCATGGCCTCGGTCTGGTCATGGGTGACGTAGATGAAGGTCGTATCCAGCTTCTGCCTAAGGAGGATGATCTCGGCCCTCATCTGATTCCTCAGTTTCGCGTCGAGGTTTGAGAGCGGCTCATCCATGAGGAAGACCTTGGAATCGCGCACCATGGCACGGCCTATGGCCACACGCTGGCGCTGGCCGCCGGAAAGAGCCCTTGGCTTGCGCATGAGATACTCTGTAATTCCCAAGACCTCTGCGGCGTTTGTGACCTTCTCATAGACCACGTCCTCGGGCATCTTCTGCAGCCTAAGGGAGAACGCAATATTGTCGTAGACTGTCATATGGGGATAGAGTGCGTAGTTCTGGAAGACCATGGCGATTCCCCTGTCCTTGGGCTGCAAGTCGTTCACGACCTCGCCGTCTATCTCGACAGTGCCCTCGCTGATCTCCTCCAAGCCGGCGATCATTCTCAAAGTGGTGGACTTGCCGCAGCCGGACGGGCCGACAAAGACGACAAACTCCTTGTCTTTGATCTCCAGGTTGAAGTCATGGACAGCTACCACTTTGTTATCATATACCTTTTTTACATCTGTCAACTTCACACTAGCCATTGTCCTGAACTCCTTTCAATTTAGCCTTTCACGGCTCCGCCGGTCACACCTTCAACATAGTACTTCTGCAGGCAGAGGAAGAGGATGGTTACCGGTACAGCTACAACCACGCCGCCAGCGCAGAAGGTGGTGTACATTCTGGCGATCTGATCGTTTGAGAGCCAGCTGTACATACCGACAGCCACGTTGTAGCCTGAAGAAGTGCCAAACGCCACATAACGGGCAAATACGAAATCGCCCCAAGGTCCCATGAAAGCGGTCAGGATTGTATAGATGACGATGGGCTTCGCGAGAGGCAGGATGATCTTGTAGAGAACCTGCAAACGGGTCGCCCCGTCCACACGGGCCGCCTCATCTAATGATCTGGAAATCGTGTCGAAATACCCCTTGGAGACGTAATATCCCATGCCGGAGGACGCCACGCTGACCAGGATCAAACCCGGGACGGCATTCGCCTGCGTCAGGCCGAGGTCGCTTAAAACCCTGTAGAGGATGATCATCGTAAGCATCCCGGGGAACATCCCGAGGATCAGCATGAAGCGCATCAGCGGGCCGCGAAGCTTAAAGCGGAACCTTGAGAGCGTATAGCTCATGCAAAGCTGGATTATCGTCTGCAGGACAGCGCAGGCCAGGGCGATTATGAATGTGTTGAGGTACCAGCGCTTGAAATCGGAATTCCAAAGATTGATGTAGTTCTGCAGGCCCCACTCGTGCGGGATGACATAGCCGACCTGGTAGGTGGACTCTACACGGAAGGACTGCAGGAGTATGAACACAAAAGGAATCAGCCAGATAACACTGATCACGGTCAGCAGGATATAGATGGCGGTATTGCTGACGCGGTTCACAGTGCTCATATTCATATGACGTTTCTCTTTCACTGGAAGTCCTCCTCGTTCTTAATAGACGGCAGTACATTATAGACTATCAGCGAGATGACCGCGACCACCACAAAGACCATGATACCTACGACAGAGGCGAGATAGTACTGGGACTCTGCCCCGGTGGTGATCTTGAACAGCCACGTAATCAGCAGGTCAGTATAGCCCACAGATCCCGCGGCGCCGGATGCGGCCGGGTTTGTCGGCCCGCCTCCCGTCAGAAGATAGATCACGTTGAAGTTGTTCATATTCCCGGTAAAGCTGGTGAGCAGGTAGGGCCCGGTGATGAAGAGCATATACGGGAGGGTGATCTTCGTATACTGCTGCCAGGCGTTGGCACCGTCTATCCTTGCGGACTCGTAGAGGTCCTCCGGTATATTCATCAAAATGCCCGTAGTGATGAGCATGAGGTAGGGTATGCCTATCCAGATATTGATCAATATGACGGTGACCCGCGCCCACGTGGGATTCTCCCAGAATGGCAGAGGCTCACTGATCCATCCCCAATCCATCAGGGTAAGGTTTATAAGCCCGTTTCTTGCAAACATCTTGGAGACGTACAGCAGGGAGATGAACTGGGGAACCGCAACCGTCATGACCAGGATGGTACGCCAAACCTTCTTTAGGCGGATTCCCTTCTTGTTGATCATCATGGCCACGAACATGCCGAGGAAGTAGTTGGTGAAGGTGGCCAGGAATGCCCAGATCAGCGTCCATGTCAGGATCTCGCCGAACGTGGCGGAGTAGGACTGTCCCCCGCCTGAACCCGCAGTCCAGGAGAAGAGGGTGTTGAAGTTATCAAGCCCCACCCAGGTAAAGAGGTTGTTTGAATATCCGTTGTGCGCGCCGTCATAGTTGGTAAACGCCACAAGGATCATAAAGACAATGGGCAGAACCGTGAAGACTATGATTCCGGTCATGGGAAGGGCCAGAAGGGTGGCGTAGAACCGCTCATCCACCAGAGAGCGCAGGTCGTCCTTGCTGCTCTTAAGCTTCTTGCCGGACCTTAGAATCGACTCTGCGATCTTGTTCTGCTTGACATTTACGCGCCAGGTATAGATGAACGCGATGATGAAGAAGATGGTCAGAACGCCGTAGAGCAAAATCTTGAAGGAGTTGTCGTGGTAGACGGTGGTGTAGGTATCCAATACCGCGTTGTACTCCTCCGTTGGGCCCTGGGTTCCCAGTGTGCCAAGCTGGGACAGCCAGTGGCCGCCTGTCGTCACCATATAGAAAATGAAGACGAACTCGAAGGCAAAGAACAGGATACCGCGGAGAATCTGCCCGCGTGCGATGCTTCCGAAACCCATCACGAAAAACGAGATCTTGGTCTTCCAGTCGCCGTGGATGAAGGTATTGACAATGTCCTTGCATTCGTTTACGACGTATAGGGCGCAGTTTTTGATGCCCATGCCTATCTTCTTGAAGAAATTTGCGATAACGCCCGGAATAGCGGTGAAGAACGACAAGATCTTGTAGCAGATCTTTTGCAGTTTGCTAAGCCGCAGATATTCCAGATCGCTGTAGTGCTTCATTAAATCACTCCCCATCTAGAAATTGGCCGGAGCCAGATTTTGACCCCGGCCAATCGCCATTATAGGCCGATGATACCTAATTCTTACTCTGCGGCAGACTCTGTCCCGGTAGTGTTAAAAACTGCCGAGAGACTGTCCTCGTACTTCTGCAGAGCGGCCTTCAAAGCCTCGTCAGAGCCGTCGGACTCGCGGATGTCGGTCGTGATGACTTTCGCGATATCCCACCAGGAGCCGTGAATATTGGGCTGCGGGACGGCGTACTGGTTCTGCTCGTTTAAGGCAACGAGGGTCGGGTTTGCCTGAACGTCAGGATTCTCCTGGGCGGCGGTGTTGGAGGGACCCCAGCCGAAGGACTCGAAACGGCCAAGCTGGCACTCCTCGCCCGTCAGGTACTGGGCAAGCTGGTTGATGGCAGCGCTCTTTACCTGGTCTTCCTGCGGCTTCACACCAAGCAGCTTGCAGCCGCTGTAGGAGCCAATGTGGTAGGACTGTCCGTCCACCGTGAAGGAGGGCAGGTCGGCGACGCCGAAGTTCTCGCCAAGCTGATCGGAGATGGCCTCGTAGTTCCAGGTTCCGGTGACAACTACCGCGGAGCCGCTCGCGAAATCAGCGTTGGAGGAGTTGACGTAGCTGGTGGAGCTTACAACCTTCTGGATGCCCTTGGCGGCGATGAGACCCTTGTCAGAGTTGAAGTCGTCATCAACAGAGATGAAGTTGCCGTCGTCATCGGTGGTCCAGTCAGAGTGGCAGCCGACGCCGAAGAAGAAGCCGGCGTTATACCAGGCGTTCTCCAGCTCGAAGGAGATGTTCTTGCCCGCTGCCTCACAGTCGGCGATGATGTCCTCAAGGCTGTCCACGTGGTCCTCGGGAATGACGCTCTTGTCATAATACATGAAGTAGCCGTTGTCCGCGGTCAGCGGGTAGGCGTAGAGGTCCTCTCCGGACTGGGCGGCAAGGACAGAGCCCTCTGAGTTGTTTGTGCGGACGAACTGGGCAGCGCCCTGTCCAAGACGGGTGACAGCGCCGGCCTGGATCATACGGGAAAGCTGGTCCTGCGCGAAGAAGAACAGGTCTCCGCCGGCGGATACGTCGGTGATCATGTTGGTGGCCGCGTCAGCCTCGGATACGGGCTCTACGGTGGCGTTGATCACGATGCCGTACTCGTTGGAGTCGTTAAAGGCCTTGACCTGCTCCTCAGTGAGAGACTTTGCAGCCTCGGGCGCCCAGATGGTCACATCGTAGGTACCCGCAAGCTCGCTGCCTGCGCCGGTTCCAGACTCTGCAGCGGAACTGGACGACTCTGCCTCAGAGCTCTCGGGCTCGCTAGCGCTCTCTGTGGGAGTGGAGCTCTCAGGAGTGCTGGAGCTGCTTTGGGTTTCGCCCTGGCTTGATGAGCTGCTGTTATTCCCGCCGCCGCAAGATACAAGCGTAAGTGCGAGAACCAGAGCCAGCACGACAGCCAGAACTCTCTTCATAGACATTTTACATTCCTCCTAAAGGAAAATATATCACAAAGCCTGTCCCCTATCCTGCACGGGGAGGGACTTCGCAATTACTGTGGTTATTATACCAGATAGATCCCGAATTTTCAAGATCCCGCCCGAAAAAATTTGCGCCGAATTAGAAAAAAGTGAATAAATTTTGTGGAATATAGACAATTTGTTTAGAATCTATATTCCAGCTTTACCGGATTATTCCTCAAACGATAGCGCAGCGTCGTCTATTTTGCCCCAGGCTCCGGCTCCCTCTCCCGCGCAGCTGACGTAGATTCCGACGGTGAGGGTCTGGCCCTCTGCGACCTCTATCCCGTCTATCTCGCCGGTATCCCAGGAGCCGTAGGAGGTTATCTCCATGGGGGCGGTCCCCTTGGTCTCGCCGTCCACCTTGGCGTAGGCGTAGATCTCAGTCGTCCCGGCGTCGCCGCCCATTATGGAGATGGAGAAGCTGTACTTCCCGGGGGCAAGGGAGGTAACCGCCTGTTCTGCGGTGAATTTGACGCTGTCCTTAGCCGCGCTCCAGAAGTGCAGGTGTTTTGCCCCGGTGAGGGAATCGCTCTCCTTTTCCTCCACGTAGAGCTCGTCTGAAGCCGCCAGGTCCGTGACCACCCAGCCCGTGTCTCCGTCCTCGAAGCTGCCGTTTTGGATGAGGTTTTCTCCCAGGACCGTGACATGGCAGCGGGCGGTGAAATCCCCTGCGGTGCCGGTTATATCGTACGAGCCGGGGGTCTGGGACATCTTTTGCAGATCCTCTGCGGAGATATTCCAGGAGACGGCTATGGGCTCTTTGGAATTGTCCGCCATAACGGCGTTTAGCTCTGCCGGGAGCTCTATCGCACCGCCGGACTGAACCTCTAGCTCTATGTCCTCCAGGGCCTCTGCGGTAAGCTCTCCGGGCTCGTTTCCAAAGCGGACAAGGTTAAAGACCTGAAGCGACGGCAGGGGTTTGCCGTCCCTGTCAAACAGGGCCTGGTTATCCACCGCGCAGCCGCCATAGTATTTTCCGGCGTCTTCCGGGTCATATGAGGCGGAATAGCTGCTGGCCCAGCCAGAGCCAAACTCCTCCCATTTCTTGCTGTTCTCCTCCTTAGAGGCGCCGCCGACGCTTATCCATGTCCCCTCCCAGTAGGCCACGCCTATGCCGTTTGGGATATCGGCGACGGTCTCAATGACGTCCCTTACGGAGTTGGCCTGGCCCTGCACGGTGAAGGGGTAGGGCTTCTCGACTTCGCTCTCATCGCTTATGGTATTGCCGTGAAAGTCCGTATCCTCTGCCGTATAGCTGTAGGAGGTCTCCATCACCATGACCTTTTTGCCGTAACTCTCTGCCACAGAGGAGAGGACATTAGAAAGATTTTCTAGCGTCCCGTGCCAGTAGGGGTAGTAGGAGCTTGCGAAGACATCATAGTCTAGCCCGCGGGAATCCAGCTCTTTAGCATAGGCATCGTATTTTCCCGCGTCCTCCGGGTTCGCGAAATGCACCGCCACAAGGGCATCCGGACAGCATTCCCGCACTGCCCTGCTGCCCTCTGCCATAAGCGATACCACGCCGTCCCAGTCTGTCTCCCCGCAGAGGGCGCCGTTTGTCTCGTTGCCGACCTGCACCATGCCTATCACCCCGCCGGCTGACATGATGGAGTTTAGGCTCTCCTTTGTGAACTCGTAGAGGGCGGTTTGCTTCTCCTCTAAATCCATATCCTTCCACTCAAGCGGGGCCATCTGCTTGCCGGGGTCGGCCCAGAAATCAGAGTAGTGGAAGTCCACTATCAGCTTCATGCCGTATTTGGCGGCGCGCGCGCCTATCTTCCCAGCCTTCTCCACGTCAGAGTTTCCCCCGCCGTAGCCCTTTCCGTCCCCGTTATACGGGTGGTTCCATACGCGGACGCGGATATGCGTGACCCCGCTCTCTGCCAGGGTGGCGAAGACGTCCTGCTCCTCCCCGGAGAAATCGTAATAGACGACGCCGCTCTCCTCCTCTGATATGACTGAGGAGGCGTCCACGCCGAAGATGAAGTCATCCGGAATCGTCTCCACCTGCCTCACCCAGAGGGGGTTGCCCTCTATCTTTTCCGCGGGGATAAGGCTTGGGCCCAGCGTCGGGGCGGGGACTTTGGTCGCCGCGGGTGTCTCCTGCGCGGCAGGTGCGGAAGACCCTGATACCTCAGAACTCTCCCCCGGGGCTGTGGACTGCGCGGAGGACGCGGGTTGCGAAGAGTTAGAATCCCCGCAGGCGGAAAGAACCCCCGCCAAGGCGAAAACCGAAAGTAAGAACAAAGCCAAACACCTTTTCTTTCTCAATTTCTCTCTCAAATTAAACCCTCCCTGTTTTGCGAGCTATGGAAGCTCTAAAATCCTCATGGCGATCTCCCTGGCTATGCCGTCCTCCAGATGGACGGAGCCAGAGCCTAGGAAGAGGTAGTAGTCCTCATCGCCGTAGCTGATGTACGTCTTGGCGATTCCCTCCCCCGTCTCCTCATCGTAGACCTGCTCTCCGCCCTCCCCGGAAAGCGGGAGCAAGTCCTCCCTAAAGGTCTCTAGCTCTGATTCCGGGATGATGAAGATATCGCCGCTCTCTATCCTCTCCATGTCGAACATCACGTAATCGAAGGAGTGGACCTTGATCATCCTGATCCCCTGGGGCATATCCTCCTCCAGCTTGACGGCCAGGTCTATGTCCTCCACCTGCGGGACGTGGCAGTAGACTGTCACCTTTTTTTCAGCCGGCGCGTCGGTGACAAAGGTGAAGATCCAGCTCCAGAAGAGAAAACTTCCCAGTGCCCAGAGGACAAAGACGTGAAGGCGGGAGAAGATATTTTTTAAAAGTCTCATGCCTCCACCTCATATGCCGCGACATAGCCGTGAACTGTGTAGAGCGCCTTAATCTTGGGGTTATTAAGGACCTTGGACCTGCTGTCGCAGACAAGAATCCTAGGGCTGCCCTCTGCCCCGGAAAGCTCTACCCGCCGTGCGGTTATGCTGCTTTTGATCCGCACGCGCTCCTTGGTAAGAGAGGGGGTCCCCTCCTGCCTTATGCGCTCCTCGTCTCTCAGCATGCGGGCGTGGCGCAGCTCTCTTATGCCGGCCGTCACGACAAAGATCACGCCGTAAAGCACCACCCAGCCGGCAACCGTGCTGGTAAGAATCGTTATCTGCTCCAGCCTCGCGGCAGTGGCAGTCCCGGCAGAGGCCGCCATGACAATGCAGGCGGCAAGCCCCGCCGTCCCGATCAAACTAAGCGCGATTATCCAGGTTTTGACCCGCGCGCGCAGTCTGGTAAGATCCTCATCGCTGTAAAGCTCTACTATTTGAACCAAGTTCCCGCCACCCTACAGTAGATTTTCATCGTGACGGCCATACTATTTTTCCCCCTGAGATTCAGGCTGATTCGCCTTTTTCAGGATTTTCCTCCTCTGCGCCTGCAGTTCTTTGATCTTCTGTTTTTTCTTGGCGATCTTCTCGTCAATCAGGGCAATACGCTCCTCTGCGCTTTTCTTTGCCTTCATAGCAGAACACTCCTCTCTGCTAAAAATATACTCTTTTGCGGCGTCCATGTCAAGAAAAAGCCTATAGAGATTTTTACATCAAAGTCTCGTTATCCCCGGCAGTGTTGGCCGGTATTTAATGCTTGGGTCCCTTGGGTCTAGGTCAAATATGGGGTCATATTTCTTCTTTGGCGCCTTGCCCTGCTCCTTAGACAGCCAGTAGTGGATAAACCTCAGGATATCATTCCTCGGTTTTCTACTCCCGGGGTTCCCCAGGCACCACCCCCTCATTGTCTTCAGGTTCTGCTTCACGTCTATAGACGGATATAATTCCCTAAAGCTCCAAACCATCTTTTCCGTAATCGGAAATTCCTCTCCGTCATTTAGCGGCAGCGTTATAAATACGGGAGAATCATCTTCTTCCTCTTCCTGCTTTGCTTGAGCCTGCG
>CAZRQD010000010.1:35103-37335 GCA_964602365.1 uncultured Acutalibacter sp. | reverse complement strand
GAAGAGATTTCTCCATCCAGACGACGTCCAGCCAGCGGCCAAACTTATAGCCTATCTCGTGAAAATGCGCGCAGAGTTTAAACCCGCGCTTTTCGTGAAAGGAAATGCTCTCCGGGTTGGGATAGGTTATGCACGCCTCAAGCGTGAAAATATTTTGTGCCTTCAGCTTTTCCTCCAAACTCTCATAGAGCCTTGTGCCGATTCCCTTGCCGCGGGAATCCATCCTAAGATAGATGGATGTCTCGCAGGCCCAGTCATACGCCGCGCGGTCCTTAAATCTAGAGGCATAGGCATAGCCTAGGATTTCCCCGTCCTGCTCTGCTATGAGGAATGGATATCGGCTCTTTATGATCTTTTCTGAGAAATCTTTCCCCGCAGGCGGGACATAGTCGAAAGTCACGACGGTGTTTAGGACATAGGGGGAGTAGATCCCGGCAAGCGCCTCCCCGTCGGCGCTCTCCGCGGGCCTGATAATCAGCATAGTTTTCACCTCGGCTTGATTTTACCGCAGGAAGTTAAAATCGTCAATACAGGTTGAAAACATCCGCTTTCCGTGGTAGAATATCCAAAAGAAAATCTTTGGAAAGAAGGGCTTTTATGCAGAGATGTACTCCCGAAAGCGCCGGCATACCTTCCCGCGCGATTGAAAACCTTTTGGATGAGTGGTACCGTTACGGGATAGAGATGCACGGCTTTATGCTTATGCGGCATGGAAAGGTCTGCGCGGAGGGCTCTTGGGCGCCTTTTGCGCCTGATGTCCCGCATATCATGTTCTCCTTCAGCAAGAGTTTTACTTCCACGGCTTACGGCTTCGCGGTAAAGGAGGGGATTCTCTCCCTGGATGAGAGGCTTGTGGATATTTTTCCGGATAAGCTGCCGGAGAACCCCTCAGAGAATCTGAAAAAGGCGAAGATTCGCCACCTGCTCTCCATGAGCTGCGGACACGAGACGGAGATCCCGAACCTTGGCGCCGGCGACCCCGACTGGATCAGGGCGTTTCTTTGCCACCCGTTCAAATACGAGCCTGGGACGCATTTCCTCTACAACACGGCGGGGACCAACCTGCTCTCGGCGATCCTCACGAAAAAGACGGGGCTTAGTCTGACAGAGTTTTTAAAGCCGCGGCTGTTTGAGCCGCTTGGCCTATCTGATATCCGCTGCCATACCCTGCCCGACGGGACAGAGATGGGCGGCGCAGGCATGTCGGTCCCGCTTGAGGACATGGCTAAATTCGTACAGTTTGTGGCGAACAGGGGAAGCTGGGAGGGCCGGCAGCTGCTGGACGCCTCCTGGTTCGATGAGGCTACGACCAAGCAGGTGGAGAACCGCGGCGCGGGCTGGGGCGGAGACCCCGACTGGCAGCAGGGCTATGGGTACCAGTTCTGGCGGTGCGAACCGGAGGGGGTATTCCGCGGGGACGGCGCCTTTGGGCAGTTCGGCGTGGTGATGACCAGACAGGACGCCTGCATAGCGGTGCAGTCGGCCACACCAAGACTTCAGGCCGTGCTTACAGCCATCTGGGAGAAACTCCTGCCGCAGATGCAGGACGGGCCCCTGCCTGAAAACCCCAAGGAATACGAGAGGCTTCGGTACAGGCTGGAGAACCTGGAGCTAAACCCCGTTTTGGGGGTGCGAAATCCCTGGGCAGAGGCGTCCTTAAACGGCGCGGTGTATGTCCCCGCGGGAGATTATCCCGGCTTTACCGACCTGATCGGCGGCAGCGGGAAATTTGTCCCCGACGGGGGGAGGTTAAAATCCCTCTCCTTCCGCTTTGAGGGCGACGACTGCGCGCTACGAGTACAACAGGATAACGCCGCGTACGAGCTTAAAATCGGTATGACGGGGCATTACGTCAAGACTAGGCTTGGGGATGTTCCCTATGCCTCCATAGGGAGATTCAGGGCAAAAAACAAGCTGGAGGCAGAGTTTAGGAATACCCGCATGGTCAGCGGAAAGCGCTTTATATTTGAGTTTACAGAGGGCGGCATGACCCTTAACGCGGATTCCACCTATCCAGACGTCGGCGGGCTGGCAGACCCCCTCACGCCTGAGATGCACTTTAGGCTAATAAAGGGCGCCGTCTCCACCTCCACCCAAATGTACTGGCAGCCCCCGCAGGGCGAATCGCGTACCGAGTGAGGGAAGATATAACTAGGCTAATTTGCAAAATGAAAAAGAGCCATCCTTTTGGGTGGCTCTGATTCTATTTTTTATTAGATAAGTCTGTTCCAG
>CAZRQD010000010.1:0-35003 GCA_964602365.1 uncultured Acutalibacter sp. | reverse complement strand
CTGTTCCAGATAAGTCTGTTCAGATAAGCTCCAGTATGGCCATCTCGGCAGCGTCGCCGCGGCGCGGACCGACCCTGGTTATGCGGGTATATCCGCCGTTTCTGTCGGCGTATTTCGGCGCTATCTCTGAGAACAGCCTGTGCGCCACGCTCTCCTTCGTGATGAAGGACATGACCAGGCGCTTGTTGGCGAGATTGTCCTCTTTGGCGATAGTAATCATCTTCTCTGCCAGAGAGCGCACCTCCTTGGCGCGGGTCACGGTGGTCTCGACCTTGCCCTTCTCCAGGAAAAGCGTGGTCAAACCCCTTAGCATGGCCGTCCTGTGGGAGGTCTCCCTGCCCAGCTTTCTTGTTCCCGGCATGGTATATTCTCACTCCAATCTTTAATCTCAATCGTCTTCCTTGCGCAGACTGAAGCCAAGGCTGGCCAGCTTCCAGACGACCTCCTCTAAGGACTTTCGCCCGAGGTTCCTGACCTTCATCATATCGTCCTCTGTCTTGTTGACCAAGTCCTCCACGGTGTTGATGTTTGCGCGCTTTAGGCAGTTGAAGGACCGAACGGAGAGATCCAGCTCTTCTATGGTCATCTCCAGCGCCTTCTCCTTGCTGTCCACGTCTTTCTCCACCATGATCTCTCTGCCCCTGACGTTGTCGCTGAGATCCACAAAGAGGCTTAAGTGATCCATCAGCACCTTCGCCGCCAGAGAGACGGCTTTCTGCGGGTGGACGACGCCGTTTGTCCAGACTTCCAGCGTCAGTTTGTCGTAATCTATTCTCTGCCCCACGCGCGTACTCTCCACGCTGTAGTTTACCTTCAGCACGGGGGTATAGATGGAATCCACGGCAATCTCGCCAAGGACTCCCTCGGGGAGGGTCTCCTTATTCACCTCGTTAGAGACGTATCCTCTCCCGCGGTCTAGGACTATCTGCATCCTCAGTTCAGCGCCCTCGCCCAGGGTGGCTATGTGCTGCTCTGGGTTGAGGATCTCCACCTCGCTGTCGGTTCTTATATCCGCCGCGGTGACTATCGCGGGACCCTTCTTCTGTATCTCGACTATCTTGGGCCCCTCGACCTCTTCGGCAAACTTCGGGATTATCTCCTTTAAGTTCAGGATTATCTCAGTGACATCCTCCTTGACCCCGGGTATGGTGGAGAACTCGTGCAGGACGCCCTCTATTCTCACGCTCTTCATGGCAACGCCGTCCAGGCTTGAGAGCAGGACTCTCCTCATGCTGTTGCCAAGGGTTGTGCCGAAGCCGCGCTCCAGGGGCTCTACTATAAAACGGCCGTACTTCCCGTCTTCAGAGATCTCGTCGATGCTGATGTTTGGCCTCTCAAACTCGATCATCCGCGATCCTCCTTCCTAAAAATAAGACAAAAGGTCTCTTTTTTCAGCGGGCTTTACTTGGAGTACAGCTCGACGATCAGCGTCTCGTCCACCTCTAAGTCGATCTGGTCCCTGGTGGGCAGGGCGGTTACCTTTGCCTGCGCCGTCGCCGCATCAAGGTCCAGCCACTGCGGTATCGGCTTTGCAGAGTTTAACTCTATGACCGTCTTCAGCTTATCGCTCTGCCTGCTGCGGTCGCGGATGGAGATGACCTCCCCAGGCTTTACCAGGTAGGAGGGGATATCAACCTTCCTGCCGTTGACCGTATAGTGGCCGTGTGTGACCAGCTGTCTCGCCTCTGCGCGAGAGCTTGCCCAGCCCAAGCGGTAGACCACGTTGTCAAGCCGTGACTCCAGCAAAACGAGGAGGTTGTCGCCGGCCTTGCCCGGCATCTTCGTCGCCATCTCGTAATAGTGGTGGAACTGCTTTTCCAGCACGCCGTAGAAACGGCGGGCCATCTGCTTCGCCCTAAGCTGTACGCCGTATTCCGAGGCCTTCTTCCTGCCCTGGCCGTGCTGGCCGGGGGCGTATGCCCTCCTTGCAAGGGCGCACTTGTCGGTATAGCACCTCTCCCCCTTGAGGAAGAGCTTCTGTCCCTCGCGGCGGCAGAGCTTGCAGACTGCTTCTGTATATCTTGCCATAAGTAACCTCCTAGACTCTCAGACGCGTCTTCTCTTGGGGGGACGGCATCCGTTATGGGGTATGGGCGTGACGTCCTTGATCATGCTGACCTCCAGCCCTGCGGCCTGCAGCGCGCGGATGGCGGCCTCTCTTCCGGCGCCGGGGCCCTTGACGTAGACCTCCACCGACTTCATCCCATGCTCCATTGCCAGCTTTGCCGCGGTCTCTGCGGCAGACTGCGCCGCGAACGGGGTGGACTTCCTAGAGCCCCTAAAGCCCAGCTCGCCCGAGCTTGCCCAGGAGATGGCGTTTCCCTGCGTATCGGTGATGGTGACGATGGTATTGTTAAACGTGGACTGGATATGCGCCGCGCCGCGCTCTATATTCTTGCGCTCGCGCCTGCGGCGGGTGGTCTGGGTACCCCTTGTTGATTTAGGCATAGACTTCTAACCCCTCCTTACTTCTTCTTGTTCGCCATGGTCTTGCGGGGACCCTTGCGGGTTCTCGCGTTGGTCTTTGTGCGCTGGCCCCTCACGGGCAGCCCCTTGCGGTGTCTCACGCCGCGGTAGCAGCCGATCTCTATCAGCCTCTTCACGTCAAAGGCCAGGTCCCTTCTCAGGTCGCCCTCCACATGGCAGTTCTTGTCGATATAGTCTCTCAGCTTGGCCGTGTCGTCGTCGCTTAGGTCCCTCACGCGGATATCGGGGTTCACACCCGTCTTCTCGCAGATGGTCGAGGCAGTCTTGCGGCCTATGCCGAAGATATAGGTCAGCGCGATCTCGATCCGCTTATCCCTTGGCAGGTCGATACCGGAAATACGAGCCATTAAAACACCTCCAAAATTACCCAGTTATCCCTGGCGCTGTTTGTGCTTGGGGTTCTCGCAGATTACCATGACTTTCCCCTTGCGCTTGATTATCTTGCATTTATCGCACATCTTTTTTACCGAAGGCCTTACCTTCATCGCAGTATCCTCCTTTTCTTATGCCTACTTGGAACGCCATGTTATGCGGGCCTTGGTCAGGTCATACGGAGACATCTCCATCGTGACCCTGTCCCCGGGGAGGATGCGGATGTAATTCATCCTAAGTTTCCCGGAGATATGGGCCAGTACCACATGCCCGTTTTGAAGTTCCACGTGAAACGTCGCGTTGGGCAGGGCCTCCTTGACCACGCCCTGCACCTCTATAACGTCCTGCTTAGACAAAAACTCACCTGTCCTTTTCAAGCCTAAATTCACCCAAGGCCGCGCGCAGCTTCCTGTCGGTATCCATCCGGTCCTCCGCGAGGACTGTCCCCGTCATGGCCAAATGCCGCGGGTTTTTCCTCTTAGGCCTCCCTAGGGGCCTATCCTTCCCGTCACAGACAAAGACCCCGTCCGCGCCGGCGGATACGACCGCCAAAAAGCCGCCCTTGTCCCTTCCTGCCAGGGACCTCACGACCCTGCCTCTTACAAAATCCATTGACCTACTCCAAAGCCGTCAGGATGGTGTTGCCGTCCGACGTTATCGCCACGGTATGCTCAAAATGGGCTGAAAGCCCGCCGTCCCTCGTCTTCACGGTCCACCCGTCCGGTAGGACCCTCACGGCCGGGCCGTGCTCGTTTATCATCGGCTCTATGGCTATCACCATGCCGGATACGAGCCTTACGCCCCTGCCCGCCGTGCCGTAATTTGGGACGCTTGGGTCCTCGTGCAGATTCGCGCCTACTCCGTGGCCGACAAAATCCCGTACCACCGAGTAACCGCGAGCCTCGACATACTCAGCTATCGCGTGGCCGATATCTCCCAGCCTCCCGCCGGGCTTCGCCTTCTCTATGCCGAGAAAGAGAGCCTGCTCTGTTGCAGATAGGAGAGATTCCGCGCTTTCAGAGATCTCCCCGCAGGGGAAAGTCCAGGCGTTGTCCCCGTGGTAGCCCTTGTAATAAGCCCCCACGTCTATGCCGACTATATCCCCCTTTTTCAGGATGGTCTCTTTGCTGGGAATGCCGTGGATAACCACGTCGTTTACAGAGATACAGGCGCTGGCCGGATATCCGTCATAGCCAAGAAAGCTGGGAGTCGCTCCCTCGCTCTCTATATACTGGCGGACGAGTTTGTCAATCTCCCAGGTGGAAACCCCGGGCTTGACAGCCTCTCCGGCCAAACGCAGTGCTTTTTGCGAGATCAGCCCGGCCTTCCTCATGATGGAAAGCTCGCGGCTCGTCTTCAGCACAATCATTCAATATCCTCCAGGGCCTCGCGCACAAGGCGGGTGGTATCCGCAACCTCTTCCTGCCCGTGCACCACAAGGAGTTTGCCCTGCTTTGAATAGTATTCCTTAAGCGGCTCTGTCTGGCTGTGATAGACGTTGAGACGCTCTCTCACTGTATCCGGGTGGTCGTCCTTGCGCTGAATGAGGGTGCCGCCGCAGTTGTCGCAGATGCCCTCGACCTTCGGTCTCTTATAGAGCATATGATAGCTTGAACCGCATTTTTCGCAGACACGGCGTCCGGACATTCTCGCGATTATGTCCTCGTCCGCCACCTCGATGTCGAGTACGGCGTCGATATCCACACCAAGCGAATTGTCCAGAGCCTCGGCCTGAGGGATGGTTCTCGGAAAACCGTCGAGGATAAAACCGTTCTTGCAGTCGTCCTCCGCTATGCGGTCCCTTATCACGCCGATGATAATGTCATCGGGGACAAGCGCGCCGCTTTCCATGTAGCTCTTGGCCTTCAAGCCCATCTCAGTGCCGCTCTTCAGCGCCTCGCGGAGCATATTCCCCGTGGAGATAGTGGGGATGTTCCGCTCTTCACAGATAATCTCGGCCTGGGTCCCCTTGCCGGCGCCAGGCGCTCCCAATAGAATCAGCTTCAAAGTTCTGCTCTCCTTTCCTTAGTCCAAAAAGCCCTTGTAATGCCTCAGCATCATCTGGGACTCCAGCTGTTTGACAGTCTCCAGCGCGACACCGACAATGATGATTATCGAGGTTCCGCCGAGAGAAAGTCCCGTCATGCCCGTGACCTTCGTATAGATTATCGGTACCAGCGCCACAAAAGCCAGGAAGAGGGCGCCGATAAGCGTGACCTTCGTCAGTATCTTGGAGATGAAGTCTGCCGTGGGTCTGCCGGGACGAAGCCCCGGAACGGTGCCGTTATTCTCCCTGAGGGTGTTGGCCATCTCCAGGGGATTGTACTGGATCGCCATATAGAAATAGGCGAAGACAAGGATCAGGATGAAATACAGGATGATATACAGCCAGCCGGTCTGCTCGAAAGCATCGAAGAAGGACTTCCAGAATCCCCCCTCGGGCTGGACGAAGAAGTGGATAAACTGCGGAATGAACAGGATGGAGTTTGCGAAGATGACAGGCATTACGCCGCTCATCGTGACCTTGATGGGCAGGTAGGTGCTTTGCCCGCCGTACATCTTGCGCCCGACTACCTTCTTGGCGTACTGTACGGGAATCCTGCGCTCCGCGTCGTTCATGAAGACGATGATCCAGATGATCACTAGGAACAGTACGATGAACAGCGGGGCGAGGATCAAATACTGCCCGACGGATGCCGAGCTGTCCATGCCCAGGCGGAAGTACTGCCATACCCTGCCGAAGGTCACAGGCAGGCGCGCCACAATTCCGGCGAGAAGTATGATGGAGATGCCGTTGCCAATGCCCTTATCGTTTATCTGCTCTCCCATCCACATCACAAGCGCCGTTCCCGCGGTGAAGCAGAGGACTATCACAAGCCCCACAAAGGCCCCGGCAATGCCGGCGGTGTACTTGACGATGTCAGAGTTCCTAAGATAGATGTAGTAGGCGACGCCCTGAATCAGCCCCAGGCCAACCGTGACATAGCGGGTGATCGTGGCTATCTTCTTCCTTCCGGCCTCCCCCTCCTTGGACATTCTCTCAAGCGGGGGAATCGCCACGCAGAGCAGCTGCATGATGATCGAGCTGTTTATATAGGGGGTAATGCCCATCGCGAATAGCGAGGCGTAGGAGAACGCGCCGCCCGTCAGCATATTGATATACCCCAAAGCGGAATTGTCGCTTGCACTCTCCATCAGCGCGGCAAGCCCCGAGGCGTCCAGGAACGGGACAGGTATTACAGAGCCCAGACGGAATACTACTATTATAAGCAGGGTGAAAAGTATCTTCTTGCGCAGCTCCGGAATCCTCCACGCATTTTTTATGGTACTAAACACTTTCAGATCACCTCGGCTTTCCCGCCCGCGGCCTCGATCTTCTCCTTAGCCGCCTGTGAAAAAGCGGAGACTTTGACGGTAAGCTTCTTCTCGAGTTTGCCGTTCGAGAGGATCTTCACAGGGCAGGAGGCGTTCTTCAGAATACCGGCCTGCACCATGGCCTCCGCGGTGACCTCGGCGCCGTCCTCGAACCTGTTAAGGGCGCCAACGTTTACCGCTACCGTCTCTTTGGCGAAGATGTTGTTAAAGCCGCGCTTGGGCAGCCTCCTCTGCAGCGGCATCTGGCCGCCCTCAAAGCCCGGGCGCATCCCGGAGCCGGAACGAGCCTTCTGCCCCTTATGTCCCTTGCCGGACGTCTTGCCGGTGCCGGAGCCTATGCCCCTGCCCACACGCTTCGGCGCGTGCTGGGAACCGGGCGCCGCCCTCAGTTCATAGAGCTTCAATGTCTCGCACCTCCTTTAGCTTATTTGCCTACCTCTACCAGATGGCTGATCTTGCTTATCTTTCCCTGCGTCTGCGGGTTGTCCGGCTGGTTCGTGCTGTCCCCAACCTTCTTAAGCCCCAGGGAGAGGGCAGTTGCTATCTGGTCTTTTTTGCAGCCAATCAGGCTTTTCTTTAGTGTGATAATCATGGCGGTTCCTCCTTAGAGAATTTCCTTCACGGTTTTTCCGCGGAGAGCCGCGACCTGCTCTGCCGTGCGAAGCTGGGTAAGCCCGTTCATCACGGCGCGGACTACATTGCAGGGATTCTTGGAGCGCAGGGCCTTCGCACGGATATCCTTGATCCCGGCGCTCTCCACCACGGCGCGCACGGGACCTCCCGCGATGACGCCGGTACCGGGCGCGGCGGGCTTGAGGATGACCTTGCCTGCGCCGAACTCGCCCACTATCTCGTGGGGGATGGTGTCGCCGTTTAGGCTGATCTTCGTGAGATTCTTCTTCGCGTCCTCTATGCCCTTGCGGATGGCGTCCGGCACCTCTGAGGCCTTGCCGATGCCGAAGCCCACAGTGCCGTTGCCGTCCCCGACGACTACAAGCGCGGAGAACTTCATTATCCTGCCGCCCTTGACGGTCTTTGATACGCGGTTGATGGAAACCACACGCTCCTGCATATCCAGCGTGGAGGCGTCTATGTCTCTAGCCAAAATTCTTCTCCCCCTTCTCTCAGAACTTGAGCCCGCCCTCGCGGGCGCCTTCGGCAAGCTCTTTCACCCTGCCGTGAAAAATATATCCTCCGCGGTCGAAGACCACCTCTGAGATTCCCTTGTCAAGGGCCCTCTCGGCGATCATCTTTCCAACCTTGCGGGCCGCCTCCATATTCCCGCCGTACCCCTCAAAGCTCTTGTCGAGTGTGGAGGCAGAGCAGAGCGTGTGACCGCTTACGTCGTCTATGACCTGCGCATAAATGTTGGCGCTGGAGCGGAAAACATTCAGCCTGGGCCTAGCCGGCGTCCCGGAAATCTTCCCGCGGACCCTCTTGTGGCGGCGGAGCCTTGCCTTGTTGGTATCAGGTTTATTTACCATTTCTTCTCACTCCTTCTCCCTTACTTAGCGCCCTTGCCGGCTTTGCCTTCCTTGTGGCGGACAAATTCGCCCTGATAGCGGATTCCCTTGCCCTTGTAGGGCTCGGGAGGCCTCTTCGCCCTGACCTCGGCGGCAAACTGGCCGACCTTCTGCTTATCTATCCCGGAAATGACGATGGTATTTGGGGTAGGCGCCTCAATCTTGATATCGTCCGTATCCGAAACCACCACCTGATGAGAATACCCCAGGTTCATCACGAGATCCTTCCCCTGCTTCTGCACACGGTAGCCGACGCCCTGAACCTCCAGCGTCTTTGTAAAGCCTTCTGTAACGCCCAGGACCATGTTGTGGACCAGCGTCCTTGTAAGCCCGTGCAGGGAACGGCTGAGCTTCTCGTCATCCGGGCGGGAGACCAAAATCTCATTTCCCTCAACGGATATGTTCATCCGCGGGTTAAAACTCTCGGTAAGGGTTCCCTTAGGGCCCTTCACCGTGACTTCGCTGCCGTGAACCGTGACATCCACGCCGGCGGGAATATTTATGGGTTTTCTTCCAATTCTCGACATTTCGTCGCGCCCCTTTCAGTTTACCAGATAAACGCCAGCACTTCCCCGCCCACATGGGAAGCCCGCGCCGCGCGGTCTGTCATAATCCCCTTGGAGGTGGAGATTATGGCGACGCCCAGACCTCTCATCACTTTGGGCAGATCATCCGCGCCGGAGTATATCCTAAGCCCCGGTTTGGAAACGCGCTTTAAGCCCTTGATCACCGGGGTCTTCCCCTCGGCGTATTTCAAGGTGATTTCTATAATTCCCTGCTTGCCGTCCTCCCTGACGCTAAAGCCCTTGATATAGCCCTCGTCCACGAGAATCTGGCAGATAGCCTTCTTCACCTTGGAAGCCGGCACCTCCACGGTATCGTGCTTCGCGCTCTGGGCATTTCTGATACGGGTCAGCAGATCCGCAATGGTATCGGTAACTTGCATGAGTATCCCTCCTTATGCTTTACCAGCTTGCTTTCTTCACCCCGGGAATCTCGCCCTTGTACGCCAGCTCTCTGAAGCAGATACGGCAAACGCCGAATTTTCTGAGATATGCGTGGGGTCTGCCGCAGATCTTGCAGCGGTTATACTCCCTGGTGGAGAACTTCTGGGGTCTCTTCTGCTTGACTTTCAGTGATGTCTTCGCCATTTAGATTCCCTCCCTTTTTACTTTGTAAACGGCGCGCCGAGCAGCGTCAACAGCTCTCTCGCCTCTTCGTCCGTCTTCGCGGTGGAGACAAAGCAGATATCCATGCCCCGTACCTTATCCACCTTGTCATAGTCTATCTCCGGGAAGATGAGCTGCTCTCTCACGCCCATGTTGTAGTTTCCTCGCCCGTCAAAGGAGTTGGGGTCTATCCCGCGGAAGTCCCTTACCCTTGGCAGTGCGACGTTAAAGAACCTGTCCAAAAACTCATACATGCGGTCCCCTCTCAAGGTGACCTTGACGCCTATGGGCATTCCCTCGCGCACCTTGAAGTTCGCGACGCTCTTCTTCGCCTTGCAGACCACCGGCTTCTGCCCCGTGATGGCCGCCAGGTCCCCGCTTATGGAGTCTATGACCTTGCCGTTATCCTTCGCCTCTCCTGCGCCGACGTTGAGGACTATCTTGTCTAGCTTCGGGATCTGCATCACGCTCTTATATCCGAATTTCTTCATCAGGGCGGGGGCGACCTCATCTCTGTACAAATCTTTCATTCTGGGCATTTTGCTTCTCCTCCTCCCTTACAGGGCCTCGCCGCATTTTTTGCAGACGCGCTCTTTCGTACCGTCGGCAAGAATCTTATGCCCTACCCTGGTGGGCTTTCCGCAGCGGGGGCACACCACCTGAACCTTAGAGGCGTAAAGCGCCCCCTCGGCCTTGATAATCCCGCCGGGCTCGCCCATTCTGCGGGGCTTCACATGCTTTTGGACAAAGTTGACGTTCTCAACTATTATCTTGCCCTCTTTCGGGCTGACCTCTATGACCTTGCCCTTTTTGCCCCTGTCCTTGCCGCTTAAAACGACCACGGTATCGCCGGTTTTAACATGTAACTTGCTCATTTACTAATCCTCCATCAAAGCACTTCGGGCGCGAGAGACAGAATCCTCATATAGTCCTTGTCCCTCAGCTCTCGTGCCACGGGCCCAAAGATACGCGTTCCGCGGGGATTCTTGTCGTCCCTGATGATGACCGCGGCGTTCTCGTCAAAGCGGATATAGGTCCCGTCCTCTCTGCGAACGCCTGTGGCGCTGCGGACTATGACCGCCTTAACCACTTCTCCCTTTTTGACGACGCCGCCCGGCGCCGCCTTCTTGACGGAAGCCACCACCACGTCCCCGATATTCGCGTATCTCCTGCGGGTGCCGCCCAGGACGCGGATGCACATCAGCTCTTTCGCGCCGGTATTGTCGGCAACCTTGAGGTATGTCTGCTGTTGAATCACAGTTAAGTTCCTCCTCTGCTTAAAGGTGGCGCCGCCGCACGCCTCTTCCGCGGCGCCTCAGAGCCTACTTGGCTTTCTCTATGATCTCCGTCACGCGCCATCTCTTGTCCTTGGAGAGAGGGCGGGTCTCCATAATCCTGACCCTGTCGCCTATGCCGCACTCGTTATTCTCGTCGTGCGCCTTATGCTTGACGGTGCGCTTTATGACCTTGCCGTACAGCGGGTGCTTCACGCTGTCAGAGACGGCGACCACAACGGTCTTGTCCATCTTGTCGCTGACCACGCGGCCGACGGCGGTCTTCCTCATGTTTCTCTTTTCGCTCACTTCCTAATCCTCCCTTCCTCAGGTACGCTTAGAGGTCAGCTCGTTCTCGCGGATGATCGTCTTTACCCTGGCGATATCCTTCTTCACTGCCTTAATGCGCATGGGATTGTCAAGCTGATTTATAGCGAGCTGGAAGCGCAGATTGAAAAGTTCCTCCTTGAGATCAACGAGCTTAGATTCCAGCTCCTGCCCGCTCAGTTCTCTGATTTCTGAAGCCTTCATCCGTCACGCCTCCGTTTCTTTCCTTATGACCTTGCACTTTATCGGGAGCTTCGTGGCAGCAAGGCGCAAAGCCTCCTTTGCCATATCCTCCGTAACTCCTCCAAGCTCGAACATCACCCTGCCCGGCTTCACCACGGCGACCCAGTATTCCGGGGACCCCTTGCCAGAGCCCATTCGGGTTTCGGCGGGTTTCTGCGTAACGGGCTTGTCGGGGAAGATCTTTATCCAAACCTTGCCGAAACGCTTGCAGTAACGCGTCATCGCGACACGGGCCGCCTCTATCTGGTTGGATGTGATCCATGCGGGCTCCAGCGCCTGCAGGCCGTAATCTCCGTAAGTCACGGTATTCCCGCGGATGGCCTTGCCCTTCATGCGGCCTCTCTGTACCCTGCGGTATTTTACACGTTTGGGGAGCAGCATCTATCTCTGTCCTCCTTCCCTGTTCTGCGGGGCGGGCCTGCGCTCGCCTCTGCGCCTGTCATCGCGGCGCGGGCGGCTGTCGCGGCGGTCATCCCTGCGAGAGCGGTTGTCCCGCCTGTCGCGGTTCTCGCGGTTATCGCTTAGCACCTCGCCCTTATACAGCCAAACCTTCACGCCTATTCTTCCGTATGTGGTGTTTGCCTCGGCAAAGCCGTAGTCGATATCGGCCCTGAGGGTCTGCAGCGGAATGGTCCCGTCGTGGTAGCTCTCGCTCCTCGCTATCTCGGCGCCGCCAAGACGTCCTGAGACCTGGGTCTTTATTCCCCTTGCGCCAAGCCTCATGCTCCTGCCGATACATCCCTTCATCGCGCGGCGGAAGGAGATCCTGCGCTCCAGCTGAGAGGCGATGTTCTCTGCGACCAGCTGTGCGTCAAGGTCCGGCTGGCGAACCTCCACGATATTTATCACAACGGGTTTTCCCAGCATCTTCTCGCACTGCGCGCGCAGCTTCTCTATCTCGGTTCCGCCCTTGCCTATAACCAGGCCGGGCTTTGCGCAGTGGATGTGGATTCTCACCCTGGAGGCGTCGCGCTCTATCTCTATCTTCGGGATGCCGGCGGCGTAGAGCTGCTTTTTGAGGGTCTTGCGCAGGTTATAGTCCTGCACCAGCGTATCGCCGAACTCGGCGTCGTTCGCGTACCAGCGGGAATCCCAATCCTTGATGATACCCACACGCAGACCGTGCGGATTAACTTTCTGTCCCATACTCTGCCTCCTTGCCCCTTACTCTTCTTTTTCCTTCACCACTAGCGTCACGTGGGAAGTCCTCTTGAGAATCCTGTACGCCCTGCCCTTGGAACTCGGACGAATTCTCTTCAGGATAGGTCCGGGCGACACAAAGCATTGGGATACGTAGAGGTTGTTTCTGTCCATATTGAAGTTGTTCTCGGCATTCGAGACGGCGGACTTCAGCAGTTTCTGCAGATCGGCTGAGGCTGCCTTGGGGGTGTTTTTCAAAATCGCTCCGGCGAGATCCACGGGCTTGTTCCTGATTAAGTCCAGCACCGGGGCCACTTTGCGGGGGGAGATACGGCTATAGTTGAGTACAGCTTTCGCTTCCATATTTCTCTCCTTTCCTTACTTGCCTGTCTTAGAGCCTGAATGGCCCCTGAACGTTCTCGTCTGGGCGAACTCCCCAAGCTTATGTCCGACCATATCCTCCGTGATATAGACCGGTACATGCTTGCGCCCGTCGTGCACGGCTATCGTGTGGCCGACGAAATCCGGGAAAATCATAGACGCCCGGCTCCAGGTGCGGACGATTCTCTTCTCGCCCTTCTCGTTCATCTCCTGGATCCTCTTCAACAGCACGGGCTGTACAAAGGGTCCTTTCTTCAAACTTCTGCTCATCTTAACTCCTTTCCCGTGCCTTACTTGCCGTTTCTGCGTCTTACGATGTATTTGTCGCTTGACTTATGGTGCTTCCTGGTCTTATATCCCAGCGCGGGTTTGCCCCACGGGGTGACAGGTCCCGGACGGCCAACGGGGCTCTTGCCCTCGCCGCCGCCGTGCGGGTGGTCGTTGGGGTTCATGACCGAGCCGCGCACTGTCGGGCGGATTCCCATATGGCGCTTGCGCCCGGCCTTGCCTATCTTCATGTTCTCGTGGTCGATATTGCTGACCTGCCCTATGGTCGCCATGCAGTTCTCGCGGATATTCCTCAGCTCTCCGGAAGGAAGCCTCAAAAGCGCCATGCCGTTTTCCTTCGCCATCAGCTGCGCCATGATTCCGGCAGAGCGGGCCAGCTGCGCGCCTTTCCCGGGGTACAGCTCTACATTGTGGATGAAGGTTCCCACGGGGATATTCTTAAGCGGAAGGGCGTTGCCGGGCTTGATGTCCGCGTTCTCGCCGGAGACTATCTTGTCCCCGGGCTTTAGGCCGTTCGGCGCTATGATATAGTTCTTCTCCCCGTCCTCGTACTCCACCAGCGCGATGAAAGCTGAACGGTTGGGGTCGTATTCTATGGTCTTTACGGTCGCCTCGATATCGTGCTTCCTGCGCTTAAAATCTATGATGCGGTACTTCTTGCGGTTTCCGCCGCCGCGGTGTCTTACCGTAATGACCCCGTAGCTGTTTCGCCCGGCGTGCTTCTCCACCGGGGCAAGCAGGCTCTTCTCGGGACCGTCCTTGGAAAGATCCCTGTAGTCCGTAACGGACATATTCCGCCTGCCCGCAGTCACGGGTTTATAGTTTTTTATAGCCATATGGTTTTCACTCTCCTGTTCGGCTTTGCGGGATTTTTTCTCCCATTCCTGCCCTAGTTTCTAAATCTTATACCATGCTCTCGAAGAACTCTATGGTCTTGCTTTCCGGCTTTAGGGTGACCACAGCCTTCTTCCAGCTTCTGGTGTAGCCCTGGGTCCTGCCCTGCCTTCTCATCTGACCCCTGACGTGGAGGGTGTTGACCTTGCTGACCTGCACGTCAAAGAGCTCTTCCACCGCCTTTTTGATATCGATCTTTGTACTGTTCTTACTCACCTCGAAGGTGTATTTCTTGATGGTATTTCCGTCCATTGTCTTCTCTGTAATCACCGGGCGGATAATAATGTCCTGCGCTGCCATTTAAGCGTACACCTCCTCGATCATCCCGACGGCGTCCTTTAATACTATGAACTTGTCGGCGTTTAAGATATCGTAGACGTTGAGGGTATTCACCTGCGCGGTCTTCACCCCGGGGATGTTCCTTGCAGATACTATTACCTTCTCATCGACATTCGGCAGAACTATCAGCGCCTTCTTCTCGCTGCCCAGCGCCTTTAGCATTTGGGCAATGACCTTGGTCTTGTATCCGTCCAGGGTGATGGAGTCCAGAACTATCATCTCGTTATCCAGCACCTTGGAAGATAGCGCCGACTTCATCGCCAGTCTCTTCACCTTGCGGTTAAGCGTATAGCGGTACTCCCTCGGCTTTGGAGGGAAAACCACGCCGCCGTGCGCCCACTGCGGTGCCCGGATGCTTCCCTGGCGGGCATGGCCGGTGCCCTTCTGCCTCCACGGCTTTTTGCCGCCGCCGGAGACCTCAGAGCGGCCCAGGGCAGACTGCGTCCCCTGCCGCTGGTTTGCCAGATAATTCTTCACCGCGTCGTTCATCACGGAAACATTTGGGGTGATGCCGAAGACCTCCGGGGATAGCTCCCTTGTCCCGACCTGCTTGCCCTGCATATCCAAAATCGCTACGTTTGGCATTCCGCTTCCTCCTTCCCTCAGGCTTTCACGCTGTCGCGGATGACCACAATCCCGCCGTTTGGTCCGGGCACAGCGCCCTTTATGGCTATGAGATTGTTCTCCGCGTCAACCTTGGCCACAGTGAGGTTCTGAACCGTCACTGTCACGCTTCCCATATGACCGGCCATCTTAAGTCCCTTCCAGACGCGGGAGGGGTCAGAGATAGCTCCGTTAGAGCCGCCGTGCCGCACTACCGGTCCGCTGCCGTGACTCTCCTTTAGGCGGTGGAAATGCCAGCGCTTGATGACGCCCTGATATCCCTTGCCCTTGCTGCGGCCGGTCACGTCCACGCGCTCGCCCGCCTCGAAGACATCCGCTTTGATGAGGTCCCCCACGTTGTAGGAGCTTATATCCTCCAGCCGAAACTCCCGCAGGACCTTTTTCGGCGCCGTCCCGGCCTTGTCAAAATGGCCCTTCTGCGGCTTTGTGACGCGGGACGCCTTCTGGTCGCCGAAACCTACCTGTATCGCCTCGTAACCGTCCGTCTCAATGCTCTTCTTCTGGGTGACGGCGCACGGGCCCGCCTCCACCACGGTTACGGGGATGACCTTTCCCTTCTCGTCAAAGATCTGCGTCATGCCGACCTTTTTTCCGATGATTCCTTTTTTCATCTTATCCTCCTTATTAGGTTATTGGTTGGGATTTTCCCAACATGACCCACGGCGCGGGCTCAGAGCTTGATCTCTATCTCGACGCCGGCGGGGAGCTCCAGGCTCATCAGGGATTCCACCGTCTTGTTGCTTGGCCTGAGAATGTCTATCAGCCGCTTATGGGTGCGCTGCTCGAACTGCTCGCGGCTGTCCTTGTTGACGTGCGGCGAGCGCAGGATCGTGATGATCTGCTTCTCCGTGGGCAGCGGCACCGGTCCCGAGACCCTGGCGCCCGTGCGCTTTGCCGTCGCCACGATCTTCTCCGCGGACTGGTCCACCAGCTGGTGGTCGTACCCCTTTAACCTGATCCTGATCTTCTCCTTGACTGCCATCTTTTCGCCTCCTAAATAATTTCGGGGCGGTTTGTGGAAATTTCCTACCACTGGCCCGGGCGTTTCGCCCTGGGGCACTAAAAAACCGAAATCCTCCCTGGGATTCCGGGTCTGGGGAAAACCCACTCTCATCCTCTCTTGGGCAAAACACGACCTGCCGGGGACCTCCCGGTGGTTTCACGCCCTCAAGATTCTTTCGCCCGGTTTGAAATCGGACATACTCCACGGAAAAACCGGCAGATTCTGCCGCAACCTCCCGCTTCAACGCATATCTCGCAGTCACGCCCGATTATAATATCACTGTTTTCCCCTTTTTGCAAGCAAAATTTAGGAAAATTTTAATTCCACACCAATTTGTGCTTTTTATTTTCTGCCGCCCACATCTTGTGGATTGCTGTTCTCCGGTATAAATCCCTCAAAGATACAGAGGGAGTTCAGCTTTTTCGTCCTCAGATATTCCTCCTGCGTGCGGACGGTCCAGCTGACCTCTTTCATCCCGCAAATGGATTTTGCGAGATAGAGTGACGGCAGGTCCCTGGCATGTATGTCATACGCCTCAAAATGGGGGCGGGCGTAGAAATTCGTGAAGAGGTTTCTAGCGGCTAGGGACGCTAGCCTTGAAAACAGCTTATCCCCCTTTATCTTGCACATCAGCTGGCCGCGGATTATCTCCGGCCGGTTCTTGCGAAACCAGCGGACTATCCTGGGGTCGAAGGACTCCACGCAGTAATCGCCGCGGTAGGCGTCAAGCTCCTCCATGGCAAGCCTGCAGAGCTTCTCCCCCTCGCCGTAGCTTTTGAACTCCACTATCATGGGGGTCTTTCCGGCCATGACCTCAAGCACCTCAGATAGGAGCGGGATGCGCTCCTCCGTCCCGAAGAGGCGGTATTTCCCCAGCTCCTCATATGTGAGGGAGCTTATGAGGACATCCTCCCCGCAGCTGCGCTTTAAGCTGGCGTCGTGGTGTACAACCACCCTGTCGTCTTTTGTAAGCTGCAGGTCGAACTCCACGCCGTAGCCGGCTTTCACGGCGCGCCTGAAGGCCTCCAGGCTGTTTTCCGGCGCCCCGGGGGAGAGGTCGTGCAGACCCCTGTGGGCGTAGTCAAATTTTTCCAGGTTTGTAAAATCTCCTCCGCGTCCCGGCGCGACGCACCATACCCAGAGCAATAGGAGAAAAACCAAAATTCCGGCTATTATTAAAACAGTCAGCATGCGATCGCATCCTCTCAGAGCATTTTCCCTATAATAAGTCATCCCGCGGAATTTTGCAACGAAAAGATTTTTTCATATTGTCAGTTTGGCTGCTGCATGCTATAATCTAGGCAAATTTGAACCCAAGGAGGTTTAACCGTGAAATTTACCAAGGGCTACTGGCTCAATCTTCCCGGCGTGGAGAACGCCGACTGCGTCCAGATAAGAGAGGCGAGGATAGAGGAGGACCGGCTCTACCTCTACTGCGTCCCATACCCCCAGGATGTGCGGGGCATGGGCGGTCCGGTACTGGAGATCTTCATCTCCTGTCCCAGACCCGATATAATACGAATCTGCGCGTACCACTTTATGGGAAGCGCAAAAAAGGAGCCGGAATTTGAACTGGAGACGGTTCCGGGATGTTTCTCCGCATGCGACTTTGGAGATAAGATCACGGTAAAGAGCGGGAAGACAGAGCTTGTCATCACAAAAAATCCCGCCTCCTTTACCTTTAGCTATGAAGGGCGCTATCTCACCAAAGTCGGCGACCGTTTCGGCCATCCGATGCTCAGCTATATGAATACCCCCGAAGGACCGTTCATGCGCTGCCAGCTGGACACCGCCCTGGATGAGAAGGTATACGGCTTAGGAGAGCGCTTTACCCCGTTTGTGAAAAACGGCCAGGTCGTGGATATCTGGAACGAGGACGGCGGGACCTGCTCTGAAATAGCCTATAAGAATATCCCCTTCTATCTCACCAACAAGGGTTACGGGGTTTTTGTGAACTCCAGCGGGAAGGTCTCTTTTGAGGTGATGAGCGAGGTCGTGACGCGCATGCAGTTCTCTGTTCCCGGCGAAAAGCTGGATTTCATGCTGATAGGCGGGGACAGCCCCAAAGGCGCGCTTAAAAACTACACCGCCCTGACGGGACGTCCCGCGCTTCCCCCCGCATGGACTTTCGGCCTCTGGCTCTCCACATCCTTTACGACAAACTATGACGAGGAGACAGTAAGCTCCTTTGTGGACGGCATGGCCGAGAGAAAGATCCCGCTGCATGTCTTCCATTTCGACTGCTTCTGGATGAAGGAGAACGAGTGGTGCAATTTCCGCTTTGACGAGAGCCAGTTCTCTGACGTGCCGGGAATGCTGAAACGCCTCAAGGACAGGGGACTTCATATCTGTGTTTGGTTAAACCCGTATATAGGGCAGAAGTCTCCGCTTTTCAAGGAGGCGGCGAGGCTGGGCTATCTGCTGAAGAGGCCTAACGGGGACATCTGGCAGTGGGATCTCTGGCAGGCTGGCATGGGCATTGTGGACTTTACCAACCCCGGGGCATGGAAGTGGTACCAGGAGAAGCTGCGCCATCTTATTGACCTGGGAGTGGACTGCTTTAAGACCGATTTCGGCGAGCGCATACCGACGGATGTGGTGTATTACGACGGCAGCGACCCGGAACTTATGCACAACTACTATACCTATCTATATAACAAATGCGTATTCCAGCTTTTGGAAGAGGTGAAGGGAAAGAACAATGCCGTGGTCTTTGCCCGCAGCGCCACGGCGGGATCTCAGAAGTTCCCGGTGCACTGGGGAGGCGACTGCGCCTCCAACTATCTCTCCATGGGAGAATCCCTGAGGGCCGGGCTCTCTCTCACCCTCTCCGGCTTCGGCTTCTGGAGCCACGACATCTCCGGCTTTGAGGGCACCGCCTCTCCCGACGTCTACAAGCGCTGGGCCGCCTTCGGCCTGCTCTCCACACATTCCCGCCTGCACGGCTCTAACTCCTACAGGGTCCCGTGGCTCTTTGACGAGGAATCCGTGGACGTGGTCAGGAAGTTCACAAACCTCAAATGCTCCCTCATGCCGTATCTCTACTCCGCCGCCGTCACCGTCCACGAGGAGGGAATTCCCGCCATGCGCGCCATGGTGCTGGAGTTCCCGGAGGAGATCCCCTGCGCCGACCTTGACCGGCAGTATATGCTTGGAGACAGCATTTTAGTGGCGCCGGTCTTTTCTGCGGACGGGAGCGTTGATTTCTACCTGCCAAAGGGGACCTGGACCCACCTGCTTGACAATTCCGAGAGGGAGGGAGGCGGCTGGCTGAAAGAGACCTATGATTTTATGAGCCTCCCGCTCTTTGTCCGCGAAAATACCATCCTGCCCGTAGGCGGGAACGAGAATGACGTGGAGTATGACTACGGCAAAGATCTTACCCTCAACGTCTTCAACCTCAAAGATTTTGCAAATCTCAAGGTCCGCGATATGTACGGGGAAGACCTGCTCTCCGTCACAGGGGAGAACAAAGACGGCCGGCTTACCTTCCGGTTTGAGGCAAAGGGCCGTGTGGAGAACCTCTCAATTCTGCTGAGAAATGTCCGCAAGGTCAGCGATGTCACCGGAGCAGAGAGCGAACCGCATGAGCTGGGAACCCTGCTTAAGGTCGGTAAGGACCTCCCGGAGGTCTCTGTCAATCTACGCTAGCTCTTTTAACTCTTCTATGCGATCGCATTAATTCGTACCCGAGGGGAGAGTGTCTGCTCTCCCCTCCTCTCTTCTATGCGATCGCATCGGGTGGCATAGGATTGAACGGATTTTTTCCCAAAATAATATTGACATACGCTAAAGGCGAGTATATAATCAAAATTGTTAGCTGACTAACAGTTAGTTGCCTTATTATTTTTAGAGGGAGGGAAGAATGTGGAACACCGCGACGAAATCGGTTTTCAGGTGGGGGTACTCTCAAACCTGATCCACCGCAGGATAGATAACGCCATACACTCCGCTGAGGGTGAGGACTCCTGTACGGGGATGCAGGGACATATAATAGGCTTCCTCTACCGCAACCGCTCCAGAGAAGTGTTCCAGAAGGATCTGCAGGACTGGCTCTCGGTGCGCCGATCCACTGTCACCGGCACTCTACAGCTGATGGAGAAGCGCGGGCTGATAACGCGCGAGGGCGTCTCGCGGGACGCGAGGCTTAAGAAGATAGTCCTCACCCCGAAGGGAGAGAGGATTCACGAGGCCGTGGGCGAGGCCATACGGCAGGTGGAGCTTGAGATCTCATCGGGTGTGACGCGGGAAGAACGGGAGATGTTCATCCGTCTATGCGAGAAACTGAGGGGATGGGTGGAATCGCCCGAATTTTTGACACGAAAGGAATGAGACCGTCAGATGCTAAAAAAACTTACGGCCAGGATAGGCGAGTATAAAAAGGAAACTATCCTGGCTCCGCTCCTCGTCAGCATGGAAGTGGTGATGGAAGTCGTCATCCCCATGCTTATGGCGAGACTGATAGATAACGGCATAGAGAAAAACGACCTGGGATATATAATCCGCATAGGTCTGATACTCGCTCTCTGCGCCGTTGTCTCTCTGCTGTTCGGTGTGGGCTCGGGCACGATGGCGGCGAGAGCCTCTGCGGGGTTCGCGAGGAACCTGAGGAAGGATATGTACTATAACGTGCAGAACTTCTCCTTCTCCAATATAGACAAGTTCTCCACCGCGAGCATTGTCACCCGCCTGACCACGGACGTGACCAACGTCCAGAACGCCTTCCAGATGTTTATCCGCACGGCGGTGAGAAGTCCCATCATGCTGATCTTCTCCCTAATCATGACCGTGTCGATTAAGCCGAGCCTCTCCGCGATATTCCTCCTCGCGATACCCGTGCTTGGCGGCGGGATTTTGCTGATCTCCATGAAGGCCCACCCGTATTTTGAGAAGATGTTCAAATACTATGACCGCCTCAACACCGTGGTCAGGGAAAACCTAAGGGGCATTAGGGTCGTCAAGGCTTTCGTCAGAGAGGAGCATGAGAAGGAAAAATTCACCGAGTCCTCTGAGGATATCCGCGCAACCGCCAGCCGCGCGCAGAGGATTCTCGCCTTTAACAACCCTCTCATGCAGTTCTCCATGTATACCTGCATGCTCCTGATTTCCTGGATCGGCGCCAACCTCATAGTTGTGGGGGAGATGACCACGGGCCAGCTCGTCAGCCTGTTCTCCTACTCCATGCAGATTCTCTCCTCTCTCACGCAGCTGGGCATGATCTTCGTCATGCTCACCATGTCCAGGGCCTCAGCAGAGCGTATTGTGGAGATCTTGGACGAGGAGCCCGATATCCACGATGGGAACAAAATAGAGGTCAAGGACGGGTCCATCCGGTTTGAGGACGTGCAGTTCCGCTACAGGAAGGGCGGAAGGCCTGTTTTAGACAAGATAAATCTGGATATCAAATCAGGAGAGACCGTAGGGATTCTCGGCGGAACCGGCTCTGGCAAGAGCTCTCTTGTACAGCTTATCCCGCGCCTCTACGATGTCGCCAGGGGGAAGGTGACAGTCGGCGGGGCAGATGTGCGGGAATATGATCTTAAGACCCTGCGCGACGCCGTCGCCATGGTCCTGCAGAAAAACGTCCTGTTCTCCGGAACCATTAAGGATAACCTCCGCTGGGGCAACGCCAATGCCACCGATGAGCAGATCGTCCATGCCTGCAAACTTGCCCAGGCCGACGGGTTTATAAATGATTTCCCGGACGGCTATGACACCTACCTGGAGCAGGGCGGTACCAACGTCTCGGGCGGACAGAAGCAGAGGCTCTGTATAGCGCGGGCACTGCTCAAAAATCCCAAGGTTCTGATTCTCGACGACTCCACCAGCGCCGTGGATACCCGCACCGATGCCCTCATAAGGCAGGCTTTTAAGGAGGAGATCCCCGGCGTCACCAAGATAATCATCGCCCAGAGAGTTGCCTCTGTGCAGGACGCCGACCAGATAGTGGTCTTAGACGGCGGCGAGATCTCTGCCGTGGGCAAGCACGACGAGCTTATGAAGACCAGCCCGATCTATCGGGAGGTCTATGAATCTCAAAGGAAAGGGGATAACTTATAATGCCTCCAAGACCTCCAAGGGGCGCCGTTGTTGACGGTCCTAAAGCCAAAACGCCCGGCAAAACCATCATGCGCGCTCTCAGCTATATCAGGGGTGCGAACCGAATCCGGTTTATAGCCGTGCTGGTCTGCATAGCCATAAACGCCATCGTCGGCGTGAGGAGCTCTCTGTTCCTGCAGACCCTCATAGACGACTACATAACCCCGCTTCTCGCAGAGCCAAACCCAGTCTTTACGGGACTGCTTAAGGCCATCGTCACCATGGCGATGATCTACCTAGTAGGCATAGTCGCGAGTTTTTTGCAGCAGTTCCTCATGGTCTCCGTCTCCCAGGGCGTGCTGAAGGACATACGCAACGACCTCTTCAGCCATCTGCAGACGCTGCCCATAAGGTATTTTGACCAGCATACCCACGGGGACATAATGAGCCGCTTCACCAACGATACCGACACCCTCCAGCAGCTCATCTCCCAAAGCATCCCGCAAATCTTCTCCTCCGTGATTACGATAGTCTCGGTCTTCATTGCCATGATAACCACAAGCGTGGCCTTGACCGGCGTGGTTCTCCTGACAGTCGTGTTCATGCTATTTGTGACGAAGTATGTCGGCTCTCAAAGCGGTAAATTCTTCTCCAAACAGCAAAAGGCCATAGGCGACGTAAACGGCTATATAGAGGAGATGGTCACGGGCCAAAAGGTCGTCAAGGTCTTCTGCCACGAGGAAAAGGCCAAGGAGGACTTCGACAAGCTCAACGACAACCTGCGCTATGTCGGCGCCTCTGCGAACACCTACGCCAATATAATGGGACCGATCACAAATAACCTCGGCCATCTGCAGTATGTCATCCTGGCTATCGTCGGCGGGGCCCTTGCGATAAACGGAATCGGCGGGCTGACGCTTGGCGGTATCGCGGCGTTTTTACAGCTCTCCCGCAGTTTTAACATGCCGATAAGCCAGGTCGCGCAGCAGTTTAACATGATTGTGATGGCCCTTGCCGGTGCGGAGAGAATCTTCGAGGTAATGGACGAGGAGCCGGAAAAAGACGAGGGCTATGTCACGCTTGTAAACGCCAAAGAGGTAAACGATGAGCTTGTTGAGACCCCTGAGCATACGGGAATCTGGGCATGGAAGCACCCGCACGGCGACGGCAGCCTTACCTATACCAGGCTTACCGGCGAGGTCGAGCTACTGGACGTTGACTTCGGCTATAACCCTGAGAAGATGGTTCTCCACAATATCAGCATAGATGCCGACCCCGGCAAGAAGATAGCTTTCGTAGGAGCTACCGGCGCGGGGAAGACCACTATTACCAACCTTATAAACCGTTTCTACGATATCGCCGACGGCAAGATAAGATACGATGGTATAAACATCAACAAGATCAAAAAACCGGATCTGCGCAGATCCCTTGGTATGGTTTTGCAGGATGTCAACCTCTTTACAGGTACGGTTGCCGACAATATCCGTTACGGCAAACTTGACGCCACAGACGAGGAGGTAATAGCCGCTGCCAAACTCGCGAATGCAGACAGCTTCATAAGGCGCCTGCCCGACGGCTATGATACCATACTCTCCGGAGACGGCGGAGGCCTCTCTCAGGGACAGTGCCAACTCCTCTCCATCGCCCGCGCTGCTGTCGCAGACCCGCCTGTGCTGATTCTGGACGAGGCGACCTCTTCCATAGATACGCGTACAGAACTGCTTGTTCAGCGCGGAATGGATAAGCTTATGCAGGGCAGGACGGTCTTTGTCATAGCCCACAGGCTCTCCACCGTACAGAACTCTGACAGCATCATGGTCCTGGAGCATGGCAGGATAATAGAGCGCGGCACCCACGAGGAGCTAATCGCCCAGAGGGGACAGTACTATCAGCTCTATACCGGCGCATTCGAGCTTGAGTGACGGCTGCCGCCGGGACCCGCGCGTAAAAAGTTTTTACCCGGATATACTGAACGGCTACCTCTCACTTAAATAAAAGCAAACGAAAACCTCCCCATACATCGGGGAGGTTTCCCTTTTATATGTTTAGGATAGATCTCACTTTGCGCCGTCTCTATTCTGTCCTAAGCGCGACTACCGGGTCCTTCCTCGCTGCGCTGCGGGAGGGTATGATGCCGGAGAACAGCGTCAGCCCAACGCTTATCGCCACAAGAATAATCGCCGCGGGTACCGGCAGGTAGGCGCTCAGCGTCGTCACCCCCGTAAGGGTATGGAGTATGGCGTTTATCGGTATGCAGAGGAGGTATGTCACCAAAACGCCAAGAACTCCGGAGGTAAAGCCTATTATCACCGTCTCGGCGTTGAACATGCTGGAGACGTTCCCCTTGCTGGCGCCAATTGCCCTGAGTATGCCGATCTCCTTGGTGCGCTCCTGTACGGAGATCAGGGTGATGACCCCTATCATAATGGACGAGACTACCAGCGAGACCGCCACAAACGCGACAAGGACATAGGTGATGGCGTTTATTATGGACGTCACCGAGGACATCATCAGCCCCACATAGTCCGTATAGTTTATCCGCGAGAGCTCATCCACACTGTCGTTATAGGAATCTATAAAATCCACAATGGAGTCTTTGGCCTCGAAAGAGCTTGCGTAGAGGTGGATTTCAGAGGGGCTCTCCAGGTCCAGATTCCCAAGTATGCTGAGGTTGTCGTCCAGGGTCGATTCTGAGAAATCCAGAACCTCATCGTAAAATCTTGCGCACTGCTCCTCGGTATAGCCCGGCATTGCCTCATTGAGGGCCGCGGCCAACATCTCCGGCTGCATGCCCGCTAAACCCTCCTGCGCTTTTTCGGCGTACTGCGCCTTGTACTGCTCCTCTATCAGCCCGGAAAACAGCTCGTTTAGGTCCTCGTCCTCCATCTCGGAAAGATATTCCGAGACAGTCTGCTCATCCATACCGGTCTGGGCTCTCATGGCATCACCCAGCTGTGCCTCGATGGTCTCGCGATCCATCTGCGCCATGACCTGCTCTGTATAAGCCTCCACCTCGGCGGGGTCGGGCAGTCCGGTTATCTTGCCGTATACCTCAGCCTTGCGGGCGGTATCCAGCTTTTCCACATATGCCCTAAACTCCTTCTCTTTTTCGCTGTCCTCAAGGTTCCCGACATTAGAGCTAAACGGAAGCCCTGTAAAGATATCGGTATCCTCGCTCTCCAGCTGGGCGGCGATGGCCTTCGATTTATGCGACTCCTCTATAACGTATTCCGTAAGCCCGGAGGTGTAGGCTATAGAGCCCGAAAGCATGGGAGAGAGCGCGCCTTCCTTTGGGCGGATTATCCCGGTAACCTTTAGCTTTAAGCTGTTGTCGTAGAGATATTTTAACCCTGCCTCCGTCTCCCTGAGGTCCTTATAGGTCCCTGTGGGTTCGTCAAGCGTGAAGCAGTCGGCGGGAAGCACTGCGTGAAACTCTCTGGAGCAAATCTCCTCATAGCTGAACTTCTGCTCTGCCGCCTCCAACTCCTCGCCGTCCAGGGCGGACTGCGTCAGCTCGTCCATCTCGGCCTTGCTCTTCAGTCCCATGGCATAGAGCGCCATATCGTCAAGTTCGTTCCTCTCATCTAAGACAAGCACAATCTCGTCGTAATTTTCTGGCCAGTCTCCGTAAATCACGTCATACTGATCTTTTAACATGGGGTTGATGACCTCTCCGGCATTCCCGGGGAGCATCTCCTCCCACAGGGTGAGGGAGGAATTCGCAGCCGACATATCCCCAAGCATGGAAAGACCCGTCATTATGCCCTCGGATTCGATTGCTCCACCCTCAGTGATTCCGGAAAAGTCCATGCCCAGATGTTCTCTAAGCAGCTCCTCCATAAGCTCCTCTGAATCAGACCGGATTATGGAGCCGTCTATGTCCTCTGTATAGATCAAAAGATCCAGGTCATAGGAATATCCCGTCCCGCTTAAGGCGGTGGAGAGAACGCTTTCGGGATCGTCCATCTCCCGCTTAAGCCGTGTTTTGAAAGAGCGCAAGTCGTTTTTTGTAAACTCTGCGGTATTAAGCGCGTTTACCATATCATAGGCGACCGTCTTCTCATATACCGCGTCGTTTTCATGCTCTCCTCCCGAAGCGGCGTCCCCAATGAAGGTCTGCATGACAGACCCCATATCCAGGCTCTGCGCCTGAAGAGTCAGCGGATAGGAGGACAGCGTCTCCTCCTGTACGGAGTCTATATATGCCGTGGTACCGGTGGAGACAGCTAGGATCAGCGCAATGCCAATTATGCCAATGCTGCCGGCAAAGCTGGTCAGGGCGGTCCTCCCCTTTTTTGTGAAGAGGTTGTTGAGCGAGAGCCCAAAGGAGGTGGTAAGCTTCATGCTGGGTTTTTTCTCGCGCCTCTTTTTTCCCTCGTTTTGCTTTTTTAACTTTTCATATGCGTCAGCCCGCTCAGAATCCGTGAGGGGGAGGCTGTCGCTCTGTATCTCGCCGTCTAAAATCCTGATGGTCCTCGTGGCGTACTGCTCGGCAAGCTCTGGGTTGTGGGTAACCATCACCACAAGCCTGTCCCGTGAGATCTCCTTCAAAAGCTCCATCACCTGTATGCTCGTCTGGGTGTCAAGCGCACCGGTGGGTTCGTCCGCGAGAATTATCTCTGGGTTGTTCACTATTGCCCTGGCTATCGCCACCCTCTGCATCTGTCCGCCGGAGAGCTGCCCGGGCTTCTTTTTGATCTGCGAGGAGAGCCCAACCTTGTCAAGCGCCTCTTTTGCCCTTCTCCTGCGCTCAGCCTTGGGGACGCCGGCCAGGGTCAGCGCTAGCTCTACATTCCTCAAAACGGACTGGTGCGGAATCAGATTATAATTCTGGAATACAAATCCCACAGAGTGGTTGCGGTACGCGTCCCAATCCCTGTCCTTGAAGTCCTTTGTAGAGCGCCCGTTTATGAGCAGATCCCCCTCGGTATACTGGTCCAACCCTCCTATGATGTTCAGCAGTGTGGTCTTTCCGCAGCCGGACGGACCCAAAACGGCCACAAACTCGCTCTCGCGGAATTCCAGACTGACCCCTCTAAGGGCATGAACCGCCCCTTCTCCTCCCGGGTAATCCTTAACAATTTTTTTGAGTTCCAGCATACTGGTAATTTCGTCCTTTCAATTTTTTGGCGCAGATTATTATATCAAAAATTTGTCCCGGACCTCACCGTCTAAAAGTAAATAAATCGTAAAAAAACTATGAACCGAAAAAATTTCCGGGCAGTCTCACGTCCTCTTTCGGCACTTTGTCCCAGGAAAATTCCGGCACCAGCTCCCCTGCCCCAACGGGCTCAGGTCTGTCTATAAGGCCCATCAAAAACGCGAGCCCTCCTATTATTTGCTCTGCCTTAAAGCCTCTCTCCCTCAGCGCACAGAGGCCCATATCCCTGTCCCGCTTGGAGAGTCTCCTCCCTTGGGAATCCAGTAAAAGCGGCGTGTGGAAAAAAAGCGGCGGGGAAAACCCAAGAAGATTATACAGATAGATCTGCCTTGGGGTGGAGGAGATCAGGTCCCGCCCGCGCACCACCTCTGTGACGCCCATCAGCGCGTCGTCCGCAACCACCGCTAGCTGATAGGCGAATACCCCGTCGGAACGGCGCAGAATAAAATCCCCGCAGTCCCTCTCTAAGTCCTGCTCGTAAAATCCGTAATGTCCGTCAGTAAAGGATACTTTTCCCTTCACCATTAGCCTTACGGCGGGAGAGCGCTTTTTGCTGAGATTTTCTATATCCTCGGCGCTCAAACCTCTGCACTTTCCATTATATATGGGGTCGCCGTCTGTGGAGTGCGGGGCGTTCGCCGCGTGGAGCTCGGCCCTGCTGCAGAAGCAGGGATAGGTAAGTCCGCGCGCGGTAAGAGAGGCGAGAAACTCCTCATAGATCCCGCTCCTCTCGCTCTGCCTGAATTCGCGGGAGTCCGAGAGGCCGCCGCGCTCCCAGTCAAGCCCCAAAAAGCGCAGGTCCTCCTCCGCCTGCTCCTCTAACGCGGGATAGGTCCTCTCGCGGTCCAGGTCCTCCACGCGGAGAATCATCTCCCCGCCCTTGCTTTTTGCGGAGAGCCACGCCAGCAGAAAACAGCAGAGGTTCCCCAAATGCAGGTAACCGCTGGGAGTTGGGGCGAATCTGCCGACGGCCATTTTCACCTCACCACGGGAAGCCCGGCAAGATACCGTCTCACCATATCCAGCGCCTGCGAGGCGGCGCAGTGGCGATGCCATTCCCTCGTCTTGAACCTGCCTATGGTCTCACGCTTTGCCACCCAGGTATTCTCCCCGTCAGAGAGGGCTATATAGATGGTCCCCACGGGTTTTTCAGGGGTACCTCCGTCCGGTCCCGCTATCCCTGTAATGCCTACTCCAAGGTCACTTCCAGAGCGCTTCACCGCGCCCTCCGCCATGGCCCTTGCCGTCTCTGCGCTGACCGCGCCGTGGGCCGCTAAAATCTCAGCCGGAACAGAGAGGAGAGCCTCCTTCGCCCCGTTTGAATACGTCACAAACCCCATATTAAATACCTCTGAAGAGCCGGGGATATCCGTTATTCTCTTGGCCAAAAGACCCCCCGTGCAGGACTCGGCCGTGCAGAGGGTCTTACCGCTTTTTTTGAGTTCCCTGACGACCACCTCTTCCAAGCTCTCCACGTCTATACCATATATATAGTCTCCCAGACGGGTTTTTATCTCTTCGAGAAGCGGCGCCATCAGCTTTTCGGCCTCCTCCCCTGTCGGGGCCTTTGCAGTCACCCTAAGCATACACTCTCCCTCTTTCGCATAGGGGGCAAGCGTTGGGTTCTCGCCGTCCATTCTGTCGTCCATTATCTCTGCAACGGGCGCCTCTCCCAAGCCGTAGATATGGACGTTATGGGAGAGAATCACCGATTCCTGGCTCTTTTTGAGATACGGCACGGCCTCGTTTTTCAGCATGGGTTCAAGCTCGCTTGGCGGCCCGGGGAGCATGATGACAGTACAGCCGCTTTCTGCCTTAAACGCGCAGCCGGGGGCGGTGCCGTTGTCGTTTTTCAGGACGGTGCAACCCTCCGGCAGCCATGCCTGTTTCTCCTGGTTTTTGGTCATTAGCCTTCCGCCAAAATAATTTTTGATCCTCTCCAGGCTCTCCTCATGCAGTACAAGCTTTTTGCCGGCGGCGCGGGCGGTAGTCTCCTTAGTAAGGTCGTCCGTTGTGGGGCCAAGCCCGCCCGTCATTATTAGCAGGTCGCTCCTGGATAAGGCCGTATTTACGGCCTCCCTCAGCCTCTCAGGGTTGTCGCCCACCACACAGGTATAGTGCAGGCCTATGCCCAGGGCAGAGAGCTCTCTCGCGACTATCGCCGTGTCGGAATTCACCACCTGCCCCAAGAGCAGTTCCGTCCCCACTGAAATGATCTCCGCGTTCATGTTTTCCTCCTTATCCTACGGCAGGATTATCTTTTCCTCTGTTTTCCCAAGGGCCTCTTCCAAAAGGCCTTTCCCGTCAATGGCGCGCTCCGCCTCCTCCACAAACCTCAAGATCGGTCTTGTGCGCGGGTGCTTTGGGGTAAAGATTGTACAACAGTCCTCATACGGCTCTATAGAAATATCATATGTTCCGATTCTGCGGGAGAGCTCCACTATCTCGTTTTTGTCGGCGCCGATAAGCGGACGGAAGACAGGCAAGTCCGTTACGGCATCCGTACAGGAGATTGCCGCCAGGGTCTGGCTTGCCACCTGCCCTAAACTCTCTCCGGTAATCAGCGCCGAACATCCCTCTCCCATGGCGATCCTCTCTGCGGCCCTCAGCATGAAACGCCTCAATATCACAGTCGCCAGATCCTCCCTGCACTTGTCGCGGATCTCCTCCTGCAGGTGGGTGAATTCAACTGAGATAAGTTTTATTCTGCCGGCATATGACGAGACTACCTTCAAGAGACGCTCTACCTTGTCTAAGGCCCTCTCTCCGGTATACGGAGGGCTGTGAAAATGTACCGCTGTAATTTCCAGACCCCTCTTTGCCATGAGGTAGCTTGCGACTGGGCTGTCTATGCCCCCGGATACGAGTGAGACCGCCTTCCCTCCCGTTCCCCCGGGCACTCCCCCGGCGCCGGGGACAGGGTCGCCGTGGACGTAGGCGCATGTCTCCCTCACCTCTATCCAGACGGTTATGTCGGGAGAGTGGACGTCCACCTCTAGATGGGGATAGAGCTCCAGCAGGTACGCGCCGACCTCTGCGGAGATCTCCGGAGACTTGAGAGGAAATTTTTTATCTGCGCGTTTGCACTCCACCTTGAAAGTCCTCGCAGAGATGAGCTCATCCGCCAGGTATTCTCCCGCACACCTGCAAATTGCGGAGAGGTCCTTCTCCGTCTCCCCGGCCCTCGTGAGTTTTACCACGCCAAAGATCTTTCTAAGCCGCTCAAATGCCAAATCCATATCGGCCACGTCATTCTCCGGTATAACATAGACCGTGCTTTGAAGTGTGCTTACAGAAAAATCCCCGGCAGAGGAGAGCCTGTGGCGTATGCCCTTTAGCAGAGAATCCTCAAAAGCGCGGCGGTTCAGCCCCTTCAAAACCACCTCGCCCAGTTTAAGCAAAATAACCTCCCTTTGCATGGAGAACCTCCTATTCATGGGCCAGAGTGTTTATGCCCTCCCTCACGGCGGAGAGCAGAGCCTCCACATCGGACTTTTCCGAAAACCGGGAGAAGCTCACCCTTATAGCCGAACTTACCCTCTCCCTTTCAAGCCCCATGCTCAAAAGCACATGGCTGGGTTTGCCCCGCCCGCATGCAGAGCCCGAAGAGACGTAGATCTCCCTGTCAGAGAGAAAGTGGAGCAGCGTCTCGGCGCGGACCCTCCCGGCGGAGAAATTGAGCAGATACGGCAGGGCGTCGGGGGGAGAATTCAAAACCACCCCGGGGATCTTTGAAAGCCCATCCCTTAAAAAGAGGTTTAGCTCGCCTACCTTTTTCAGGGTTTCGCTCTCTTTGGGCATCAGGCGCACAGCCTCCCCAAAAGCCGCGATTAGCGGCAGGCTCTCAGTTCCAGAGCGGAGATTTCTCTCCTGTCCCCCTCCCAAAGCCCGCGGGAGGAGTCGGACACCGTTTTTTATGTAGAGCGCTCCCACACCCTTTGGTGCGTGGATTTTGTGGCCGCTCACGGTAATCAAATCGGCGCCCAGGGTCCGGGGGTTTATTTGAATTTTTCCAAAAGCCTGTACGGCGTCAACATGCAAAACGCCGGGGGCTTTGGCCAGGCTTAGCGCCCTTTTGGCCGCGCTGACCGGAAAGACGGCCCCCGTCTCGTTATTCACCAGCATAAGGCTTACGAGGATGGTCTTCTCGTTTACCGCCCCGTATATGGCCTCTTCACTCAAATGCCCGTCCCTGTCCGGCGAGAGCTTGATTACCTCGAACCCGTCTTTTTCCAGAACATCTGCCGGCCTCAGTACAGACTCGTGCTCTGCAGCGCTTATAACTATTCTGTTTCCTCTCCTCTTGAGGGCCTCTGCGGCTCCAAGGACGGCGAGGTTATTCGCCTCTGTCCCGCCGGAGGTAAATATAATTTCAGACGGGTCGGCTCTCAGTCTTGCGGCTATGATTCCCCTAGCCGTCTCAAGCTCCCGTTTGGCTTCAAAACCCATGGAGTGCAGAGAGGAGGGATTTCCATAATCCTCTGTCATGATATAGAGGGCCTTTTGCGCCGCCTGCGGCAGGACCTTTGTCGTGGCGCTGTTATCAAGATAGTGCTTCATCTACAGCTCCTCGATCTCCTTGAGCCAGAGCGCCGCATTGGCGTCGCTCGGCATCCGCCAGTCCCCTCGCGGAGAGAGTGTCACAGAGCCCACCTTTGGTCCGTCCGGCAGGCAGGACCGTTTGAACTGCTGCGAGAAAAAGCGGCGGTAGAAGGAGCTTAGCCATTTTTTGATTTCGGATGGTTCAAAATCTCCCTCAAAAGTTCTGAGGGCCATGCGGTAGATTTTCCCCGGGGAAAATCCAAAGCGCAGCATATAGTATAGGAAAAAGTCGTGCAGGATATACGGCCCCACAAGCTCCTCCGTCTTCTGTGAGATCTCCCCGTCTTTAGGCGGGAGGAGTTCGGGGCTTACCGGCGTCGCCAAAATGTCCAAAAGGGCGGCCTTTAGCCTGTCGCCGCTCCTCTCTGCCTCATGCCTGACGAGATACCGCACCAAAGTCTTGGGTATAGAGGCATTTACGCCATACATGGACATATGGTCCCCGTTATAGGTACTCCAGCCCAAGGCCAGCTCTGAGAGGTCACCTGTGCCGATGACAATTCCGTTTAACCTGTTGGCGAGGTCCATCGCCACCTGCGTCCGCTCTCTGGCCTGAGAGTTTTCAAAGGTTACGTCCAGCCTATTTTCGTCCTGCCCTATATCCCTGAAATGTATTCTCACGGCATCGGTTATGGGGATCTCTCTAAAATCCGCTCCCATCTCCTCCGCGACCCTCTGCGCGTTGGACTTGGTCCGGGCAGTCGTGCCAAAGCACGGCAGAGAGAGACAGTGAATCCCCGTTTTTTTAATGCCCAGCCTGTCAAACGCCCTTGCGCAGACCAAAAGCGCCAGGGTGGAGTCCAGCCCTCCGGAGAGATTTAACACCGCATCCCTGCAGCCGATTTTAGAGAGCCTAGTCGCAAGCCCCACGGACTGCATGGTCAATATCAGTTCGCAGCGGTCGGCCAGTCCTTCCCTCTCACCGGGGACAAACGGAGTTTTGGAAAAAATCCTCTCCGCGGTAAAGCGCTCTATGGTCTCATTTTCAAAACTAAACGGGATTTTTCTTATCTCGGGGTCAGATCTGTCCCGCCAGGTATTCATTCTCCTGCGCTCGGATATAAGGCGCTGCAGGTCTATGTCGGCAAAAATAATATGCGGTGATTCAAAAACTCCGCTTTCGTTTAATATCGAACCGTTTTCGGCTATTAGGTCATGCCCGGCAAATACCATATCAGTGGTGGATTCGCCCTCTCCGCTGTCGGAATACAGGTAAGCGGAAAGCAAATGTCCAGACATCTGCTTTACAAGCTCTCTCCTGTACTCAGCTTTTCCGACCGTTTCGTCGCTGCAGGAGGGGTTGAGTATGACTGCGGCCCCGTTTTCCGCGAGTTTTACGCTTGGCGGGCATGCACTCCAGAGGTCCTCGCAGATTTCACATCCTATATTGAAGTCCTCCACGTTCTCACAACAAAAAATAAGATCCCTGCCAAGAAATGTTCTCTGCCCGGCAAAATTCATCTCTTCGCTACCCTCTGACGGGTAGGGAGAAAAATGCCGGGCCTCGTAAAACTCTGTATAATTCGGGATGAATTCCTTTGTAGCAAGGCCAAGCAGTCTCCCGCGGAAGAGTATCGCGCACGAGTTATAGAGCGCGCCGCGGTATCTCACCGGTACGCCCGCGGCAATCAAGATATCAAGGTTTTCGGTATTCTTTAAAAGATTTTTTATCCCTTCCTCAGCGGCTTTCAAAAGGGTGTTGTCCCGAAAGAGGTCTCCGCAGGTATATCCCGTAACGGCAAGCTCTGGGAAACAGACCAGCGCCGCACCGCGGTTTTCCGCCTCTCTGATCTGCTTTTCGATCTCTGAGATATTATATTCCACATCGGCCACCCTGACATTCGGTGTGGCAGAGGCAAGGCGAACAAAACCGTCTTTCATCTTTTTTTAGCTCTCCTATTTTTAGAATACGGGGCCAGCCCACGGATCAAGCGGAGGCGCTACAGTCGGTTCCGGGGAAGGGCTGGCAGCCGGGGGAAATTCCCCGGGATATGGAGTGGGACTCTCCCCGGGAAGCGGAGTATTGGCCCCGGGCGTGGGCGCCGGTGTTGGGGTCGGTGCGTTCACATCGCCTGATTTCTTTGTGATGTCCACCTTTTCCGTATCGGTATCCGGTCCCACGGCGTAGACAATCCCGGTCGGCGGGTAGTGGGATGACGGCAGCTCCTCCGTCCTTACCTCCACACCGTCCTTGTAGAAGGTGCGAAAAGCCTCGGCGGTATAGCCGTACTCCCCTGAAGTTTTGCGGACATACTGCCCCGTCTGCAGTTTGCTGTCCACCATGAAGCTCACACTCTGAAGCGGAGGCTCAGAGCCCGTCTGAGAGCTTGTAAGCAGGATATCATCCCACTCCTCCGGAAAAATCCCGTAAAAATTGACATGCAGAGTGACACCGTCCATCCAGGCTGCAATATATACGGGGTTTTCAAGTGGGTTTTTGAATTTAAAATCGGTATTGTCGTAATCCACAGTAGCGTCCAGCCCTATCGGGCAATATGAGGAGGGACGGGAGTGGCAGTCGCGGAAAACTACCTCCATCCCCGCCATCATGGCGGCGTTATAGAGTGTGGTGGACCCCTGACAGATCCCGCCGCCGTACATCTCCACGGAAACGCCCTGCATTAGCCCCCCTGCGGGCAGCCAGCCTCCATCCGGAGTGGTGCTGTCCCCCAGGGCGTCATTATATGAGAAGGTCTCTCCGGGCTCAAGAATCGTGCCGTTTACTTTGGAAAGCGCCAGCCTCATATTACTGTTCCCGTTCGCATTGTTCGTAGAAACGGTCGTATAGTAGGAGATCAGGGTGAAGTTCTCCCGAAGATACTCCTCCGTCAGCGCAGGTTCTGTCTCGATAAATTCTGCCTTGACGGTGCCGCCCTGCCCGTTTTCTAAAAGAGTGTTCACATCCTTAAGGAGTTTTTCCATGTTCACCCTCTTCCCCTTCTCCTCCGGAACAAAGGTGAATTCTCCGGTTGAGATGTCGAAGCTCTCTATTGTGGCATCCTTTCCCTCAGTTTGGCAGGTCTCAAGCGCGGCCTCCAGTTTTTCCTTCCCTGCCGGCGAGAGCTCTGCAGAATACGGCATTGGAAAATCCACAGCCTGCTGCGTTTGGAGATATCCCGGCACAGAGCTTTCAAGCGATGAGGTAAAGGTGAAATCATCGCCCTGAAGCTGGATATTGTCGTCGCCAAAATCCGCTATTATTTTGATTTCCCGGCACTCTCTGGCCATTTCCGATTTTGCGATGGAGATAGCCTCCTCCACCGTCATCCCTGAGATATCCGCGCCGCCTATGCTGGCGCCATCCGGAAAAACACTCTCCTGCGGGGCAGGTGTACTGCCGGAGGGCATTTCCTCCAAATCCTGCCCATCGCACGAGGTGAAAAGCAGGAGAACGAGAACCAGGAAAAGAATAGGCAAAAAAATCTTTTTCACCAAAACCACCCTTTTGCACCGGAAACTTAACCACTCTCTAGGCGTATTATACCGCCCCGTGCGGAAATTGTAAAGAGCTAACTAAAGCGTAAAAACTATTTTGGAAGACGCGAAAACGAGCCGCCATATTCTAGCGACTCGTCTTTCGTGTTGGCGAAAACCTATTTTCCCGGACCGTCACCAGCCAAGTATCTTCGGCACGTACGAGCTTAACTTCCGTGTTCGGGATGGGAACGGGTGGACCCTCGACGTAATCAACACCAACTTATTCAGGATCAATACCCTGAAAACTGAACAAAGCGGGAAGCGGGGGAAATGGGGGAGGTGGAA
>CAZRQD010000009.1:0-38903 GCA_964602365.1 uncultured Acutalibacter sp. | reverse complement strand
AAAAACCAGGGCATCCCGAAGAATGCCCCGGCGCTTACCTGCCGTACAAGCTTATTGATCTTTTTTCTCGCCACCATCCGCAGGGGAAGACCCTGTAGCAGCTGTCTCTGCGGAATCTGCGGCTATGGCTTTCTTGCCCTTTTTACTCTTCTTGGAATTCTTTCTGAAGATAACCCTGACGATCTTCACAACAACCCAGATAAGAACCAAGGCTATGGCAAAGTAGATGATAACTACCACGCCATTCTCCACCACAAAGAAGAGTATATCCTCAAGCGCATTAGCTATATTCTCACCCGCCCTGCGCAGGGAGATCATCATCTTGTCGCCAAAGTTCTTGGGGCTGTTCTCAACCACGCGGTATTCTGAAACCTCGCTGAGGTAAATGCTGAGATAGGAGTACGCCACCTGCTTATCCATGTTGGCAATGGTTGCTGTCAGCTCTTCGATTTGAAGCCGGACATTGCTAAGCGCATCCTCCAGTTTTATGATATCCTCCACGTTTTCAGCCTGGGACATAAGCTCCAGCAGCCTGTCCTCCTGAACCTCCAAGGCCTCAAGCCTCGCGGCAGTGTCATAATAGCTGTCAGAAATATCTGATATACTGCTGTCCTGGCTCGTCACATTCCCAAGTTTTCCAATGCTTTCGGCAACCGAATCCAGATCCTCAACGGGAACGCGGGCATCTATTCTGGCAGAGCGCTCATAGTAGTCGCCCTCATAGTACATGCTCATGCCGTCCACACTCTGTTCTTGAACATACCCGCCGCTCTCGTCTATCTTTTCGATTATCGCGGCCATGGTCTCCTCAAACTCCATTGTCTGCATGTTGATATTGACATGCTTTACAATCTTTTTCTCCTGCGCGGGAACCTCTGCATCCGTCTTTTCTAAGTTTTCAGAGCTCTCGGTGAGGTATTCCTGCCCGGATTCGTATTCCGGGGCTGCCGGCCGTTCAGCTGTCCCGTTCTGCGCTACATCGGAAAAGTCAGAAAAAGCACTTTGCTCGCCGCCCTTAGACGTGCTGCCGCATCCCGAGAGTAGCAGCGCAAGCCCCAGTATGGCGGCAAGAAAACTGACTGCGTATTTTTTCATCCAATTTCCCTCCTATTCTTTTTCAAGGTCATATAGCCCCCTGCGTGGCGTATTATAACATGACAGGGCTAAAATGGCAAGGAATAAATTACATCCTTAAAGGTTGAAGTGAGATAAGTTTCGTGGTATAATCCATTATGAAATCAACAAAGGATAGTGAGCGTTTCCATGTATAAAGAATGGCTAATAACCCTGCCCGAACTTACCGGGGATGAAGAGCGCAAGGCATATGTCTACGTTCCCGATTCCATGTATGCCGAGCCCGAATCCCGCTTCCCCGTACTGTATATGTTTGACGGACAAAACCTGTTTTTCGACGCCGACGCCTCCTACGGGAAGAGCTGGGGCATCTTAAAATACCTTACAGAGAATGACGTCCCGCTTATTGTGGCGGCCATTGAATGTAATCACCACGGGGAGGAAGAGCCCTGCGGGGGCCGCCTCTCAGAGTATTCTCCGTTCGATTTTCACGCTGCGCACTGGGGAAGTATAACCGGCCGCGGAAAGCTCACCATGGAATACTATGTAAACGAGTTCAAACCGTATATCGACTTGAATTATCCCACCCTTGGGGATCGGGACCATACCTTCATCTCCGGCAGCTCTATGGGGGGACTGATGACAATCTATGCCCTTATGGAATATAACGAGATCTTCAGCCGCGGTGCGGCCCTTTCCCCCTCACTATACTTTTCCCCGGACGGCGTCAAGCAGATGATTCGCTCTGCGCAGCCGGGGCGGACAGTTCTCTATATGGATAACGGATCAAATGAGACTCCCTCTCAGCGCGCGAAAAATATTTACGCTGACGTCACGGCCATGCTGATCAAAAAGGGAATCTTCCTAGATAGCCGGATTATCCCCGACGGAACCCACACAGAGGCCTCCTGGGAGCGGCAGGTGCCGTTCTTTATGGAGACGCTATTCTACAATTTATGAGAGGCTGCTATGGAAACCAACTATTTTGACTTTTACAGCAATATTTTGGAACGGGAGATGCCCATAAAAACCTACGGCTATACGGGTAAGCCCATACTCTTCATCCCCTGTCAGGACGGGCATTTCTATGATTTTGAGAACTTCCATATGGCTGATGTCTTCTCCCCCTGGATAGATAGCGGGGAATGTATCGTTTGCTCCATCAACACCATCGACGCGGAGACATATAGCGACACTAACGGGGACCCATACTGGCGGATGCAGCTTCACGAGAGGTGGATAGAGTATATCACCCAGGAGGTTGTTCCCTTTGTGCGGGAAATCGCAAATGAGGTAAACGGCTGGGACGGCTATCCCGGTATCATGACTTTCGGCTGTTCTCTTGGGGCGACCCACGCTCTGAACCTCTATCTGCGTTTTCCTGATCTCTTCGACCGCTGCCTTGCCCTCAGCGGGGTCTACAACGCCTCCCATTTTTTCGGAGACTATATGGATGATACTGTCTATAAAAACTCCATCACCGACTATATGTCGAACTTTCCCCCCGATCACCCGTTTATAGAGGAGTACAACCGGCACAAGGCGGCGGTCTGCGTGGGGCTTGGCGCCTGGGAAATTCCATGGAGTACCCAATACCTGGACCGGCGCTTTCAAGAGCTCGGCATAAATATTTGGGTGGATTACTGGGGCTATGACGTCAATCACGACTGGCCATGGTGGTATAAGCAGGTCCAATATTTCCTGCCCTATCTGCTGGATTGAGAGTTTCCCACTCTGCTGCGCTATATTTTCTCAAGATTTCCCGGCAAGGATATTGGCAAAAATAAAAACAGGCGGCAAAGAGTTCTGCCGTCCTGCTATGAATATCTTAACTTTAGCCTTTAAGAGGCGTAGTCGTTTCGCGTCTTGCGCCGCGGTCTCTCGCTTACCCTGATCTTCACTGGCTTGCGGTTCGGGTTGGTGACAATCTCCGGCGGAGAAGAGCCCTCAACCATCTCCTCTGTGACGGTGACCCGTTCTATGGTATACTCGCTTGGAACGCGGTACATCAGCGGAACCAACAGCTCCTCCATCACAGAGCGCAGCCCTCTTGCCCCCGTTTTCCTCTCTAGGGTCTTTTTCGCCACGGCCTTGAGCGCGTCATCCGTAAAGACAAGCTCAACTCCATCCATTGAGAACAGGCGTTTGTATTGGCTGACCAATGAATTCTTCGGCTCTTTGAGAATCCGCACAAGAGACTCCTCATCTAGGGGATCTAGCGCCGCAATGACGGGGACACGCCCGACCAGCTCGGGAATCAGCCCGTATTTGACCAGGTCATGCGGGGTGACCTCCCTCATCCAGTTTTTGTCCTCTCTCTCCTTGCTCCCCATAACAACGCCCTCAAACCCGAGGACTGTTGAAGCCGACCTCTGCTGGACGATCTTTTCTAAGCCATCAAAGGCCCCTCCGCAGATAAACAGGATATTGGAAGTATCTATATTGATATTCTCCTGCTGGGGATGCTTTCTACCGCCTTTTGGGGGAACGCCGGCAACAGTACCCTCTAAGATCTTTAACAGTGCCTGCTGCACACCCTCCCCGCTCACATCGCGGGTGATGGACTGATTCTCTGACTTGCGTGAGATCTTATCTATCTCGTCGATATAGATTATCCCCCGCTCTGCCCTGTCAAGATCATAGTCCGCGGCCTGGATGAGCCTTAAGAGAATGTTCTCGACATCCTCTCCCACATAGCCCGCTTCTGTAAGCGTTGTGGCGTCCGCTATAGCGAAGGGAACATCCAGCAGCTTTGCCAAAGTCTGCGCAAGATAGGTCTTACCCACACCCGTAGGACCTAGGAGCAGGACATTGCTCTTGGAGAGTTCCGCCCCGTCGGAATCATTGAAAAATACCCTCTTGTAGTGGTTGTACACTGCGACAGAAAGCGCAATCTTCGCATCCTCCTGCCCTATAACGTACTCGTCCAGTTTTCTCTTTATCTCTTGCGGCTTTGGAAGTATCGTTCCCTGGGAACCCGACTGCTCTCTGTTTATGCGGCCCTTTCCGGCGGGCTCCGGCTGCCTCTCCCCGTCGTCGATGAGATCCATGCAGACCCTCACGCAGTCCTCGCAGATATAGGCGTTTGTCCCGGCTATAATCCTGCCAACCATGGACTGGGGTTTCCCGCAAAAGGAACAGTATATCTGGCTATCGATGGTCGCCACCTCCTAACGGTGCTCTATCACCTTGTCAATAATTCCATACTCCAAGGCCTCTTGGGCCGTCATGAAATTATCCCTCTCCGTATCCCGCTCTATAACCTCTAGGGGCTGTCCAGTGCGCTCTGACAGAATGGTATTCAGCTTTTTCTTTATTCTCAGTATATGGTTCGCCTGAATGCTGATATCAGTGGCCTGCCCCTGGGCCCCGCCGCTGGGCTGGTGGATCATGATCTCGCTGTTGGGCAGCGCCAGACGCTTACCCTTGGTCCCCGCCGCAAGAAGGAAAGAGCCCATGCTTGCCGCCATGCCCACACATATCGTGGAGACGTCACAGCGGATATATTGCATTGTGTCATAAATCGCCATTCCGTCCGTTATGACCCCTCCGGGGCTGTTTATGTAGAGGGAGATATCCTTCTCCGGGTCCTGCCCCTCAAGATATAGGAGCTCTGCCACGACTACCCCGGCAGAGGCGCTGTTGACCTCATCGTCCAGCAGGATAATCCTGTCGTTAAGCAGGCGGGAAAAAATATCGTAGGAACGCTCTCCCCTGCTGGTCTGCTCCACCACGTACGGAACTAAGCTCATGTTCATATAAACCTTCTCCTCTCAAAATTAATTATGCCAAAATTTGGTTGATCAGAAAGTTAATTGGGGCCGGTCAATTCTCAGAAGTTTCCGGCTGGGTTTCCTCCTGCGGCTCTTCAGAGTTTTTCTCCTCCTCTGTCTCTTTCTCCTCCTCCGGTGCGGGTTCGGGGTTTACGGTGACATTCTCCTTTACAAAATCTGCCGCCTTGCCTATAAGTGCGTCTCTTCTCATGCCCTCCTTTGAAACGCTCTTCTTGGCGGCCTCAACTGTCACCCCGTAATCCGCGGCAAGCTTCCCGTATTGCTCCTCAATCTCCTCCTCGCTTACGCTTAGCTCCTCCTGCTCGGCGATCTTTTCAAGCGCAAGCCTGAGCTTAAGCTGCCTCTCGGCGTTCGGCCTGTACTGCTTCCTAAGTCCCTCGGTATCCATATTCATATATTTCAGATAGGTCTCAAGGCTTAACCCAGAGGAGCGCAGGCGGTAATTGAAGTTATCTATCAGCCCGTCAATCTCCTCCTCGATCATCTCTTCAGGCAGCTCAACCTTCACCCTCTCAACAACTGCGTCGGCGACCTGGTTCTCTACCGCTCTTTCATCCTCCTGGCGCTTAGTGTTCAGGATGCTCTCCTCTATGCTCTTGCGATAATCAGCAACGCTGTCAAATTCGCTGACATCTTTCACAAACTCGTCATCTACCACGGGCAGTTCTTTGTGCTTTATCTCGTGAAGCTTCACATTAAAAACCGCGGGCTTGGATTTCAGCTCTTCGGCATGGTAGTCATCGGGGAAAGTGACGTTCACCTGAAACTCATCTCCGGGAAGATGTCCGGCGACCTGCTCCTCAAACCCCTCAATAAACTGTCCGGCTCCCAAGGTCAGCTCGAAGTTCTCACCCTTGCCGCCCTCAAACGGTTCTCCGTCAACAAATCCCTCAAAGTCTATCTCGGTTATGTCCCCGTTTTCCGCCGCACGGCCCTCAACGGTAACGGTCCGGGAATTCCGCTCTCTCACGCGTTCTATCTCCTGATCTATCTCTCCGTCCGTAACAGTCAGCGGATCTCTGTATACAGCAATGCCCTTATACCCCTCAATCTCTACCTCGGGGTTAGTGACGACGGAGATAGTGCAGTCCACCCCGTTCTCCTTGGAGATGCTGTCAACATTAAATTTAGTGACACTCACGACGTCCAGCTTACTCTTTTCCAAGGCATCGCTAAGCGCCCCGGGATATAAGTGATTGATCGCCGCCTCAAAAAATACGTCGTTTCCATAATACTTCTCGATGATGGCTCTCGGCGCATGGCCTCTGCGGAATCCGGGGACGTTGATCTTCTTGCTCTCGTTTCTGTATACCGCATTTACCGCATCGTCCAGCTCCTTGCCGCTTAAGTGGATCTTGATCTCACTGTGATTTACTGAGACATTGTTTACCGAAGTCAGTTCCATAATCTGTTCCTCTCAATACTAAACTTACTTTCAAATTTACAGCAAATGGCGAAAACGCCACTCTGGTCTATTGTATTATATCATATCACACCCTAAAAATCCACACTTGGGAGAGAATAATTTGCAAAAAAGACAAAATCTCAAGAATGTCTCTTACTAGGAAATCAGCACAGGGGTAAAGCCTACAAAATCGCAAGATATCAGCGAAAGCCCCACCCCGCGGCAACTCTCAAGCAAAGCCCTTCTGGACGCATACCTCCCATGTATATGTCCAAAATAGCAGCGCCTGATGTTTTCCTTTACCAGCACATCCATGATCTCCTCACTTAACGCCCCGTCATATACGGGGGGATAGTGCAGGAAAGCCACCGGCTCTCCCCCCAGCTTTTTGGCGGCATCTATAGAAGTCCGAAGCCTCCCGGCCTCGCGAGAGATGATCTTCCTGTCCTCCTCGGTACTGGAGCCGCAGAGCCACCCCCTGCTGCCGCAGACGGACTTATCCCCCACCAGATAGGCATCGTTATGCAGAATATGCAGGGATTCAAAGCCATTGGAACTCAGGAAAGAATCCATCTTGTTCCTTGTGCTCCACCAATAGTCGTGGTTTCCTTTGAGTAGTATCTTCTCCCCGGGGAGTGAATTCAAAAATGAAAAATCCTCTACGGTATCCTCCAGTCTCATTGCCCAAGAGATATCGCCGGCAATGACGACGGTATCCCCCGTGTTAACTGTGGATTTCCAGTTTTCCTCAAGGCGTGCTACATAATCCTTCCACCCGGGGAAAACGTCCATAGGCTTGTCCTCCCCTAAGGACAGATGCAGGTCAGAGATCGCGTATAAAGCCATTTTCCCGCTTTCCACTATGTAATCTCAGAAGCGTCTTCACGTCTCACTTGCGAGGCTGAAAGCGTTTTCCAGATATTCCTCTCTCGTAACTTTTCCGTTTTTCACATAGACCGCTGCGGCGTCAAAGCGCGGCTGCAGCTGCGGCCGGTGCTCGACAATATAATTTCCCGCGGTCAGGATTATCTTTTGCTGCTTTTGCGGGGTGATGGCCTCAAAGGGCTGGGTCATGCTCCCCTCGGTACGGGTTTTTACCTCGACAAAAAGGAGCCATATCCCGCTGCTCGCTATAATATCTATCTCGCCGAAGCGGCAGTGGTAGTTTCTTTCCAGAATCTTGCAGCCTCTGTTCTCCAAAAATTTTGCGATATGCTCTTCACCCAGGACACCGATTTCAGCCCTATTCATCCCGTATCCCCTTCTCTTTGAGATTTTTCAAAAAACTCTTTCTGTGTTCAGGGAGAATTCCGCAATTCCTTATTGCCTCATAGTGGGCCTTCGTTCCATAACCCTTATGTTTTGAAAATCCGTATTCGGGGTACTTCTTATCGTATTCCAGCAAAAGACGGTCCCTGCTGACCTTTGCCAAGATGGAGGCAGCGGCGATACTCGCGGACTTTCCGTCGCCGCCTATTATGCACTCTCCCGGGACGGGAAGCTTTGGAAAACGATTCCCGTCCACCAATACCCAGTCTGCCGCCAATTTCATATTGTCATACGCTCTGCTCATCGCAAGAAAAGTCGCGTTTAATATGTTGACAGCGTCGATCTCCTCTGCACTGGCAAAACCAATACCGTAGGCAACGGCCTTTTCACATATGACATCAAAGAGGAATTCCCGCTTTTTGGGGGAAAGTTTTTTTGAATCGTCTAAACCTTCAATCCGGCAAAAAGGAGGTAAAATCACTGCAGCAGCGCAAACCGGTCCAAAGAGGGGGCCGCGCCCCGCCTCATCTATCCCGCAGATAAGATTGCGGCCTGAATCCATTGCCTTTCTCTCATAAAAAAACCAGTCCATAAAACGGCCTAATCCTCCGGCGCCTCCAGGGTGATAGCCCCCAAATTTCCCGCGCGGTACTCGTCTATAACCGTCCTTGCGGCACGCTCGGTATCTATCTGTGAACCTCTTTTTAACATCCCGCGTTGTTTTCCTATTGCCTCAAGCATCTCAATGCCCGACGCGGGAGGATGAATGGAAAAATCTGTCTTATACCTTGCGTCCAGCTTTTCCGGGCAAATGACGGCAAGGGTCTCCAGAAGTCTTACCGCCAGGCTCTCCAAATCCAGTATTTCGTCCCGTATTGAACCGATAAACGCCAGATGCTCTCCCACAGTCCGGTCTTCAAACTTGGGCCATAACACCCCCGGCGTATCTAAAAGCTCCAGTTTATCCCCAACGGAAAACCACTGGTTTTGCCTCGTCACGCCAGGCCTGTCCTCCACTTTCGTCTTTCCGGCAGTTTTCAGGCGGTTAATAAGCGAACTCTTCCCCACATTTGGTATTCCCACCACCATAAACCGCAGGGGACGGTTTTCCATTCCCCTCCCTTTCCAGTCCCTAAGCTTCTCAGCGGAAACTCTCCTAGTCGCAGACAGGAAGTCCGGAATCCCCTTGCCCGACCTGCAGTTGACGGGGACAGCGGTGGTCCCGTCCTTCCTAAAGTATTCAACCCAGCGTCTTGTAGCCAAAGGATCGGCGAGATCGCTTTTTCCCAAAAGAATAATGTGAGGTTTTTTCTCGCAAATCGCAGACAGCGCAGGGTTGGTACTGCTCCTTGGGGCTCTGGCATCGATCAGCTCGGCAACGGCATCAACCTTTTTGAGATCTTCTTCAATCTTTCTAATGCTGGACGCCATATGTCCCGGATACCACTGAAGTGAGATATCGCCCATAAAGCTTACTTTGCCAGCCCGATTTTACTAAACGGATATATATAAAGCACGGCCTTACCCAGGATATTCTGTCTATCAATCATCCCGACTTCCCGGTAGCGGCTGTCCTCCGATATCTGCCGGTTGTCGCCAAGCACAAAGACGTAGCCCTCCGGAACCTGCTGCGGGAACTCCAGCAAGTCCAGAGAAGAATACATCACCTTAGTAATGCCGTTTTCCAGCCCAAACTGCGTCTCATCCAGAATTTGCCCGTCTATAATAACGTTCCCGTTTTCAAAGTCAATATCCACCGTCTGTCCCTCAGTGGCTATTACCCTCTTTATGATGGGTTCGCTCAGCACGTTCGTAATCACCACGACATCTCCCTGCTTTACGCCTAGGACGTCGTCCACAACCATCACACGATCCCCATCCATATAGGTTGGCTCCATAGAACGACCGGTAACAGTTATTATGCGAAAAACAAACGTGAATAAGATGGCGATTATGACCAAAGCGCCGGCAAGGTCTTCCATCCACTCCAACAGGGACGTTACAGTTTTAGAGGGCTTTTTTTCCTCTTTTTCTTCTCTCTCATAATCAGAAGGTTCCATATACTACCCCCGCATAGGACAGCAAAAAAGGGACGCCATCAGTGTCCCCATTCGCCACAAGCTTACCTTGCTTAACGGATCTGGCTCTTAACTTTGGCGGCCTTGCCAACACGGTCGCGCAGATAATAGAGCTTGGCCCTGCGCACACGGCCACGGCGAACCACAGTCACTGCCTTAACATTGGGAGAATGGATGGGGAACACCCTCTCCACACCAACGCCATACGACACGCGGCGAACGGTAAACGTCTCGCTAATTCCGCTGCCCTTGCGGGCAATGACAGTACCCTCAAACTGTTGGATTCTCTCCCTGTCTCCCTCTCGGATATTCACATCTACCCGGACAGTATCGCCAATGGAGAACTCGGGAATCTCGTTTTTCAACGAATCCTCAGCGATCTTTTTAAGTGCGTCCATAATCCCATTCCTCCTAAAATTTAGGTTTTCACCCAGACATTCTTGCCAAGTTAGGCAGAGGACTGTCCGCTTTTGCCGCAGGATAAACCTCGGGCAAACCCCACGGGGAAGCTTTTAAGAAACCCCGTGAACCGAAACGCAAAGGTATTCTAGCACAGAACTTGGAAAAAAGCAAGCATTTTTTACTCGAAATCTGAAAAATCGCTCAGCAGCAGTCTAACTCTCGTGGTTTCTTCAAAGATGTCCTCATATCCTAGGGCGTCTAAGAGGAGTCTCGGATTTATTCCGCCGCTGTTGCTTGCCGGGAGAGAAACCCTTATCAAAACGTCTCGCTCCTCCTTTGTGATGAGTGACAGAGAGCTGAAATACGGTTTGATGTCAATCTCCCTCTTCCCCTTTTTCGTATGTTTCGACACAATTATTTTTTCTCCTGAGAAGAGCTTTTCCAGATCCTCTATGACTCTTTCCCTGCGCATATCATACAGACAAAGCTCATATTGGGCGTAGGCAACCTCCTCCAGACGGTGGACGGGTTTTGCCGCACTGATTATGGGGATATCCCCGGGAAGTCTTTCAGAAAGCCTCTGCGCGACCTCAGGGAGAGAGATCTCTTCTGTAAGTCGTATATCAACGCACTCCCTCTCCCCCGCCATACCGAGGGATAGCGGCATCGCAAACGCAAGGTAAACCCTGGGATTAAACCCCTCTGTATACCAGACGGGAAGATGCGCTAGGCGGAGAGCGCGGGTCATGACCCGAACCAAATCTAGGTGAGAAATAAAACGCGCAGAGCCTTTTTTCTTAAAGAATATTCTCACGTTTTGCAACGCAAACTCCCCCCTTATAGCAGCTTGCCCCGCAATTTGAGCAGGCTTCCCTGCAGTTTGGAGTCGTCTCCCCCCTGTAAGCCTTTTCACACTCCCTCTTCAGAAATTCCTTGCTGATGCCATAGTCCAAATGATCCCAGGGAAAAACCTCTTCAAAAGATCTTTCCCTTGTGGCATAGAAGTCAGGGTCCAAACCAGAAAGCTCAAACGCCTTCATGTAGCGGCTAAAGTCAAAGCACTCGTCCCAGGCGTCAAAGTGCTGGCCCAAAAGATATACAGTCTCCAAAACTTTTGAAAGTCTTCTGTCCCCCCTTGCGAATACCGCCTCCAAAAAGCTCGTCTCCGGGCTATTGTAACTGACGCTTATTCTCTTGGAGCGGTTGTTATCCCTGAGAATTTTTTGCTTTTTCCTTGTAACGTCCATCTTATCCTGCCCAAACCACTGAAACGGGGTAAAAGGTTTCGGAACAAACACCGCCGTGCTGAGAGCTACTTCCACTGCGCGCGTGGACTGCAAGTCCTTTTTGTTATAGTAGGCGTCTACTATCTTTTTCCCCAACTCCAGTATGGCAAGCACATCCTCAATGGTCTCTGTCGGCAGACCTATCATAAAATAGAGTTTAATGCGGTTCCACCCCTCGGAGAAGGCGATATCAACAGTATGTAAAAGCTGCTCCTCTGTGACATTCTTATTTATAACATCCCTCATGCGCTGGCTTCCCGCCTCTGGTGCGAAAGTAAGTCCGGTTTTCCTGACGGAATTTATGCGGTTCATAAGTTCCGCGGAAAAATTATCAACTCTCAGAGAGGGGAGAGAAATGCTTACTTTCTCCCCCTCGGTCCACTCATGCAACCTATCTATCAGGGAATACAGCTCCCCGTAGTCGCTGGTACTTAAGGATGAGAGAGAAATTTCATCATACCCTGTCGATTCGCATAGAGATCTGCACTGCCTGTCTATGACATCTATGGATTTTTCCCTGAAAGGCCGGTAGATAAAACCCGCCTGACAGAACCTGCATCCGCGAATACACCCTCTCAGCACCTCCTCGGATATCCTGTCAAACACCACCTCAACCATAGGAACCGGAAAGGATTCCGGGTAGAAGGCTCTGTCCAAATCCATAATATTCCGCTTTTTGACAGTCTGCGGAGCGCCTTTACTCGCGATATATTGTTTTACCGTGCCATCTCGGTTATATTCAACACTATAAAGAGACGGGACATAAACCCCCTCAATTCCCGCAGCCATGGAAAGAAATTCCTTTTTAGATTTTCCGTCTCTCTTGCACCGCCTGTAGAGTTCCATGACCTCCAAGTCCAGCTCTTCCCCGTCGCCTAGAAAAAAGAGATCAAAAAAATCCGCAACCGGCTCTGGGTTGCAGGCGCATGGGCCTCCGGCCACAACAATATTGAAGAGCTCTGTCCTCTCAGAACTTCTTAACGGTATTCCTGCCAAATCCAGCATATACAGGATATTGGTATAGCTCAGCTCATACTGGAGGGTAAAACCGATAAAATCAAAGTCCGAGAGCGGGTCTCCGCTCTCTAGGGCATAAAGAGGGATTTTCTCTTTTCTTAGTAGCGCTTCCATATCCGTCCAAGGGGCAAAAACGCGTTCGCACCAAAAATACGGGACAGCGTTCATCGCACCGTAAAGTATCTTCAGTCCCAGGTGGGACATGCCAATCTCGTATATATCGGGAAAGCAAAACGCAAAGCGGACATCCACTTCTGTTTTATCTTTTATGGTGGAGTTGAGTTCTCCGCCAACATATCTTCCAGGCTTTTGGACCCGTGGAAGAAGTCTCTCCACTTCTTTTGGAAACATCTCTGCACGTCCTTTACTATTCAGTCTGAGAGATATAGACAAGGGCAGTTCCATCGTGAACGCGAATCTCGGCGAAATCCTCCGCGACAGAATTGCTGACGCCCATCAGCAAGCCTCCGCTCAAAAGCTTTTGTCGGTGCATTGGATATTTAAGCCCCTCATAAGAAACCGTGCAGGACGGACAGGCGTATGGGAAGACGGAGACTGTGGCGCCTTTTACAGAAACCATCCTGATTCTTCCCCCGTTTATGAGGAACAGCTTCGTGCGCTCATCCGCCAATACAGCATTCCCTCCATGCTGAAGAATATACGCCAGTACCTCTATGTTGGCTATGGTATGGTCTTTTCTCACTCCTCCCAGGCAGCCCAAAAGCACAAAGCTTCTAAATCCCCTGGCTATGCCCCTCATGGCGGCGTACATACTGTCAGTGACATCTTTCTCTACGGGAAGCGAAACGCACCTCACGCCCTCTGGAGGCTTGGACTTGGCGGAGTCAAAATCGCCGACAATGAGGTCAGGGGTAATTCCAAACTTCTCCGCTGTCTCATAACCCGCATCCGCGCATATCACAAAAAAGTCCTTGGGATCATACTCCTCAAAGATTTCACCGCCCTCTATGGGAACGGCCCCAATTATCATGCATTTTTTGTCTTTTGCTCCCATTGTCTGACATCCTTTATCTCATTATACATGGCGACATAACTCTCGTGACGGGAACGCGCTATCTTTCCCTCATTTACAGCTTTCAAAACAGCACAGCCCTTCTCTGTCGTATGAGAACAGCTGGAGAAAGCACAGTTTCCAAGATACGGTCCAAATTCTCTAAAGCCTGATTCCAGAGTCTTCTGATCTGTAAGTTTGTAGCGCTCCAAACTGAAAGTGGAAAATCCCGGAGTGTCTGCCACATACGTCCCGGGTGCGACAGAGATCAGCTCTACCTCCCTCGTGGTGTGCCTGCCCCTCCCCAGTTTCTGGCTGATTTCCCCGGTTTTGAGGTCTAAAGAGGGAAAAAGAGAATTTAGCAGGCTGGACTTTCCCACGCCAGAGTTTCCGGTGAATGCTGAGATACCTCCTGAAAACAACAGCTCTTTGACCTCATCAACCCCATTTCCGCTAAGGCAGCAGACAGCAATAGCGGGGATTGCGGAAAGGCGGTATACGCCTAGGAGTTCTTTAGGGTCCGCAAGGTCCGTCTTGTTAAGTACCAGGACGGGCTCTATGTTCTGACTCTCTGCGGCCGCGATGACCTTATCTATCACCAGGGTCTGCGGAGCGGGGTCCATCATGGATGCCACTACAAAGAGCCTGTCAAGATTCGCGAGAGGGGGGCGAGCAAAATGATTTTTCCTCTCAAAAATCTCCTCCACCGCCCCGGTAAAATCCTCATCGCCCGAGATTCTCACCATGTCCCCTGCGCACGGGGATATGCCCTCCCTGCGAAACCTACCCCTCGCGGCGCACTTGTAAATTCCCTCATCGGTCTCGACAAAATAGAGACCGCCAACGCACTTGAGAATCAGTCCGCTTAAATTCTTCAAACTCTATTACCCCGCGGGCTGAACATTTCCATTGCCGTTTTCACCGCCCTGGTAAGGTCCCGGGATATATCCAAATCCCGGATCTGTTACAGAAAGAAATTGATAGACCTCACAGGCAGTGGTTTGCGCATCATAGTCAAAAACAGCTTGGGCATATATCTGCCCGTCGAGTTCCACGGTAATGGTATCCTGTCCGGTTGTACCGCTAAACTTAAGCACCTGGGAGGGGGCATACGCGGGGTTGACCGTGAATGAATCCACTAATGTCCCATTTCTATAGATGTTCATCACCAAGTCCATGTTAACTCCGCTGGGCATGGGAAGCTCGTAAGACAGTTCTTTTTCCGCTCCCTTTCCAGAGCTGACTACAATATCCACAGTTGACTTCTCCGAGACCTCACTCCCCTCCGCGGGATTAGTTGAGAGAACCACATCCCTCTGCTCTGTGCTCTCATCGTCGTAGGTGATATTTCCTGCCTCCAGTCCAGCGTCTTGCAACCGGGCTGTGACATTGTAGAGCAGGTCTCCCCTTAAGCCGTCCGGGACCTTTACCTTTTTAACTGCCGGCCCCTTACTCACCTTCAAAGTGATGACAGTTCCCTCATCCACAGAGGAACCTGCGGCAGGTTCTGTTCCCACAACATGGCCGATGGCTATGGTGTCATCATTCACGTTTTCCGAACGGCAGGAGATACCGTATTCCTTGAGGACGGAAATTGCCTCGGCCTGCGGGTAATCCCTCAAGTCAGGCACCTCAACGGTGGGGGTGGCCCCATTTACTAAAAGTTCCACTTCTCTTCCCTTTTTTACCATGATCCCCGAATCCGGCGTCTGTCTTAAAACCTCCCCGGCCGGTTTGTCAGGATCGAACCCCTGCGTGGTCGTAAAAGAAAAATTGCCTGAATATTCCGGGTTATTTACTATGTCTTCATACAGCATTCCGACAAACTGTGGCATCTCAAACTGTACGTCCTCCGGGGTATCAATTAAACTCTCCCAATTATGCGAAAGCCATACTCCGCCAACCGCAATGCCTATAATGATGACGGCGACCAAAATACCCTTTACAACCATAGCCCCCCTGGCGCTGCGGGCAGAGCGTACAAGCTCCTCTTCATATTCATAGCTGTCGTCATATTTCTCGCGGCGGGAGTCCTCTCTGTACGTATTCCTCTGGTTGAGTGACGGATCATAGCCACCGGAGGTGTTAAAAGAATCATAGTAAAAAACCGTATTTGGATCTCTTCTAAAGCGCTCTAGGTCAATCAGCATTTCTCTTGCAGACTGGAAACGGTCGACGGGATTTTTCTCCATTGCCTTCATGGTGATCTGCTCAAGGCCTCTGGGCAGAGAGGGGTTCAGCTTTCTGGGCATAACCGGCTCCGCCTCAAGCTGCATCAAGGCCACGGAAACCGCAGTATCGGCGACAAAAGGAAGTCTTCCCGTTATCATCTCATAGAGCATAACTCCAACAGAGTAGATGTCGGCCCTCTCCGTGATATAATCCCCCCTAGCCTGCTCTGGAGAGATATAGTGGACTGAACCTATGGCCTTGTCAGTCATCGTCTGGGTCTCGCTTTCAAGAAAGCGGGCTATCCCGAAATCCCCGACCTTTATCGTGCCGTCTTCCAAAAGCATGATATTTTGCGGCTTTATGTCCCTGTGGATTATTCCCTTGGCGTGCGCATGCTTCAGAGCTTCAAGTATCTGGATGGTAAAATGTACCGCCTCATTCCACCTAACGGTTCCCTCCTGCTCTATATACTGCTTTAACGTTATGCCGTCAATATACTCCATGACTATATACTGCAGGCGGTCGCCAAAACTTACGTCGTATACCTCGACAATATTGGGATGTGAAAGCAGGGTGATAGCCTTGGCCTCATTTCTGAAACGTCTAAGAAAATCACTGTTTTTAGCAAGTTCTTCCTTAAGAATTTTTATTGCGACCCATCTGTTTTCCATGCGGTCATAGGCGCGGTAGACATAAGCCATACCTCCAACCCCGATGAGGTTATGTATCTCATACCGGCCGTCCAAGCGTTTTCCCACAAATTTATCATCCATAATATTTCGCCACCTTTAAAAGGTCGTTCTCATACATCAGAAACACTCTAATCATTTTTTATAACGGCTACGGTGACGTTGTCAGACCCGCCGCTTTTTAGAGAGAAATCCACAAGGGCCTGGGTCAGTCCCTCGCAGGACTCACTGTTATTATCAATAAGTTCTTTTAAAGTGTCGTCATCCGCATACATCGTCAGCCCATCTGTGCAGGCTATAGCGAGATCCTCGGGACTGAACTCGAAACAAGAGTAGTCGCACTGCACTTCCCCGCGCACTCCCACCACCCGCGTGATAATATTGCGTTTGGGATGAATTCTCGCCTGCTCTGGGGTTATCTGGCCAAAGTTTACGAGATCCTGTACAAAGGAATGGTCCACGGTAATTGGAGCGAGCCCCTTCTTACTCCTGAGATACGCGCGGCTGTCTCCGACATGTGCGACGTGAAGATATCCCCCCGCGGCAAGCAGCACAACCGCCGTTGTTCCCATACCGTATAGTGACTGGTCGTTAAGTGAGGCGGTATATACCTCTGCATTTGCCCTGCCTATAGAGTTTAACAGAAGAGTGCGGGTATCCTGTAAACTCATCTCCTCCGAGAAGCCGGAAAGCAAAACATTCTTTATCGCAGCAAGCGCCACAGAACTGGCGATCTCCCCGCCGCCTACGCCGCCCATGCCGTCGCATACCACAGTCCACGCTCCCCCGGTCTCAAAGAGACCGCATGCAGCGGCGTCCTGATTGTTGGGACGTGTAAGTCCCATATGGGTTTTTGTCGCAACTTGCATATTAATCATCCTCCATGCCTGCGTCGAAGCTGTCCGCAAGAGGCTTCAATATCGGAACCGAGAGTTCGCCGAACAGTGCAGGGAATTCCGCTGCTTTTAAGAATCTGAGAGAAAACTGCCAGCTGCTTCTCTCCGCTTTTTTGATATGGGGTGCCGGATACCTTGTTGATCGGGATGAGGTTTACATGGGCAAGCATACCCCTAAGCCTACCCGCAAGTTCCCTGGCGCAAGCGGGAGAATCGTTCAGGCCGCTTATCATAGCATACTCGAAAGAAATCCTTCTGCCGGTCGTCTCTGCATAATAGCGGCATGCCTTAAGCAGCTCGTCTATAGAATACCGTCTGGCTATCGGCATAGTCATTGCACGAATCTCGTCGTTTGGCGCGTGCAGAGATACCGAAAGCGTAAGCTGTAATTTAAGTTTGGCCAGCTCGTATATTTTGTCAACCAATCCGCAGGTGGAAAGAGAGATATGCCGCATTCCTATATTCATTCCCTTGGGATTTGTGACCAGCGTCAAAAATCTTAGGACGTTTTCATAGTTATCCAGCGGTTCCCCCATGCCCATAAGAACGATACTGGAAATTTTCTTCCCGGAATCCTGCGCAACCATTTGAACCTGGGACAAAATCTCTGATGCGCTGAGGTTGCGGGAAAAGCCGCTCTTCCCTGTGGCGCAGAAGTCGCATCCCATTTTACACCCAACCTGGGTGGAAATGCAAACCGAATTTCCATGGTGGTATTCCATAAGCACAGATTCGACTGTCTCTCCGTCGTAAAGGCTAAAAAGATATTTGACTGTTCCATCTACAGATACCCGCTTAACCTCGGTTTTCGCGCCTTTAATACAGAAGTCCTCTGACAGTTCATTCCTGAGTTTTTCAGGAATATCAGTCATCTCAGAAAAGTCCCCGGCTCCCTTCGCAAGCCAGCTGAAGACCTGGCCCGCCCTGTATTTAGGAAGCCCCATCCTCTCAAAAATCTTCTCAAGTTCCTGGGGAAGCAAAGATTTTATGTCTGGCCTATTAAAACCCATCTCACCCATAAAATTCACTCTTTTTTCTAAAAGCGGCGACAAAGAACCCGTCTGAAGCTCCAGAAAAAGGAAAAATACTCAGCTCGTTTTCCGGTTCATCCATAACCCTAGAGACGCCGGGAATATCAACCGCAATGGGAAAAAACTCTGGATGCTCTCTCAAAAATTTTTGTGTGACTTCCCCGTTCTCAGAGCGGTTCAGGGTACAGGTGGAATATACAAGCCTGCCCCCAGGGAGAACCTTCTCCGCCGAAGACTCTAGAATGGCATACTGCAAGGCAGGAAGTTTGCCTATCTCATCTATATCTTTATACCTGATTTCCGGTTTTCTGCGCATTACCCCGAGCCCGGAACACGGTACGTCGCAAAGAACACCGTCAGCCATCGGAAGTTTCGCAACGGGTTTTGAGGCATCCGCCGTGACAAACTCAATATTCTCTATTCCCAGCCTCTTCGCACCGGATCTCAAGAGTTTCATCCTGCTGTCGCTTAGGTCCACTGAGATAAGCCTCCCATCTCCCCGCAGTTTTTCAGCTATGGTAAAGGTCTTGCCTCCCGGCGCCGCACAGAAGTCTATAATACACTCCCCCGGTTTTGGCGCCAGCACTTCAGGGATGAACTGGGCTGATAAATCCTCCACGTGGAAAAGTCCTTCTCCGTACTCTTGCAAATTCATGGGAGAGCCGGAATATTTCAGCACTCCCGCACCAGCGGGAAAATCCAACGGTTCTAATTCCGCGGAATTTGCGGCCAGTCTCTTTTCGAGATCAGCGGTGGAAATTTTCAAGGTATTCGTTTTAATATATGTTTTTGCTCTCTCTGAAAAGGAATCCAACAACCTGAGAGTCAGATCCTTCCCATAGCTCTCTAAAAATATGCGAACAATCTGTTCGTCCACCGAATATCTTATACTCAGTTCTAAAGCAGAGTCACCCGCCGGAAGTTTACAACTCTCCACATCTCTGGCAAGCGCCCTAAGAACTCCATTTGCAAAACCCGAATATGCCCCCAAACCTCTCCCTTTAAGAAGTGAGACTGTCTCATTCACTGCCGCAGAATTTGGAATCTTCTCTAGGTAAAGTATTTGGTAGGCTCCCATGCGAAGGGCAGTTAGTACGGCAAGCCGCGGTTTTGTTTTTGGATCGCGGTAAAATTTCTCTAGAAAAAAGTCCAGGCTGATTTTCTTCTCCAAAACGCCGTAAAAGATTGCTGAGACAAGCGCCCTGTCTTTGAGGGAGATAGATGCGTCCTTAAGCGCGCTATCCAGTACCAGGTTGGAATACCCCTTATCCCTTTCCATTCTCATAAGCGCAAGATAGGCAATTTCTCTCGCAGTTTTCTCGCCGCTCATTCAAACCTGCTACCAGTAGCCAGCGGATGGCCCCTCAGATAGTCCTCCCCGCTCATACGCCTTCCGTTTTCCGGCTGAAGTTCCTCGATCTTTAAAGCGCCGTCTCCGCAAAATACCCAAAGTTCGCCATTTATTTCCCCAAGTTCTCCCGGCTCCCCGCGTCCGTTTTTCACGCGGGTAGAGAAAATCTTTATTTTTTTACCGGAGAGGTTAGCCACGGCGCACGGCCATGGGTTAAGCCCTCTTATTATGTCATGAAGCCTCTCAGCTGGCATATTCCAATCTAAGATGGATTCCTCCTTCTTAAGCCGAGGTGCATAACTTGCCAGGGCTTCATCCTGAGGGGCAGGGACTATCTCGCCAGTCTCCATTTTCTTAAGCGTCTCGATAAGCAGATCTGCCCCAAGAATGCTAAGCCTTTCAAAAAGTTCCCCCGAGGTCTCCTCTCTATCAACCTCAGTTTCTGCCTGTAGTAAAATTTTTCCCGTGTCAAGTCCGGCATCCATAAGCATGGTGGTCACACCAGTAATTTTTTCGCCGCCCATAACCGCCCGCTGTACCGGCGCAGCACCGCGATATTTCGGCAAAAGTGAACCGTGAACATTAACGCAGCCAAGTTTTGGAATTTTCAGTACCTCTTCGGGGAGTATTTTCCCATAGGCAGCGACCACAATAACGTCAGGAGACAAGGCTTTTATCCCTTCCTGAATCTCGCCATTTCTTAAAGATACCGGCTCGTAGACTCCAAGCCCCAATCCAAGGGCCTCCGCTTTTACTGCGCTCATGGAGACCCTATGCCCCCTGCCCCGCGGTTTGTCTCCGCCGGTAAACACCCCTACCACCTCATGGCCAAAGGAGACCAGATTTTTAAGAGAAGGCACCGCAAAATCGGGCGTCCCCATAAAAACTACTCGCAATTCAGTTTTTCTCCTCCTTCTTGGCGGCCTCTTCCTTGGCCTCGTTTTCCTTTTTTAACTCCTCAGTTGTCATAATTCTTTTTGCAAGGGAAGTAAAAAGTATTCCGTGAAGATGATCTATCTCATGGCAGGCAGCGCGAGCAAAAAGCCCCTCACCGGATGCCTTAAAGGTATTGCCGTTTCTGTCCTGCGCACGGACGGTTACCTTCATTGGTCTGGTCACCTCTCCCCACATATCGGGGTAGGAAAGACATCCCTCGGCCCCAGTCTGCTCCCCCCTCTTCTTGATGATCTCAGGGTTTACAAACTCTATGGGGCCGTCGCCGACATCTATTACGCATACCTGCTTAAGCACGCCTACCTGAGGAGCTGCCAGTCCCGCTCCCTCAGCCTTCTTCAGCGTCTCCTTCATATCGTCTAAAAGTTCCCAAAGCTTCTCGTCAAATCTCTCTACCTTTCTGCATTCCTTGTTTAGGATATCCTCCCCGAAAAGAAGAATGTTACGAATAGCCAAAAAGATCATTCCTTTCTCAAAGTATGCGGTAAGGGTTCGGTGCGGCAAAGGCAGTTATATCTCTATACCTTCTGTATGAAGGAAATTTTTTGAGCAATCGCGAGATCATCTCCCGAAACCGGGAAGAGTTGCGGTGTTTTATGATGATCTTATATCTGTATTTTCCCCCCACCTTTGCTATGGAAGCAGGCGAAGGGCTGAGGGCTCTTATTGGAAGATCAGGATATTCCTCTTTAGCCATGGTCTCAAATTCACTAAAAAACGTCTCAGAGGCCTCCCGTACAAGATCTTCATTATCTCCGGAAAAACCAAGCATCAGCAAATCTGAAAAGGGCGGGTACAAAAGCGCCTGCCTATACATGATTTCCTGCTCATAAAATCCAGGATAATTCTGACAGGCTGCAAAATTTATAACGGGGTTTTCCGGAAAATAGGTCTGTATAATAGCTTTTCCAGAAAACTTTCCTCTTCCCGCCCTTCCAACTACCTGGTCCAGAAGATCAAAAGTGCGCTCTGCAGCCCGAAAGTCATCCGAGAACAGGGACTGGTCAGCGGAGAGCACCCCAACTAGGGTGACATTTTCAAAATTAAGGCCTTTTGCGACCATTTGGGTTCCCACCAAAACATCGTATTCTCCGCGGGAAAAAGCTCCCAGTTTTTTCTCCAGAGAATATCTCGTAGCGACCGCATCGGTATCGAGCCGTAAAATTCTCGCATTGGGAAGAAGTTCGCCCAGTTCCTCCTCTACCCTCTGGGTCCCCATTCCCCTAAATGAGACGGTATCCTCACCGCAGTTTGGGCAGGTTTTAGAAAATGGAATAGAATATCCGCAATAATGGCACATCAGCCTGCCGTTATCTCTGTGATAGGTTAGAGAAATGCTGCAGTTAGGGCAGCGCAGGACCTCATGGCAAGAAGTGCAGGTTGCAAAGGGATTATATCCCCTCCTGTTTATCAAAACGATGGACTGTTTTCCCGCGTTAAATGTATCTGCCAGGGCTTTGCCAAGGCTCTGGGAAATTCCCATCCCGTCTTCCGTAACACCCTCGGCATTCATATCCACTAGCATGACATCAGGCATAACGGCAGGACCATATCGCTCTTTTAATACATGAAACCCGAACCTTCCCTCTTTGGCGGCGCGGTAACTCTCAACAGAGGGTGTAGCAGAGGACAGCAGACAAAAGGCATTATTCGCGGCGCAGCGTCTCCTGGCAACTTCTCTCGCGTCATAGCGCGGGCTCGACTCTGACTTATATGTGCTTTCCTGTTCCTCGTCGATTACTATCAGTCCAAGATTCTTAACCGGTGCAAAAACCGCAGAGCGGGTACCGAGAACAATTTTTGCGTCCCCGTTTAGGACCCTTTTATATTCGTCAGCGCGTTCCCCGAGGGATAGCCCGCTGTGAAAGACTGCTATCTCCTCTCCAAACATCCGTTCAAAGCGGCTTACTGCCTGAGGAGTAAGGGAGATCTCCGGCACCATGACTATGGCGCCCCTGCCCTCCTTGCAAACCTCATCTATCAGCTTCATATAGATCGAGGTCTTACCGCTGCCGGTCACGCCGTATAGCAAGGCAGTCCGTGGTTTGCCGGGGTCTCTGCACTCAGCAAGAAGGCTTTCATAAACTTCCCTCTGAGAATCTGAGAGAAGAGTGAGGTCTTCTCCCCCATCATAAACCGAGGTCTCTGGCCTGCGATAAACTTCGTATTCGTAAATCTCAGCAGCTCCATTTTTCTTGAGAGCGTTCACTACAGACAATGAGGAACCCGTAAAATAACAGAGCTCTTTTTCGGAAACCTCTCCGGCATCCATCAAGGTATCATATACGTCCCTCTGCCTAGGAGTAAGTTTTCCCTCAAAATCCGGAACAGGTCTTACCATCCTGATCCTGGCATCACCGACACGTCTTAATGCCAGATTAACCTTCTTGATTGCCCCACGCTTTAAAAGATCCTCAAAATCAGCATTCTCCTCAGTTATCCCCAGCTTATCTGAAATCTGCCGGGAGGTGAGAACCTTGCCGTATCCCTTAATGAATGATAAAATTCGTCTCTGCTCATCAGAGAAATCAGCTTCCTGCTCTCTATCTTCTCCTATAATATACCCGCTTTTCACTTTAAGGCGCAGCCCAACGGGAAGCATAAGCCTTACCGCCTCAAAAAGTGTGCAAAAATACCTTTCGGAAACCCATTCGCATAAAGAGAGCATCTCTGAAGAGAGCATCGGCTCCCTGTCCAGTATAGAAGAGACCTCCTTTAGTTCCCCTCCGTCGAGTCTTAGGTCAGGTGACAGAGAAAACACCATCCCGACCCTCATGCGGTTCCCAGCTCCAAATGGGACTAAAACACGTTTTCCGGGGGAAATAGCCTCAGAAAGCTCCTCTGGAACGGCATAGGCGAAAAGCCTGTCAAAACTGTATGCGGTGTTTTCCAGCGCTATCCGGGCATAGAGACGATCACTCATCCTCAAAGGTAGATGGTTCTATAATCTTGAACTTATTCTCCTTAAAATCCTGCACCGCAAGATCCACAGGCTTTTCCACAAGAATCTCTTTCTTTGCGTCGGCCTCCTCGGTAATCTGTCTTGCTCTCTTCGCAACTGCGATTACCAGAGAATAGTAGCTGCGGTGGGGAGTACGAATAATATTTTCAGACGGTTTTAGCATCTTCCAACACCCTTTCTACAACTTCCGTATTTCTAACATATTTTCTCTTTTCCGCCCTGATTATCGCCCGTATATCGTCTACAGCGTCCTCAAGCCTGTCGTTCACCACGATATAGTCATATTCCTTAGCATGTGAGATCTCCTCTTCAGCCTGCTCTAAACGCTCATCTAGGCTTGTGTCCTTTTCCGTTCCCCTGCCATGCAGACGGGAACTTAAGACTTCCATCGAAGGCGGAAGAATAAAAATGGAGACACAGCTCGGCATAAGAGTTTTTATCTGCGCTCCTCCTCGCACATCTATCTCAAGAAAGACATCGTATCCCTGCTCGTTCCACTGCTCAATCGGTCCTACAGGGGTCCCGTAATAGTTTCCCACATACTCTGTATACTCCAGCAGTTTCCCCTCTTTTAACATTTTCTCAAAGGTCTCCCTGGATACGAAATAATAATCTTTACCGTCCACCTCTCCGGGACGGGGCGGCCTTGTCGTGGCGGAGACCGAAAAACGATAATTCTCATCTGAAGAAGAAAAGAGCTCTTTCAGAATAGTTCCCTTCCCTCCTCCAGAGGGAGAGGATAACACTACCAAAAGTCCCCTGCTCACTGTTCTCCCTCCTCGTTAAAGCGGCTGGAGACCGTCTCGGGCAAAATTCCGGACAGGACCACCACCCCGCCATCCATGATGATGACAGTCCTAGTACGCCGGCCAAACGTTGCGTCAATGAGATTTCCTGCCTCTCTGGCCTCCTGAACGATTCTTTTTATAGGGGCGGAATCCGGACTAACCAAAGCCAATACCTTCTCGGCAGAAACCATGCTTCCAAAGCCAATATTTATAAGTCTCATTAACCTCCACCCCGCGTATCTATTCTATGTTTTGCACCTGTTCCCTAATCTTTTCTATCTCGGCCTTCATGTCAACCACCAGATGGGCAATCTCTGCGTTCTGTGACTTAGACCCAATTGTATTGGCCTCCCTGTTCATCTCCTGCACAAGAAAATCTATCTTCCTTCCAATGGGCTCTGTAGATTTTCCCAGCTCTTTTAGCTGTTGGATATGGCTCTTCAGCCTGACAGTCTCCTCATCCACCGCTATTTTATCCGCAAAGATAGCTACTTCTGTCAAAAGTCTGCCCTCATCAACCAGCTTATCTCCCAAAAGCTCCTCAATTTTCTCTCTCAGCCTGTCTTTATAGTCGCTTATGGTGGATGGAACAAGTGCCTCCAACCTCTCAAGGATTTCCGAAACCTTCAAGGATTTTGCTAAAATGTCATCAAAAAGCCTGCCGCCCTCCAACTCTCGCATCGCACAAAAGGAATCCAGCGCGGAAACCCCAGCTTCTTGGACTGCTGTCCAGAGAGCATCTTCATCTTCAGGAGCCTTAATTACAGTGAATATGTCAGTGAATTTAGCGATAATTTCCAGTGTGACGGGATCTTCCAAGCCGTAGCAAGCCTTCAGTTCTTCCAGCGCCCTCATATAGCCCTCGGCAATAGAACGGTTTAAGCTCACCTCTGCGTTTTCACCCTGAGGGGAATCAATCTGCAAAAACAGGTCCACCTTCCCCCGTGAAACCCGCTTAGAGACCAGAGCCTTTAACCTATCCTCCAGAAACAGGCAGTTTCTTGGTAGGCGGCAGCTGAACTCAAAAAACTTATGGTTTACGGATTTTACCTCCACTACTATATGTCTGCCGTCTAGATAGCTCTCTCCCCTGCCATATCCCGTCATACTTCTTGGCACAACTGCAACCCTCCAATTTAACGGCGAAAACAGGACGTCTCACCCTAAAACGTAAAACGACTTTCATTGGGGCATACTTACCATCATCCTAACTCTATGTCTCCATTCTACCACTTTTCAAAAGGTTTTGCAAGTGTTTTGCTCAACTTTAAGACGGATGTGAGTCTGAGACGCTCTTTTCTAAATTGACAATGGGATGCGGACCCGTCAAAGTCTGTTAAAATCGTTTTGACTGTCCTGTCTGCCTCAAATTAAATGGAGAAACTGCCGCTCAACTTTCGGTTTCGCAGCAGTTTCTTCAAAAAGTGGGGGTAAAAAAGGTAAACTCTTTTTTAATCGACCTCTATGAGTTCATAGTCTCTTGTGCCATATCCGATTTCAGCGGCCGTCTCGATGGTGTGAACACCGTGGCGGCTCTCAATCCGCTCTATGAGCTCCGGCCTTCCGGGATCGTCTGACTGGTAAACCAGGTCTAAACATGCCTGATCAATGGCCACAGGGTCAAGCGACGCGAGAACGCCGATGTCTGCCATGCAAGGAGGCTTAGCGCTGCCGTCGCAGTCGCAGTCCACAGACAGATTCTTCATCACGTTGATATAGGCGATATTCCCGTTAAACGCCCTTATAACAGACCCGGCGGCATCCGCCATTGACTCCAGAAAAGCGTCTTGGTTCTTTGTCCAGATCTTTCCTCCTGCGCCGTGGATATTGCCCTTGCCCTTAGATGAGGCGCAGCCTATGGAGAGCTGCTTTAAAGCTCCCCCAAATCCGCCCATGGCATGACCCTTGAAGTGAGAAAGCACAAGCATGGAATCATAATTCTTCATGGATTTTCCAACATAGTTTTTCTTTATCCGCTTACCATTTGGTATTTCCAGGACATCGTCCGGACCTTCTGCGTCGAGAATTTCCACGGGGAAAATATTCCAGCCATGTTCCTCTATAGTCTTTAGGTGGACCTTGGTATTCCCGCGCGAACCGCCGTAAGCAGTGTTTGTCTCCACTATCGTGCCGCCAACCTTCTCAACGATTGGTCTCCAAAACTCCGGACGAAGAAAATTCTGGTTTCCCATCTCGCCGGAGTGGACCTTGAGCGCAACTTTGCCTGGGAGCTCAACCTCCAGTTTTTCAAACAATTCCACCACCTTTTCAGGGGTGATGATTTTAGAAAAATAGACCTTTGCTGACATCAGACGTACCTCCAGATACTTTTATATTTTCCCCTTCTGGGGAAGATCGTCATTTTTACTTTTTTTCTTCCTCTGCGGCCTTCATTGCCTCATCATAATACTGTTCCTTCATTCTTACCTTTTTCAGAGTTTCGTTAAGCGCTTCGATCTGCCTGAGGACTTCCTGTTCCTGCTCGTAGAAAATCTGCCTGCGCTCTGCAAGAGTGGCGTTTCCCTGCCCTGCCAGCCGCAAAAAACGGCGGATCTCTTTAATGGACATTCCGCTCTGCTTTAAGCACTGCACAGTGCGAAGAGCGTCTATATCCTCGTCAGTGTAGACCCTTCTGCCGTTCTCCCTTGCGACAGGCGGGAGCAAGTGCTCCTTCTCATAATAGCGCAGGGTGTAGGGCGAAATCTCCAGAATCTCAGAAATCTGTGAAATGCTGTACCTTGCCATAACCTTCCCTTTCCCTATTTTTTATTATGTCCTCACACAAATATATCCTCACAGACTGAGTATATTCCTTAGAGCTGTCTCTAAGTCAAGAAAAATTTTGGAGATTTTTTTATTTATTTTGAAAAACGTCTCAAATGCCGAATTCCTCCTTGATTCTCTTCACCGTCTCGGTATAAAAAATGTCCAACTGGCCGAAATAGGCCTCCTTCCACGGCTTGTTCCTCCCGCAGTAGTGGATGATCACCGAATTTTCCCGCACCCAGTCGAGGGTAAGGCTCTTTTCAAAGGGGGCATGGGTCTGGAAAAGAGCTTCTGTCATATTGTATTTAAAAGCGTCCAGCGCGTAGATTTTGCCTCCGTAAAGTCCGCTGATAATATCCTGGTCCGGAAGAACGAGAGTCATTTTCCTCTTTTCAATGAAGGAGAAAACCTCATCGAAATTCTGCTCTTCTCTAAGCAGGCTGAGATTCATGAGCATTACTCCGGAATTGATATATGGGCTGTCCTTCAAATCCAGCCTCAGCTCGTTCATTTTCTTAAGTATCGTCCCTGTGTGAGAGGCGGCCGCAAAATAGAAGCCATCCATTGGAAGAGAGTAGAGAGCTGAGAGCGAGCCGTTGACGATCAGGTCGGGGTCAAGGTAGAGTACGCGTTCAAGTGAACTGGGCAAATACCTTGCGGCAAAAATTCTATAGTAGATTTCCTCTGGATATCTTGCGGAGATGGGAGCATCCTCAAGTCCTAAGTCACTAACTTTAATGGGAATTAGCGTCCCACGGTTCATAAGAATTTCCTGTGTCGGTCCAAAGGCATTCTCGGCTATCCGCGAGTGCAAAAGATAGACGTCGAAAATGCAGCCGGGATTTTTCCTTAGCATTGAGTAAAGCATAACGTTAAGCTGTTTCAAATAGTTCTCATCCAGAGTGACAAGAATATTGATTTTCTCTAACTTTTCTTCCATACTTTTAACCGCCCGTGTTTTTATTTTCTTTTTACAAAGTTTTTCTGCAGTTTACTTAAAAATGGATTTCCCGTTAGGAGATAGAGGCTTCAAAACGACCGTGACCCTATTCTCGGATTCCTTAACTTTTTAACCCTGTGAGATTAAATCTCTCACAACCTCGCTAGCTATCAAAATCCCCATTGCGGCAGGAACAAACGCCGCGCTCGCGGGAGTATCACGCCTGCCTGCAAGAGGGTTTCTCTCTGGAGGTGGGATCTCCTCCTTTGGGGAGAGCGGTTCCTCTTCAGAATATGCCACTTTGAGACCCGTTATTCCCCTCTTTTTCAGCTCTCTCCTCATCACCCGTGCGAGCGGGCAGACGTTAGTTTCTGAAATATCGGCTATCTTAAGCTTCTGCGGGTTCAATTTGTTCCCCGCACCCATAGCACTTATTACGGGAACTTTTGCAGTTTTGGCACTTTCAATAATTGAAAGCTTTGCCGTCACGGTATCCACGGCATCCACCACGTAGTCATAACTTTCAAAATTAAAACTGCCGGCGTTTTCGGGCAGATAGAAGCATTCCCTCACGCTTAGGGATATTTCAGGGTTTATGTCCCTGAGTCTCTCCTCCATCACCCGCACTTTAGGCCTTCCTATGCTGCTTTCAAGAGCGATTATCTGACGGTTTAGGTTAGAACGTGAGACTAGATCGCTGTCTACAAGGTCCAGCGCGCCAATCCCAGAGCGGGCAAGTCCCTCGCAGACATATCCTCCAACCCCGCCTATGCCAAAGACGGCCACTCTGGCATTTTTCAGCCTGTTCATGGCATCACTGCCTATAAGGCGCCTAGTTCTCGCAAAACTCTCTTCTATTTTACAAAACTCCTTCCAATCTGACTGTGGCTTTAGTAGAAAGCCATATGCCGCCCCTGTCTATTCCAGAACGCAGGAGATTTCTCCCTGCCAAGTTATCGTCGTATTGTAAAACGCAGTCATCGCTTTAATCATATATCCCAGATCTTTTGCGCCGCCCGTCTCCATGGGAGAGTGCATCGCAAGCTGGGCAAGGCCTATGTCCACAGTGGGTATCGACACGTGTGAGCCGGAGATTTTCCCCAAAGTTCCCCCTCCGCGAACATTGGAATGGTTGTAGTAAAACTGAACAGGGACGCTGGCCGCTTCACATATGCGTCTGAATACTCCCGCGGTGACCCCGTCACTGGCATATCCGGAGCCAAACTTTATCACCGGTCCGCCGTTTAGATAGCAACGGCTTGTAGGGTCAGATTTTTCCGGATAATTGGGATGTACGGCATGGGCATTGTCAGCAGAGAGCATAAAACCGCGCTGTATGGCCTCTGCGCAGTCAGCACCGAGACTTTCGGCAATTCTCGCAAGCACATCGAAAAGGAAGGTGGAACCAGCGCCTTGACGCGTCATACTGCCAACCTCCTCATTGTCGAATATAGCGCATACCATGCAGTTGCTTCTATTCTCCCCCGCCATAAAGGACTTCACGGCGGAGAAGGCGCACTCCAGGTCATCAAGTTTTGGCGCAAGGACAAACTCATTTTCCGCACCAAAGGTTGTTCCCCTTGAACGATTATAAAGACTTATATCCCAAGAGAGAATCTTCTCCCTCTCAACCCCGGCGGCCTGAGCTAAAAGCTCTATAAGGCTCCTATCCTCAGCGCCAAAAAGCGGAAGAGTTTCACGCTGAGGATCCAGAGGATTCTGCTGCTTTGCGCCGCCACCCATATGTGGAGCGAGGCTAGGAATTACCATCAAATCGCGCTTTATATCAACAAGCTTAGCCTCGACACCATTTTCAGTCTCTACTATCAGCCTGCCTGCCACCGAGAGTGGTCTGTCAAACCAGAGGCGAGGGTCTGTTCCGCCATATATCTCTGTATTGAGTTTGGTGTAATGTTTTTCGCATTGCATCTCTGGAGAGCCCTTCACCCTAAAACATGGTGAATCCCCATGAGGCGCGACAATGGAGAACCCGTAGAGCCTTTCCTCAGGTATTCTAAAGGCTATGAGGGAACTCATGGATCGGGTTACGAAATATCTCCCGCCCGGCTTTAAATTTACCCATTTTTCTGTCTCAAAGAGCTCTGTATATCCCTCGCTTCTCATCATAGCGGCACAGGTGCGCACTGTATGAAATGCTGTGGGACTGCAGTCGATAAAATCAAATAGCTGGTTCAAATTTTCCATGAAAACTTCCTCCCTATTCTTTGGACTACTCAAAGAAGCCCATAATCACAATACCAAATAGAGCCATGGCTATGGCTCCGTACTGCCTCTTCGTAAGCCTTTCTTTTAAAAAGATTCTCGAGAGAATTACTGAGAAGAGACAATAACTTGAGACAAGCGGAGCCGCCAACACTGCGTTATCCGCTATAGCATACACATAGGCGAACTGTCCCGCAGTCTCACAAATGGCTGCAATGCCTTTTTCTCTCTCCTCTTTTACAGAGAATCGCTCCTTTTTTATAAAGACAAGATATAAAAAAGCCAAGAATCCGCATAAGAGAAATGTAAATTCATACGCTATCTCCCCCTCCTCCTCAGAGAGGATCTCCCAATAGTCCAGAACCAAAGAATCTCCGAAGGTGCCGATTGCGTCTATAATGCAGTAGATTATCGGAATAAAGACCGCCAGGACACTTACCTGATATTTGCGCTCTATCTCCTCTCCCCTGAAGCGCCTTGCCTTATTTTCATCCTTTAGGTCAAAGATGGATAAAAGTGTGACGCCGAGAACCATGAGGAGTATTGCTAGAACCTGAAAAGAGGTTATGGGCTCTTTCAAAAACAAGAAGCACATCAGAGCCACCAGGGCTCCAGAGCAGTTGCAGACCGGAGAGCTTACGGAAATTTCAAGGTATCTCAGACCGGCATATCCTACCGCCATGGAGATTATATAGCATGCCGAGACCGGCAAATATTCAATAAAACTCATCGGGTCGAAATTCTTGTAATTCAAGGCCAAGAGAACAGAGCCGTGAATTCCCATGACCAAACCAACCATGACGACCATTCTCAGGTGGCTGTACTTGTCCCGTGGATCGGTTCCCATTTTTGCGAACAGATCGGCTCCGCCCCAAAAAAGCGCGGCGATTAAAGCCAATACAAACCACATTTTATATTCCTCACCCTGCAACCTCTTTCAGCGCAGAATTTATTTTCTCACGAAGGCTGAGATAATAGCCGGCATTTCTGGGATAAGATGAAAAACTTATTTCCTCATATCCCGGGATAAGTCTCTCACAGGCATCACGGCCTATGTAAGTTTCAAGAAGTGTGATAGCCCCCAGATCCTCAGTGGCATGGAGAAAGACCTTGAGGCGCAGGGAGGGCAAAGGAAGTCCGTTCTCCCCAGGGTAAACCGAAAAGGCGTCTCCTCCAGGAAAAGCTCCGTCTCCATCCGTAGTTATATACGGGTTTATCTCGCGGCGAGAATGATAAGAATTCCAGAAATTAAACCCCCACTGTAAAAATCCCTTTATCCTAAACTTGTAGAGCTGAAGGCCAAGCGCTCGGTTCCTATAGGACGGCATGGCAAAAAATCTGTTCCCCACATCCTTGTTCTGTCCGCAGCAGGTATATGCCCAGAGGTTTTTGGTGCCACGCTTTATAAATGGGTCTATATGGTTCGTCGCCACAACAGGAATATCTATCAATTCCTCAAAATCGAGATCGTTTATGGCGTCCATCACGGGGACATCTCCTAGAACCTCCCTAAGAAATTCCCTTCGCTTTTTATAGTCAGGTAAATGTTCTCGGGTTGGCTCATCTGAGATATGGAAAAACACCTTCCCGTCCACGCCCATCTCCCTAAAAACGTTGAGTACTTCTGGGAGCAATGCCCTTAGAAAATTCAGATACTCAGGATCATCTGCGTCAGTTTCCCAGCCGAATATTCTTTTCAGTCCGCCGTTTTCCATCGCGTAGATATTTGGAGCATACCTGGCTCCCCACTGGCTGAAGAGCTGGCAGACCTCGAAATTGGTTATACCAGAGTCGAGAGCAATTCTTATAAACCGCCTCAAGCGTGAAAATTCAAAGGAATAACCTCTCTCATCACGGGTGATCTCCGTAAGCTGAACCGGCAAACGCTCTCCGCCTATTTCAGTGTCAAGGGGCGGAGTTATCACCGGTGTAAGAATTGTATTAATTCCGTGGCGCGCAGCAAAAAGCATATAATTTGAGATTATCTCCCAATGTCTCTCCGAGAAAACGGGGACCTTATAATACTGCGCAAGACAATCCAAATGAAACCACTGGGTAAATAAGAGTTTTTGCCCGGGTAAAGTCATTGGAATTACCTCTAAGGTAAAATGGACCTCACATCTTGTCCCTTGTCCCTCAACTGAAAGAGTTATGGGAACGTCCCCCGCGGGAGCATCGGGAGGGACTTTGATATTTACCCAGAGGACAGTCAGGCGGTAAGAACTTAGGACGAGTTTACAAGAATCCACAGGTCTCAAAAGGTCGGGAAACAGTCCGGGTGAAAGCGTAAGATAGTCCCCGTCGTGCGCATCCTCTTCAGGGTAAGCTGACAGATCGCACGGGACGTTTTCGACTTTAAAAACCTCTATCCAGTTATTAGCAGGGGAACTGATGTCCCACGTATAGTCTGCAGGACCTCTTCCCCCTTCTCTTTTTAAGACTATCTGAAAGGCCGTCTCCTCGCCCCTCAGCGCGCTCACACGGTTAAATTCCGGAAAGGAAATCTCCCGATCTGTAAATACCTTTTCAAGCGGGGAACAGGAATAGGCTCTTATCTGCTCCATATGACACCTCCTATCCAAACTGGTGAAAATCAGGAAGAAAACTTTCCTTAGAGGCATCTATATCCTGCACGAAGCCGTCTAAGTCCAGCTTAAACAGGACGTCCTCAACCTTCTCCAGTTCTCTTTTTGTAATTTTCCTCTTAAGCTCGGGATATTTCTCTCCCTCCGGAAAATCTTCAGGCGGGGTATACTGCGCCATAAGACTGACGGGGATCTCCGGAAAATTTTCTTTTACGGCTTTTAAAACCAAAATTGAATTCATCGTGTGTCCGGGAAGAATAAGATGGCGGATAAGGGTTCCCCTAAGCATTATTCCGCGAGAATCATATTTTGGGGCGCCTGTCTGCCTCACCATCTCGGAAATGGCCTTAAGGCAGACCTCGGGGTAGTCCCCGGCACCTGAAAGGGATAGGGCAAGATCCCGCTGCAAATATTTAAAATCCGGCAGATAAACGTCTATAAGACCATCTAAGCTCCTCAAAGTTTCAACTCTTTCATATCCCGATGAGTTATAGACTACAGGTATTGAAGGTTTGTAGGCTAAAAGGGCCTCTCTGATTTTCCCAGAAAAGTGCGTTGGGGTCACAAGGTCTATGCACTCAGCGCCTTCCCCCTCAAGCTGTTTAAAGAGCTCTGCAAGTTCTAGGGGAGAAAACTCCTTTCCTATATTCCCGTTCGTGCTTATCTCCCGGTTTTGGCAATATACGCATCTAAGAGAACAGCCTGAGAAGAATATCGCCCCAGCGCCGCGTTCCCCGGAAATCGGAGGTTCCTCCCACTTATGAAGCATCGCCCGGGTAATTTTAGGCATCTCCCCGCTCTGGCAGATGCCAAACTCCCCCAATGACCGGTTTACCCCACAAAGGCGCGGGCAGAGAGAACATCTCACGGGGTTAGCGCCAGCATTGCGCAGTTAGAACCCCTCTGTCCCCTTGTCTTGCGGTGGGAGAAAATTAGGTCGCTCTCCTCCATGGTACAGACATTGCCAAAGGTTATATTCTCCTCTTTTACTCCCGCATCTAGCAAAAATCTGCGATTGCATTCCCAAAGGTCTATATGATATTTCTCTCCGCCGTCAGCCCTGACAAAATACTCTGACCCGGGGATGGACAAAAAAGCCTCCGCCACAGGAAAATCCACCTCGAAACAGTCCTTGCAGATAGACGGACCTATCGCAACTTTTAATTCTTCAGGGTCAGTGCCAAACTCCTCCCTCATCCGTTCCACGGTTATCATCGCCATACCCAGCGCCGTCCCTCTCCAACCCGCGTGAGAGAGTCCTATGGCGCAGTGCTTTGCGTCGTAATAATAAAGCGGAACGCAGTCGGCACAGTAGATGCATAGTGTAACCCCTTGGCTATTCGTGATGAACCCGTCTATCTCCTCCCATTCTTTTGGCGTAAAGACGCCCTTCCCTGCGTCCTCGGCATAAACTCTCATGATATTCGTCTTATGCACCTGCGCACCGGTAACTGCACTTCCCGGCAAGAAGCCTGCGGCGTGCAGGAATCTTTCAAAGTTTTCGCTCACGTTTGCATCTGGGTCCCCCCGGGAAAAGCCAAGATTCATGCTGGCAAACTCGTCACTGCTCACTCCGCCTATGCGGGTGGAAAAGGCATGATTTATACCGCTTAGATTTTCCCACGCCTTAAATCTTAAAACTCCAACACCCTGCAGGATTTCAAGCTCCATATTTCCCAGATCAGCCGCCTTAGCCTCTCTGGGTATTTCTATCTCAGGAATGGAAAAAGTCTTCTTTTTCACTGTCAATCCCTCATATCTCTGTTTAATGTTAAGTTTCCCCGCAAAATGCGTCTTGCATTTAGGACAGGTAAAGGACGCAAATAAACTTTTCTTCCTCAAATTCCACTCTGAATCTGCCTCGCATGCTTCCCCGCAATTTGGGCAGGGAAAGCTCTTATCCTCCTGGTTTATTAGAGGATCTTCTATGTCAACGATATACCTAGGCTTAAATGTCATCCTTCGGTAAAATTCATCATCGCATATGAGAACGGCTGATTCGAAACTCCCCCTGTCGTAAACTCGTTTGAGAATTTTTAGCGACAGGAGGCTGTCGTCTAAAGCGCGGTGGAGAGAAAAGCGGGAAAAATCAGTTCCGGTTAACTCCGCAGCTTTTTCAAGACCAAGCCGTTCTTTTGCGCAGAGCCCAAGACGTTCTTGGGTATACCGCTGCAAATCACAGAAATGTGAGAGAAAAGGAACTTTCTCACTTCCACTAAAATACTTGCAGTTGTCAATTAGCGCCAGAACATCTGCCGGACCCCACGTGGCAATGACAGAGTTAATGGAAAAGTCCTTAAAATCCTTAACCGTCTGAGAAAAGGAACTTCCCCTCATCAGGGTCTCCTCATCTATATCGGTGAGCTCTCTCATGGCCGCGTTCAGCTTCTTTCCCACCCTTGGACGGACAAGGCGTGAGAACTTACCTTTCTGCGCAAGATCTTTCCCGCACCTTACTGCACCAAACTCTATTATCTCATTCAAATAGCTCTGCGTCTCGGGGTTAAACGCACTGTTCCACTCCAGGTCTAAAATGACGAGGTCCATACTATTATCTTCCATAGGTCTCATTTCAAATGGCTTTGATGCTTCATGCGCTGTTCTCGGTTTAGTATGGTCTTTCTCATACGGATGGATTTTGGCGTGACCTCCACAAGTTCGTCGGGATTAACAAACTCAAGACACTGCTCAAGACTCATCTCAGAGTGCGGAACAAGCTTTAGAGCCTCATCGCTTCCGGAAGAGCGAGTGTTTGTCGCATGCTTTTTCTTGCAGACATTCACGACTATATCCTCGCTCTTGGGGCTCGCCCCAACTATCATGCCTTCGTAGACCTCGACACCCGGACCTATGAATAGTCTTCCCCTGTCTTGCGCGTAGAAAAGCCCGTAAGCAGTAGATTCCCCATCTTCAAAAGCTATGATTGACCCTTGCGTCCTCTGCTTTATCTCCCCCTTGTACGGTTCGTACCCGTCAAATACGTGGTTCATTATCCCGTTTCCATTTGTATCTGTAAGAAATTCAGAACGATAACCCATAAGGCCCCTAGCCGGGATTTTAAACTCCAGATGCGTTACTCCCGTATCCCTGCTTCCCATATTCATAAGTTCACCCTTACGCGGACCAAGTTTTTCTATCACTATCCCAACATAGCTGTCAGGAACCTCTATCATCAATAGCTCTATGGGCTCTAACTTTTTCCCGTCTTTCTGCTTGTAGATCACCGTTGGTGGCGAAACCTGGAATTCATATCCCTGCCTCCTCATCTGCTCTATCAAAATAGAGAGGTGCAGTTCTCCTCTTCCAGATACCTTAAACGTATCCGTGGAGTCTGTCTCCTCAACCCTCATCGCAACATTTGTCTCTACCTCTTTGAATAACCTGTCCCTTAGATTTCTGGAAGTCACGTACTTTCCCTCTCTCCCCGCGAATGGAGAGTTGTTGACTAGGAAGTTCATAGAGATTGTCGGCTCATCTATTTTTACAAAAGGCAATGGCTCGGGATGATCCGGGTCGCAGGCGGTCTGTCCTATGTCAAGTTCTGCAATGCCTGAGACGGCGACTATATCACCTAATTTTGCACTCTGCGCCTCCACGCGGTTTAGCCCCTCAAACTGGTATAGCCTGGTAATCTTTGCTGGGTGGTTTTCCCCGTCTCCCCCGCAGATAACGACGTTTTCGCCCTCGTGTATCTCTCCGCGCTCCACCCTGCCTATGCCTATCCTGCCTATATAGTCGTCGTAGTCGATGTTTGAAAACAGCAGCTGCGCCGGCGCATCTAACTCTCCTTTTGGCGCGGGAATCTCCTTGATGATCATCTCAAAGAGTGGTCGCATGTCAGTGCCGGGAATTTGTGGATCTAATGTGGCATACCCGTCCCTAGCAGAGGTGTAAACTACGGGAAAATCCAGCTGTTCGTCTGATGCGCCAAGCTCTATAAAAAGATCCAGAACCTCGTCAACTACCTCAAGCGGCCTCGCTCCGGGGCGGTCTATCTTATTCACAACGACAAGGGCGCGCTTGCCCAGTGAAAGAGCTTTTTTAAGGACAAACCTTGTCTGCGGCATACAGCCCTCAAACGCGTCAACAAGGAGGAGAACACCGTCCACCATCAGCATCACCCTCTCGACCTCGCCGCCGAAATCGGCGTGGCCGGGAGTGTCAACAATATTTATCTTCGTACCGCCGTAATGAACTGAAGTATTTTTTGAGAGAATGGTAATTCCTCTCTCACGCTCCAGATCTCCGGAATCCATCACACGCTCTACAACCGCCTCATTTTGCCTGAAAACCCCGCTTTGCCTCAGCAGCTGATCCACCAAAGTGGTTTTTCCGTGATCCACATGGGCTATGATGGCGACGTTGCGTAAATCCTCTCTGACTGCCATTTAGAAAAACTTTCCCTTCTCTTCCTGATAATCCTGATTTAGCGGTCGATGATCCGACCAAGAACACTACTGAATTGTTAGTCTACCAGCCTATTATAAACTATAGGAGAGAAAAATCAAGAGAAATTCGTCTTTTAAGTCAAAACGCCTGCTTGCAAAAATTACCGCGGTAATATATAATCTAGGAAAACGGGGCAGACCCAAAGGGAGGAAAAATTTTTGGAAATCAAAAACTGGACTTATGAGGAATTCCCGGAGTTTTCTGAAGAGGTTCCCGGCGCGAAGATCATCAAAACCACGGGAGACGAACAGGGAATTATCTATCTCCACGATGTGGAGTATATGAACGCATGCGGGACGCCGCTTCATCTGCAAATACTGATCCCTTCGACAAGAAACCGGCCATTCAACATGGCGGCGGAAAATCAAAAAAATAAACTGCCCTGCTTTGTCTTTGTACAGGGCAGCGCATGGTTTCAGCAATATCTTTACGGGCAGGTAACCAACCTCGCTAAACTCGCGGAGAGGGGTTTTGTCTGCGCAATAGTGGAATACCGCCACAGTGGGATAGCGCCTTTCCCCGCCCCCGTCATAGATGCGAGAAATGCCGTTAGGTATCTAAGAAAGAATGCCGAAAGGTACGGGATAGATCCTGAGAAGATGGTGCTGGCGGGAGATTCATCCGGCGGGCATGTGGCGATGTTTGCGGGAATCCTCCATAACGACGAGACAGAAGAAAACGCCTTTCGCGGTATTTCAGGAGAGGTGAAGGGACTGGTAGACTATTACGGTTCTGTCAGTGTAATGCTGCCAGACGGAAATCCAAGCACAATCAACCACCATATGCCGGACAGCCCTGAGGGCAGAGAGGCAGGGGGAGTAAATCTTTTAGAGAGAGATGATCTGAGGCGGGCCATGTCTGTCGAGGAGAATATAACCGCAGATACTGAAATTGCCCCAACCCTGATATTCCACGGGACAAAGGACCGCACCGTAAACTGCAAGGAGAGTGTACTTCTCTATAACGCCATGAAAAGGGCAGGAAAGGAAGTTAAACTCTACCTTATCAAGGGAGCGGACCACGGAGGTGCGGAGTTCTGGACAAAAGAGGTCCTTGACATTGTGGAGGAATTTATAAGGGATTGCATCAGCCGCAGCTAAACTTACTTTGGAAATTTTTAAAAAGCTTCGATTTTTCTTGACATTTTCCCGTTTTAGAGGTATACTCAAGCCGCTCAATTAGCAAGGAGCGGACTTACGGGGTAATGTCCGTCTCCAAAAATCAGACGAAAGGCGGCGGTTGTGCCGTCCATGCCGGTTTTGTGCGGACAGAAGTGCGGCTGTCGTCTTTCGAAAAGAGAAAGCGAGGGTAATAAACATGAAGACCAGAAAGGGCATTACGGTCACTGCACTGTGCGCCGTACTGCTCGCGGCGGTGATGGCTGTCGCAGTATTTACGGGACCTCAGGTTGAGGAAGTTGTCCCGGTCAGCGATTCCTCCGAAACGCACTCCCATCTTCCCGATGTCTCGTCTGAAATCGAGGAGAGTGAGGAGCAAGCTTCTCAGGTTATTGATGATGTCGGACAGGAACCTGCTTTCACACCTGACTCTGTAGGCGAGGAGCCTGAGTCAGCGGAGGAGCCTGAAGAGGAAGTTCCCTCTTCAGTAGACGAGACCTCTTCTGCTGAAAGTTCTGAGCCGGCGACGGCGGGAACATCCCAGAAAGAGACCGTTGCGCCTGTGAAGCAGGCAGCTGACGAGACTGAGGAACCTGATGAGGAGGAGCCGCAGTCTGAGGCAAGCTCCAAGGCCTCTGAATC
>CAZRQD010000008.1:0-44523 GCA_964602365.1 uncultured Acutalibacter sp. | reverse complement strand
TCAGGCATAATGCGCCTTTGAGGGCTGTTGAGATAGAGCTGTGCGTGTCCTGGGGGAAAAATTGGAAATTAAAAATTGAGACAGTAAAAAAAAGAAAAAGCAAAGAGAAAATTTGGGATAAAATGAGGAGATAAAGCTTAAAATCTGCTATATATAATCCGGGAGGAAATATGGAATTAAGAATAAAAAAACTGAAAGAAAACGCCGCGATTCCAAAAAGACAGACCATTGGGAGCGCGGGGTATGACCTCTGCGCATGTATTGAAGAGGAGATCTGCCTAAGGCCGGGGGAGGGGGTCCTGGTCCCCATAGGCATAGCCATGGAGATCCCCGAGGGATATGCGGGGTTTGTGTTCTCCAGAAGCGGGATGGGGATAAAATACGGAATCCACGCCTCTAACGGCGTCGGCGTGGTGGACAGCGACTACCGGGGCGAGATAATGGTCGGGCTGAGAAATTACGGCGGGGAGAGCTATACCATCCGCCCAGGGGACAGGATAGCCCAGATAGTCATAATGCGGGTGGAGAGTCCAGAGCTTAGCCTCTCTGATGAGCTTACAGAGACAGAACGGGGAACCGGAGGCTTTGGCAGTACCGGGAGCTAAACCCATATTTTGTGGATAGGGAGGCCGCCTATTCGAGATATGCGGTATTTTTTTAATTTTCCCATTTATGTAAACAAACCTGTTGAGAATTTGGGAAAAATCTGCTATAATACAGTGAGAGTATGCTAAATCTGATAAGTGGGTTTAGGCTGGCGGAAAGGCAGAGAAAATAGGGGATGTCTTGGTTTTCTAGATTTTTTTCAATGTTCTCTATGTTTTCAAAGGACATAGGGATTGACTTGGGTACGGCTAACAGCCTGGTATTTATGAGGGGCAAGGGCATTGTGATGAGAGAGCCCTCTGTTGTGGCGGTGGATACCCGCACGGACGAGGTTCTGGCCGTGGGCAAGCAGGCCAAGGAGATGCTTGGGCGCACCCCCGGGTCCATCGTCGCGGTGAGGCCCTTAAAGGACGGGGTTATCGCGGATTTTGACGTGACCGCCGCGATGCTTAAATATTTCATAAAGAAGGCGCTTAAATCTTCAGTCCTGACCAGGCCGAGGATAGTTATATGCATTCCCTCCGGCGTGACAGAGGTGGAGCGCAGGGCCGTGGAGGACGCGGCGAGACAGGCGGGCTCTAACAATGTCAGCCTGATGGAGGAGCCAATGGCAGCTGCTATCGGCGCGGGGCTTCCCGTTGGGGAGGCTACAGGCAGCATGGTCGTGGATATAGGCGGCGGCACAAGCGAGGTTGCGGTTATCTCTTTGGGGGATATCGTCACCGCGGTATCCATACGCATGGCGGGGGACAAGTTTGACGAGGCGATTGTCTCCTACGTCAAGAAGAAATACAACCTCCTCATAGGGGAGCGCACCGCAGAGGAGATAAAGATAAAGATAGGCTCGGCCTTCCCGACGGAGGATACGATGAACGCCTTTGTGGAGATCAAGGGCAGGAACCTCATAGACGGCCTGCCGAAGAACGTGACCATCCATGCCGACGAGGTGAGAGAGGCCTTAGCTGACAGCGTAATGCAGGTGGTTGACGCCATAAAGGAGACGCTGGAGCAGACCCCGCCGGAGCTTGCTGCGGACATAATCGACAGGGGAATTATGCTGACGGGCGGAGGCGCGCTCTTAAAGGGCCTAGACAAGCTTGTAAGCCAGGAGACGGGAATCCCCGTCCATGTGGCAGAGCGCCCGCTGGACTGCGTTGTGGAGGGGACCGGCAAGAGCCTTGAGGTCGAGATGCCGAAAAGTTACTACCGCCCCAGCAGGAAGAGAAATTAATGGCAGATTTTCAATAGCGGAAGCGGACTGCGGCACCTCCCGGGGCGCTTTTGCAGTCCGTTTTGCGGATAGGGGGGTCCAAATTGGGAGAATTTTTTAAGAGCAGTTCTTTTAAGGTACTTCTCATCACCGTGGTGGTGCTCCTGGGGCTGATCCTCTATACCTTGGGCGCGGGTGGCTCGTTTATCGGGAGCATTATCGGCGCGGGGACCGCCCCTGTGGAGAGCGTGGCAGCCTCCGTCACGGAGAACGTCACGGAATTTCTGGACCTTGACGGCATGAGCCGCGAGGAGCTTAAGGAGCTTGTGAACAGCCTGCTTGACAGCAACGCCGAGCTGAGGCAGGAACTTGTGGATTACGAGAATACCCTGCACGAGAACGAGCAGTTAAAGGAACAGCTGTCCATCACCGCGGATGTGCCGGAGAACAAGCTGCTGGCCTCTACCGTGATAGGCAGGGACCCAAATGACGTATTTTACGGCTTCTCTATAGACAAGGGGACGCTCCACGGCGTATCCGCGGGGGACCCGGTCATTACGAAGAGAGGGCTTGTAGGCGTGGTAAAACAGGCCTACGCCACGACTAGCTTAGTCTCCTGCCTGCTTTCAGAGCAGGTCAGCGTGGCCGCTGTCTGCGCGGGGAAGGGGGATAGCGGAACCGTCACGGGGAACGCCGTCCTCACGACAAGCGGGCTTATCAGGATGAACTACCTTCCAAACGATACGGCAGTCTCTCCCGGGGATATAATAGTGACCAGCGGCGCCGGCTCTGCCTACCCAAAGGATATCCTGATAGGAGAGGTGCAGAGCCTGGAGAAGTCTGAAAACGATATCTCCCGCTACGCCGTCATCCGTCCCAGCGAGGACCTAAAGGACATAAGGGACGTATTTGTCGTTACGGATTTCCCCGGAAAGGGCGAGGAACAGAATACCGTGGCAGAGGACCCGGGCGGGGAGGATACCGAATGAAGACGTTTTACCGCATCCTGCTTGTGCTATCCTATGCGCTTGAGATACTCCTGCTCTTCACCCTGCAGGAGACCCCTGGGCTTTTGCCGGAGATCTTAGGCGCGAGGCCGGTGCTGGTCTTTCCCGCGGTTTTGTGCATAGCCATGCTTGAGAGGGAGAAGACGGCATTGCTCTTCGGCGTTCTGGGCGGGCTGCTCTGCGATTTCGGCTTTTCGGGCACTCTGGGCTTTCACGCACTGTTATACGGGATGCTTTGCTTTTTTGTAAGCCTGCTTGCACAAAAATATATGCGGGTCACCCTCGTGACCGCGCTGCTTACTGGGTTTTGGGGAATGGGAATCTGCACTTTGCTGGAGTGGTTCTGCCTCTACTTTTTCACCTACAGCTCTCCGGGATATGTTCTCCTGCGCAGGTTCGTCCCCAAACTACTGTACAGTTTGATCTTTGTACCGCTCTGTTATCTGCTTAACCACGGGCTTTACCAGACTATAGGGGAGCAGGGGGATTCTTAAACATGAAAAAACTTAGCCGCACCGCCGTCTGTATTCTGCTTGTCGTGCTGGTCTGCGTGATATTTGAGGCCAGGCTGTTCCAGTGGCAGATAGTTGAAGGGGACGAGTTTTTGCAGCAGGCGATGATAAACCGCTCTGACGGGGTGGAGCTGGACGGCGCCAGGGGAGAGATCCTTGACAGAAACGGCAGCGTCTTAGCCGGCAACCGCACTTCCTATAATATCGTGATGAATGCCCTGAAAATGGACTATGACCGCAGGAACGCCGTGATAATCTCTGTCATAGATATCCTTAAAGAGCGCGGAGAGGAGTGGAGGGACCGCCTGCCGATAGTCCTGCTTGAGGACGGAAGTTTCGCCTTTAAGGAGGACGCCGAGGAGGAGGTCAGCACACTCAAGGCGCAGGACGGCCTGAACCTCGCAGATTACGCCAGCGCAGAGGAATGTATGGACGCCCTGTGCGAGTATTACGGCTGCGAGGGCTATTCCAGCGAGGACGCGAGGAATGTCGCCTCTGTGCGGTACGGAATGACGAGGGACGGTTTTTCCCGCACCAACCCCTATGTGATAGCGCGGGATGTCTCATCAGAGACCGTGGCGGTTATCTCCCAGCTCTCTGATGAACTGCCCGGGGTAGAGCCCAGCGTAGCCGCTGTGCGGTATTACGGGGAGGAGGGCTCTCTCGCCCCGCATATTTTAGGCACTGTCGGTGCGATTTCAGGGGAGGAGTATGACAGGGCCGTGCAGGAGGACAAGGCCTATGACCCGGAAAATAACCTCTCCGGTTATAAGTGGACCGATACAGTTGGAGTTGGCGGACTGGAGGAGGCCTTTGAGGAGGACCTCAGGGGGGAGAGAGGGATAGAATCCATCTATACCGACGACAACGGCGAGCTTGTCAGGACCGCCGTCACGACCCAGCCAAAAGAGGGAAACAGCTTAAAGCTCACCATTGACAGCGACCTGCAGCGCGCCGCAAACTTCTCTCTTAAGGAGAATATAGAGAGGAACACCGGCGCCGCTGACTGCACTGCAGGCGCGGTGGTAGCCCTGAACGTGAAGGATTTCGGGGTTCTCGCCTGTTCATCCTACCCGACCTATGACCTCAACCGCTATACCCAGGATGACGACTACTATAATATGCTTGTTGAGGATGAGAACAGCCCGCTGTTTAATAGGGCCTTAAACGGGGTATTTGTCCCGGGCTCCATCTTCAAGCCCCTTGTGGCTCTCGCTGCCCTGCAGGAGGGGACCATAACCGCCGGCACCAGTTACTACTGCGGCGGAGAGTTTGAGTATTATGACATGGTCTTAAAATGCACCTCAAGCTATGGATATTTTGACGTCTACTCTGCCTTAGAGCAGAGCTGCAACACCTACTTCTGCAATGTCGGGGTGAACTTGGGGATAGATATTCTGGACGCCTACGCCGAATACTTTGGCTTAGGGGAGAAGACCGGGGTGGAGCTCTCCGAGGACAGCGGGATAATGTCCGGCCCGCAGGAATACAGCGAACAGCATGCCGGGGCAATATGGACAGGCGGCGTCACCGCGCAGACCGCCATAGGCCAGGCGGATAATATGTTCACGCCCATCCAGCTTGCCGATTACTGCGCCACCATAGCGAACGGCGGGAAGAGGCTGAGAGTGCATTTTCTGGATTCCGTAACCGACTATACCGGGGAGAAGACAGTTAGAAAATACGAGCCCGAGGAGCTATACGATGCGGGCCTTAGCCAGGACGTTCTGGGCATAGTGAGAGAGGGCATGAGAATGGCGGGAATATCCGGAACCGCCAGCGACACTTTCTCTGACTATCCCATATCCGTGGCATGCAAGACTGGTACCGCTGAGACGAGCGGAGGACATGAGGCCAACATCAGCTTCATCTGCTACGCCCCCGCGGACGACCCGGAAATAGCCGTCGCCGTGATGCTGGAATACGGCAATAAGGGCGATTACGCCAGGAGAGTCGCCAAGGACGTGCTGGATGAGTATTTTGGTTTCGCCACCTGGGACGCAGAGGGAAATCACTATGACAGCGATGGAAACCGCATTGATTATGATGGAGAGATAACCGCCACGGCGGAGGAGCTGGCAGGCGAGAGGGAGGAGACCCCTTCCCCCGGAGATCCCTTGGCTTCTCCCTCGCCATCAAGGGACAGCGATATCCCGACCGTTCCATTTGGAAGCGGGGAGGAGCCTGTGGCCGCTGCTTCTCCGTCTCCCGCACCGCAGGAGGGGCCGTCTTCCCCATATTACCACAGGGCCGGGACATATGCTCGCATCCCGGTAAGGTCTAAGGGGTAGGATTTTCATGTACGGTGCTATTTTGGGGGACATAGCCGGCTCTCGGTTTGAGTTTACAAGGCCGGAGCATTTTCATCCCTACTCTGTGGAACTTTTCTCCGGCATGAGTACTTACACGGACGATACAGTTCTGAGCATAGCCACGAAATATGCCCTTCTGAATGATATCCCCTATGCGAGGGCATACGGGATGTTCGGCAGGAAATATTCCAATGTCGGGTACGGGAATATGTTTAGGACCTGGCTAAACTCCCACAGCGAGAAGGGGTATAACAGCTTTGGCAACGGCGCCGCCATGAGGGTCAGCTACATCGGCTGGCATTTTGACAGACTGGAGGATGTGGAGAAGGCCGCACGCGAGAGCGCCGTCTGTACGCACAACCACCCTGAGGGGATGAAGGCGGCAATGGCCACGGCGGGTGCGGTGTTCTTAGCGAGAAAGGGTTTTACAAAAAAGGAAATTGCGGCCTATCTTCACAAAACCTACGGATATATTGTCCGCAAACCGCTTGCCCTCTACCGCCCCGGCGCCAAGTTTGATGTCACCGCCATGGGCTCTATGCCGTTAGCTATCCGCTGCTTTTTGGAGTCTGACAGCTGGGAGAGCTGCATAAGGAACGTTTTTAGCGTCAGGTGCGATACCGACACCGTCTGCTGTATAGCCGGAGGAATAGCCGACGCCTTTTACGGCGGGACCGGTCTGCCGGAGGTAGAGCTGCTTAAGCGGTTTCTTATAAAGCCCAACAATCTGGGGGTTTTCGACACCTTCCTATTTGACTGGGCCACAAAATGAAAAAGGAGTTCTTATGATAGTCGAGACATATCAGTCAAAGATAGTAAAAAAAATACTCGCCTCGGGGGATGAGTACAGGGCAAAGCCAAACCTCGGGCTGAGGGGGGAGTATGACGCCCTGATAAGTCTTCTCCACCTAAAATGCGAATGTCCTATTTTCGGCGTCTTAAAGGGAAAAAAGCAGAACACCGGGGGGAAAGTCTCAGGTTCTTACCGCATTACTCTGGATGTTCCGGATGACGAGGTAAAACTTACAGAATACGAAACCTGGGCGGATTTTCTCTACGCCTACCGCTTTAGTATGCCGGGAAATTTTCGCGCTCTTCGCCCGGACTGCGAGGAGCTTAGCGTGAGAAGATACAATGAGATCTTAGAGGATCTCTCCACCCAGAGAAAACCGTCCCAGTACGATACCCCCCAGGCAGTGCTGGAGAGGATTCGCCCGCAATGGGTAAAAAAGATAAGAAAAACGCACAGCGGGGGAATATTCGCAAAGATATCGGAAGCTTTCGGAAAAAATTAGCGGGGCGTTCTTTGCGTTCTCTTCAGAATAAATATAAGCACTTTGGATAGAAAGTTTTTTGCTTTTTCTTGCAGTTTTCCGCAAGATGTGGTATTATCTCTATAGAGACCATGAGGGGAGGTTCCCTTTTTTGAGTTCTGTTCTTCCGTATCTGGACGATGCAACGGCGGCTTTGGCGGCGCGCTTTCCCGGTAGAAAGCCGCTGGCCTTCGTGAGGTCTTACGGCTGCCAGCAGAATGTTGCCGACGGTGAGACCATCAAGGGGGTTTTGTCAGCCCTTGGCTTCGGGTTTTGCACTGGGCCTGATATGGCCGATCTTGTTCTCTTCAACACCTGCGCGGTGAGAGAGCATGCCGAGGACAGGGTATACGGAAATCTTGGCGCGCTGAAGAGCTTAAAGAGGGAAAGGCCGGAAATGCTCATAGCTGTCTGCGGATGTATGCCGCAGCAGGCCAGTGTGGCTGAAAAACTGAAAAAGAGCTATCCCTTTGTGGATATCGTTTTTGGTACGGGGAGCATATATAAACTGCCAGAGCTCATATATAGAACCATCTCTGAAAACCGGAGAGTGATAGGAGAAGCCCCGGGGGACGGGGCGCTTATGGAGGACCTGCCGCTTGTGCGGGACAGCTCTTTCAGGGCATGGGTGCCGGTCATGGTTGGCTGCGACAACTTCTGCTCTTATTGCATTGTTCCATATGTAAGGGGCAGGGAGAAGAGCAGGGAGCCCCGGACCATTCTCAGAGAGTGTGAAGAGTTAATTCATAGCGGATATAGGGAGATAAACCTGCTTGGGCAGAACGTCAATTCCTACGGGAAAGGCCTAGGTGAAGGGGTGGATTTTCCCGCACTGTTGAGGATGGTAGACGATATAGACGGCGACTTTCGTCTGCAGTTTATGACCTCCCACCCAAAGGACGCCACGAAAGAGCTTTTCGACACTATGGCGAATTCAAGACATATTCCCCACAGGCTCCATCTGCCCGTGCAGTCCGGCAATGACCGCGTACTTAGGCAGATGAACAGAAAGTATTCAAGGGAGGACTATCTCTCCCTCGTGAACTACGGCAGGACCGTAATGCCGGATCTCAACCTGACCTCTGATATTATAGTTGGCTTTCCCGGGGAGAGTTACGAGGAATTTCAGGATACCCTCTCTCTCGTGCGCGAGGTGGATTTCACAAATCTCTTCACCTTTATATTTTCGCCCAGAGAGGGAACCGCGGCGGCAAAGATGGACGACCCCATACCACATGAGGAAAAGGCAAGGTGGCTTGCTGAGCTCCTGAAGGTCCAGGAGGACCTCGCCGCAAAGAGGGGCAGGAGGATGCTTGGAAAGACTGAGAGGGTTTTAGTAGAGGGGAGAGAGAAGAAGAGCGGGCTGCTATCCGGCAGGACAGAGGGCGGGCTGATAGTCCTGTTTGACGGAAAGGATGAAGAGCTTGGATCTTTCGAGGACGTCAGGATAACCGAGGCCCAGGGCATAAAGCTTACCGGAGAGAGTTTGAAGAGAAGTTAAAATCTTACTGGAGGGATGTGTTAATATGGATATCATGGAAATCACGAGGCAGCTTGGAAGGGCAATACAGGAAGACCCAAGGTATCTCCTGATGCAGCTTGCCAAGCAGCAGAGTGAGGAGGACGAGGCTCTTCAGACAGCTATAGGAGAGTTTAACCTCAAGCGCATGGCTATAAATAATGAGATACAAAAGGAAGAGAGAAGCGAAGAGACGCTTCAAAGACTGAACGAGGAGATGAGGACCGCCTACGGCGAGATAATGGAAAACGAGCATATGCAGCTCTATACCGAGGCGAAAAACTCCTTTGACGCTCTGATCAGGCAGGTAAACGGCATGATCTCTCTTATGGCCGAGGGTGAGGACCCCGACACCTGCGAGTATGAGGAGGCTAACTGCTCTGGGAACTGCGCGGCCTGCGCGGGGTGCGAGTGAAATTTTTTTAGACGGTGGCTTAGATGGAACCTAATTTGGCAGAGCTCTCTCCGATGATGCGGCAGTACTACTCCCTCAAGGAAAAATATCCGAATACGATTCTGTTTTTCCGCCTTGGGGATTTTTATGAGATGTTCTTTGAGGATGCCCGCATCGCCTCCTCAGAGCTGGATCTTGCCCTGACAGGCAGGGACTGCGGGGGAGAGGAGAAGGCGCCAATGTGCGGCGTTCCATTCCACAGCGCTGAAAGCTACGTGGCAAAACTGGTTGAGAAGGGCTATAAGGTGGCTGTCTGCGAGCAGGTGGAGGACCCGAGGGCTGTGAAGGGTCTAGTACGGCGGGATGTGGTCCGCGTGATAACCCCCGGAACCGTGCTTGAGGGCAGCATGCTGGATGAGGGAAAGAACAATTTCATCTGCTCCTTAGTTCTTGGGGATAAGGCCTGCGGTATCTGCTTTGCCGATGTCTCCACGGGAGAGGTTCACGCCGAGGAACTAAAAGGCAAAAATTCTTTCGAGCTATGCTCCCAGGTCACTGACAGGCTTTCAAGATATTCCCCAAGCGAACTTCTGCTAAATCCCCAGGCTGCCTCGGCCTCACCCATTATGAACTTCGTGACGGATCGCTTGGGCTCCTCTGTGGAGACTCTCAGCGAGGAGATGTATGCGGATTTTTCTCTCTCCCAAAAAATTGTGGAGGGGCAGTACGGCGGGAAATCTCTCTCCTCTCTTGGGCTTGATGACAGGCCTTTCACTGTGATTTCCCTAGGCGCGCTTTTCGAATATCTCAAGCATACCCAAATGGCGGGCATGGAGCGCCTCTCTGAACCGATCCTCGGAGAAGAGCGGACGATGATGGGAATAGACTTAAACACCCGCAGAAATCTGGAGCTGATTGAGACAATAAGATCAAAAGAGAGGCGCGGCTCTCTGCTATGGGTCCTGGACAATACAAGAACCCCCATGGGCAAGAGACTCATAAAAACCTGGCTGACAGAACCGCTTCTCAGCCCCGCGCAGATTACCTTAAGGCAGAACGCAGTGCAGGAATTTTTTGACTCCCCCTCCCTGATGGACGAGATGAGAGACGCCCTAAGCGGAATAAACGACTTAGAGAGGATAATGACCCGTGTGGTTTACGGTTCAGCAAACGGGAGGGATCTCAGGGCAATTTGGGCTTCCGTAAATAAACTTTCAGCGATAAAGGAAACACTCTCAAAATGCAGGTCGACTTTGCTCAAGAATCTGAACATGGAGATCGATCCTCTCAAGGATCTTCTTGAGCTGATAGACAGCGCCATAGTGGAAGATCCCCCATTTTCAGTTAGGGACGGGGGAATCATCAAGGATGGTTTCAGCGGGACGCTCGATGAGGTCCGCGAGGACATGAGCGGCGGAACGAAAAGACTTGCCCAGATAGAGGCAAGAGAGCGGGAGAGGACGGGGATACCTAAACTTAGGACTGGATATAACCGCGTTTTCGGGTATTATCTGGAGGTAAGCAACAGCTATAAGGATCAGGTACCGGACGACTATATAAGAAAGCAGACCCTAGCTAACGGAGAGAGGTATGTGACAAAAGAGCTAAAGGATCTGGAGAACCGAATTCTCTCAGCGCACGACCGCTCCATATCTATAGAGACAAGACTCTTTGACGAGGTGAGAAAGCGCGTGGCCGGGGAACTCTCGCGGGTTCAGGCCTCCGCAAGGGCAGTGGCGGCACTAGACGTCCTCCTCTCCTTTGCCGTTGTCTCCCAGAAAAACGACTATACCCGTCCCGTTATCAATCTCAGCGGTAGAATTTATCTCAAGGACAGCCGTCATCCGGTTGTGGAGACATTGCTTAAAGGGGTCCCTTTTGTTCCCAATGATGCGGATATGGATATGAACGATAACCGCGTCGCCATCATAACGGGACCGAATATGGCGGGTAAGTCCACCTATATGCGGCAGATAGCCGTCATCTGTGTCATGGCGCAGGCGGGATGTTTCGTGCCGGCAAGTGAGGCAGAGCTGGGGGTGGTTGACCATATTTTCACACGCGTCGGGGCGTCCGATGACCTTGCTTCTGGTCAGTCCACCTTTATGATAGAGATGAGTGAAGTTGCGGATATTCTGAAAAACTGCACTTCCAAAAGCCTTCTGATATTTGACGAGATAGGCAGGGGTACTTCCACTTTTGACGGCATGAGCATAGCGAGGGCTGTGTTGGAGTATGTGCAGGACAAAAAGACCTGCGGCGCAAAGGCACTTTTTGCCACGCATTACCATGAGCTCACTGCCTTAGAGAACATCCTACCCGGGGTGAAGAATTTCAGCACCGCCGTGAAAAAGCGCGGGGATGACATTACCTTCCTAAGGCGAATTGTCCGCGGTGGTGCGGACGACAGCTTTGGCGTGGAGGTCGCAAAGCTTGCAGGAATACCTGAAAAGGTGATACGCCGCGCGCGGGAGATTTTAGATGAGCTGGAAAGCGGAGAGAACGCTGGGAATATCTCACACGCAGAGGATAGAGAGGAACCCTTGCAGATAGTCGTGGATTCCCCGCAGGGGGAGGTTATACAGAGGCTTAAAAACCTGGATGTGAATAACCTCACTCCGCTTGAATGTATGAATACCCTCTTTGAGCTGAAGAATATCTTAAAGTAGCTATCACAGGGAGGCTTCAGAAGAGATGCCAAAGATAAAAGTTCTGGATAGGCGCGTGGCCGAGCTGATAGCTGCAGGAGAGGTCGTCGACAGGCCGGCCTCAGTCATAAAAGAGCTTGCAGAGAATTCGGTGGATGCCGGCAGCAGTGCGATTACCGTGGAGATAAATAACGGCGGGATAAGTTATATGCGGGTGACGGATAACGGTTGCGGCATAGCTAAGGAGGATATCCCCACGGCGTTTCTGAGACATGCGACAAGTAAAATTGATAGGGAAGACGATTTAGACGCCATATCCACGCTTGGCTTTCGCGGGGAGGCCCTTGCGTCGATTTCCGCGGTCTCACATGTGGAAATGCTAACGAGGACGCCGGATTCTCCCATTGGCGCGCGCTTTACCTGCGGAGGTTCTGAGGAGACATCTATAGAGGATGCTGGCTGCCCCGTCGGCACAACGATAGTTATCAGAGATCTGTTTTTCAACACCCCTGCCAGAATGAAGTTTCTCAAGAAGGATGTGACGGAGGGAAACGCCGTCTCCTCCGTGATGGACAAGCTGGCCCTGTCGCATCCGGAGATCTCCTTTCGCTTTATTAGGGAGGGAAAAGAGGTCTTGCATACCCCCGGGGACAATAAGCTCTCCTCGGCAATCTACAGGGTATACGGGAGAGAATTTCTCTCAACGCTGATTCCTGTTGAGTATGAATACGAACATATCAAGGTCTGGGGATATATCAGCGCTCCTGCCCACAGCCGCCCGAACCGCTCTATGCAGAACTTTTTCCTAAACGGGCGCTATGTGCGCAGCCGCACGATGATGGCTGCATTAGAGGAGGCATATAAGGGCTCTATAATGACAGGGAAATTTCCCGCCTGCGTCTTGCACATGCAGTTGGGCTTTGGTGCGGTGGATGTAAATGTTCACCCCGCAAAGCTGGAGGTTAGGTTTATAGACGAGCGCCCAATTTTTGAGGCGGTATATCATGCCGTGCGCTCTGCCATAGATACCAAAGATTTTCCAAAGACAATGGACCTCTCACAGAAGACTCATCTCCCGCTCAAGCCTCATATAGAAAACCATAGAGAATTTTTCAAGACGGTGCCTAGTGCTTCCTTTAGGCAAGTTTCTCCTGCCGATTCCGTTAAACCCACGGGTGAGATCCTCCATGACAGCGGAGGTAAGGGCATAGGTTTTACCCGCTTTGCGGACGAAATTTTGGAGGAGGAGGATCAGAAAATATTTGATTCTGAGAGAAAACCTGCGCAAACCACTCAGCCTGAAAAGAGAGATGAGACAGATTCCTATGAGCCGGAGGCTGCAAAGCCTTTTGCTTTGGGGGAGATGCATTCGCATATAATCGGCGAGGCGTTTAATACATATATAATTGCCGAGTACAGCGGCGACGCCCTGATGTTTATTGACAAACACGCGGCCCACGAGAGACTTCTCTACGAGCGCCTTCGTTCCTCCCAAGAAGGAAGAGATGCGCAGAATTTGCTCACACCTGTGACGGTCGTATTGGAAAAAAATGAATATTCCGCTCTGCTCTCCTCGGCCTCAGAACTCAGGAAGGCAGGTTTTGAGATTGAGGATTTCGGGGAGGGTACGGTTATTGTCAGGACAGTACCGATGCTTCTCTCCGAGGGGGACATTCCCGGCACCGTCATGGAGATCGCCGGTTATCTCTCGGAACAAAAACATGACATAACCCCGGAACATTTGGACTGGATATACCATAATGTGGCCTGCAGGGCCGCGGTGAAGGGCGGGGACCAAATGAGCCGCGAGGAGCTTGTGGCCTTGGCGGAAGAGCTGGAGAGAAATCCCTCCATACGCTACTGCCCGCATGGAAGGCCCGTCTATATCCTTCTAAAGAAAAAGGATATAGAGCGGCAGTTCGGCCGCGTATAGGCGCTATTGATGGATAGAATTCCGCTTGTCGCCGTTTTGGGTCCTACCGCTGTCGGAAAAACCAGTGTCGGCATAATGCTTGCCAAGAGGTTTTCCGGGGAGATAGTCTCGTGCGATTCCATGCAGATCTATAAGGGCATCCCCGTGGGAACTGCCCAGCCCACAAGAGAGGAGACGGAGGAAATTCCGTATCACCTCGTATCATTTCTGGATATGGATAGAGAGTTTAGCGTCTCAGATTATGTGAAACTTGCCGGGGAAAAAATCCGGGAGATCTACATAAACGGAAAGCTTCCGATTCTTGTGGGCGGGACGGGGCTTTATGCGCGTTCTCTTATCAGAGGATTTGGGTTTGATGAGAACGCAAGAGATGAGGATTTGAGAAGAACCCTATTCGCACGGGCTGAGAGTGAAGGCGGAGAAAAGCTATATCAGGAACTCTTAGATAAGGACCCTCCTGCCGCAGAAAAAATTCATCCCAATAATCTTAAGCGGGTGGTCAGGGCTTTGGAGTATATCAAACTTACAGGGGAACGGTTTTCAGCGCAGGAGGAGCGCAGCAGACTGGCAGACAGTCCTTACAGAACGCTTATATTATGTCTTGCTTATAAGGACAGGGAAAAGCTGTATGAGATAATCGAGACGCGTGTGGATACGATGATGGAAAAGGGCTTACTTAAAGAGGCCAGAGAGGTATATGATTTCGTAAAGAGTTCAGGATTTGCCGGCGCTACCGTAGCGCAGGCCATTGGGTATAAGGAGTTTTTTCCGTATTTTGAGGGGAAGATTTCCCTTGAAGAGGCAGTTGATACCGTCAAGCGTGAGAGCAGGAGGTTTGCAAAAAGGCAGATGACCTGGTTTTCACGCGAGCCAGGTGCTAAATTTATCTACGTTGACGCTTTGGGCGGAATTGGCGGGGCTTTTGAAGTCTGTGCGAGGGCAGTTGAAGCGTTTTTGGGGGAGTGAGAAAAAGTTTGGACAAGAAGAAGAGAAACCGCATCCTTGCCGGCTTGCTTACCCTGCTGCTGCTCTTCTATTTCGGATATCAGTTCTATCTCTCCCGGAATAAAAAAATAGTAACAGAGCTTGCTGCCTACAGCACTGTTGCTGATACGGTCCAGACGAGAGGCTTTATCGCCAGAAGCGAGGAGACAATACAGGGAAGCGGCGCCGGGGTCCTCAGCTACCGGGTCGCAGACGGTACGCGCGTACAAAAGGGAGGGGTAATAGCCGATGTGTTCTCCACAGAGGAGGACGCCGCAGTCAACGGACAGTTGGATCAGTTGAGGAGAGAGGTTAGCTTTCTGGAAGAACTTCGCAGGCCGACCAATACCTTTTCTGTGACTCCGGAGGAGGTAAACGAGCATATCTACATGACCTTAGACGAGGTGATCTCTGTCGGAAGAGACAGGAACTTCTCTCAGATGTCAGGGCTTAGGGAGAGCCTGCTCTCAGCCCTCAACCGCAAGAAGCTTATTCTGGGCCAGGAGAGCGGGAACGAGCTGGACCCTGAGATCCAGCAGTTAAGAGGGGAGATAGACTCCATCTCCGCCTCGGCCAAAAGTGCCGTGGGAACCGTGACCTCCCCTAGGGCGGGGTTCTTCATAAGCCAGGTGGACGGACTTGAGAATTCCGTGAATATAGAAGACATAGAGGATATTACAGTCAGCGAGGTCAGATCTCTCCTCGCGCTGGAGCCCCGTAAGGTAGAGAATGTCGCCGGGAAAATCTGCACCCAGTTCCAGTGGTATGTGCTCAGCGTCATAGATGAAAACGAGATGTGGCATTTTGAGAATTCTGATGAGGTCATGCTAAGTATTCCTTTTGCCAGTTCACGCTCCGTTCCCGCAAAGATAGTCGCTGAAAACAGGGATAACACCGAGGGCCAGGTCGCGCTTGTCCTTGAATGCAGCTATATGGACAGCGGTTTTGCAGATGTGCGAAATACCGAGATAGAAATAACGCCGAGAGAGTATTCCGGGGTTCTGGTGCGCGAGAGCGCCCTGCGCTTTGAGGATGTCACCTATACAAAATATAACGATGACGGTACCGAGACGGAGGAGACTGCGCACAATGTAAAGGGGGTCTTTATCCAGAGCGGAAGGCAGCTGGAATTTGTCCAGGTGTTTTCAGAGAGAACAGTTGACGGCTATGCCATATGCAAGACAGAACTCAGCGATGAGGAACTTGATGCGCTTGTGACAGACCATACGATCAGAGCTTACGATAATGTGGTGGTGGAAGGGACGGATCTCTATGACGGAAAACCAGTTTGAGGCCTTATTCTCCGCTTTCGATGACAATTACCCAAGGGTTATGGAAGAGCTGGAGGCTGCATCAGAGAAAAGCGGGAGAAAATTGTCCGATATCACTCTGCTTGCTGCGACGAAGACTGTCCCATTGCCTGTAATAAGGCATGCCATTGATAATGGTATAACATGCGTTGGGGAAAATCGCGTCCAGGAGCTTCTTGACAAGGAGAGGGGAATTCCCAGGGACAAGTGCGATGTTCAGTTTATCGGGCGCCTGCAGACGAATAAGGTAAAATTTCTGCCGGGTGTGGTCAGCACGATTCAGTCTGTTGACAGCATCCATCTTGCCAGGGAAATCTCGCGGCAATGCGTGATGAGAGACATATCACTCAATATCCTTGTGGAGGTCAATATTGGCTTAGAGAAGAGCAAGGGCGGGGTTTTGCCGGAAAACCTCTTTGAATTTATTGACGAGGTCAGGGAATTTCCTGGAATATTCGTCCAGGGGTTAATGGCGATTCCTCCTGCCGAGGCCTCAAAGGCAGAACTTTCAAATTATTTTTTGACAATGAGAAAATACTATGTTGACATAGAGGGAAAAAGAATGGATAATGTAAGTATGGAGTTTCTTTCCATGGGGATGTCCTCGGATTTTTCCCTCGCCGTGGAATGCGGCTCCAATATGGTTCGCATTGGTACGGCGCTCTTTGGGGCGCGCACATAGCTTAATTGGGGAGGGATCTTCATGGGAGGTTTCCGGGACAGACTTCATAGACTCATCAGTCCTCCCGATGACGAGTTTGAGGATTTTTATGAAGACGACGAGGAGGAGACCCAGTCGGATGCCGATGATGAGGAGTATAACGGAAGGCGGGCGGTTCTCTCGTTTTCCGGCTCTGGCGGCAGGAATGAGAGCAGAGAGTCGAAGGACAGCCGCACCTCTTCACGAAATCAAGTATCGGTCTACAGGCCCACATCTTTTGGGGAGGATACTAGGGCTATTGCGGATGACCTAATAGCCCGGCATACTGTCGTGATCAACCTTGAGAGGGCCGACAAGGAAACTTCTCGCAGGATTGTGGATTTTCTAAGCGGGGTCGCCTATGCTAACCGCGGAAGGCTAAAACCAATCGCCTCAAACATCGTCATCATCACCCCGTATAATGTGGATTTATCCGTGGATGACGTGGTGGGAGATCTCGGTTCGGGAAGTATATATTTTTAGGTATGGATTCTGAAGCAGAACTTCTTACCGCAAGGCTTAATGATGTTTTGCGTCTCGGGCAAAAGAGAGATGCCTTTCTGGGATTTCTTGATGAGAGCGAGGTCGCTCTTTGCACAGACGCCCTGCGGGGAAGGCCGGATGTAAATGCCGCTTTCTGGGGCGGCTATGAAGAGGCTGAGAGAAAAATTCTCGGGGTTTTTCCGGAGTATATAGAATTTGATCCCGAGCTTTTTCCGCTAGACGCTGTTAGCTTTTCATACCGTAAGGGCGATGCTCTCACACACCGGGATTTTCTGGGAAGTATCATGTCCCTAGGGGTCGAGCGAGACGTTGTCGGTGATATTTTGGTAGGCAATGGCAATGCGGTCGCTTTTGTTAGACGAGAGCTTAGCGATTACCTCTGTCAGAATATCACGAAGGTCGGCAAGGTGGGGGTTAAAATAAGGCCCGGGATTTTTGAACCTCTCCCGTTAGCGCGGGAATTTGATATTCTGAAAGGCGTGGTTGCCTCTGAAAGATTGGATTGCATTGTAGCGCTTGCCTGCCGTATTAGCAGAGAAAAGGCAAGCGAACTTATCCGAGGGGGGATGGTGCTTCACAACCATCGGGAGACACTCGCAGTTGACAGAAAGGTTGGAGAGGGAGATATCATCTCCGTACGGAAAAAGGGAAGATTTGCGGTGGAAAAACTTGGCCCCGTAACTTCCAAAGGCAGATTGTCAGTCAGTTTAAGAAAATATAAATAAAAGGGGGATCTCAAAATGCTTACAGTAAAAGAGATCAACGAAGTCAGTTTTGGAAAGGCCAATTTTTCCGGGTATAAGCCCGAAGATGTTGACCGCTTTATCGATGAGGTGGCGGATTCCTTCCAGGAACTCGAGACCCAGAGAGATGAGGCGGTGGGACGGCTGCAGGAACTTTCCTCTCAGAACGCCTCTCTGTCTCAGAAGAACGCAGAGCTCCAAAAGAAACTCTCGGTTCTTGCGCAGAAGGTGGAGAGCTACCGCCAGGATGAGGACAGCATTAAGGAGGCGATAATAAGCGCCCAGAAGCTGGCGAGGGATTCCGTGGCGGAGGCCAATACTCGTGCCCAGAGCATAATGGCAGAGGCGGAGGAAAACGCCCGCAAATTGGTTGAGGACGCGAAGATGAATAACTATAAGGTTATTCAAAGCTATGCCTCGCAGACTGAAGAGAAGCGCCAGGAGCTTGAGGAGATGAAGAGGCAGGTCTCAGCTTTCCGCTCCTCCCTGATGGAGATGTACAAAAAACATCTGGAGTGTATTGATCATATCCCAAATTTTAAGACAAGGCCCCCCGTTGATTCTGCCGATCCTGTGCAAAAACAGGCGGTAAGCACAGCGGAGGAGCCTAAAACCACAAAAACTGTTTTGAACACCACGGAAATTCCCTCCTCAGGCAAGCCTGTAAGCCAGCAAAGAGATTCAGTTCCTGCAAAGCCCGAGGGTAACGGTAAAGCTGTTCAGAACCCTTCTAACTATCGCCCGCAGCATTCTAACGGCAGGGGAGAACCCGACGAACCGACCCTGGATGACAAGGTTAACTATGCCGAGAGATCCGGCGCCGCCTCCACAGATCTCCCTCCGGAAGATGACTTGACGGAGATGGGAATAGATATCCGCTCCTACAGCAGCATCCCCGAGAGTCTGCAGAAGGAAAAGGAAAACCACTATAATACGCTGGAATTTGGCGACGACGTGGACTTGGGTAACCGGCGCAGGAGAAGGTAAGCCCTTTTATGGTAAAGAGGAAACCGCGTCCCGTCCTTCGCGGGTTTGTATGTTTAATAATCGCCGCCGTGCTTGTAGTTCTGGACCAGCTTACAAAGTATCTTGTTCTCCAAAATCTCTCTGACGGGAGGGTTTTGACGGTAATAGACGGTCTGCTGGAGTTTTCCTACACCGAGAACACCGGCGCGGCCTTTGGAATACTGAAGGACCGGGCGTGGTTCATCACTGCGGTCGGGGTGGTTGTGTCTGTCGTCATTCTGCTGATATTATTTCGGTATAAGTCCCATACAGTCTTCAGCCTCTCAGCCTGCTCTCTGCTTCTGGCGGGGGGAATAGGGAATATGATAGACCGGGTTAGGCTGGGTTTCGTTGTGGACTTTATACATGTGCTGTTTTTTCCCTATATTTTCAATTTTGCAGACTGCTGTGTCACCGTCGGAACCTGCCTCTTCATCCTGCATGTCATTTTGAGTTTAAGGGCAGAAAAAATGGAAGACGGCGCAAAAGAAGGCGAAGAATGAGCGAGGTGCTGCAATTTCGGGCGGAGGAGGATCTTCCTGAAAGGCTTGACAAGTGGCTGGGTCTGCGTATTCCCGGACTTTCTCGCTCTGCCCTACAAAAGCTGATCTCGCAGGGTAGGGTAGGTTTAAATGGTAAGGTCGCATCTAAGAGCGATGAACTCTCCTTTGGAGATTATGTGAGTGTAGAGATCACCGATCCCGCACCCCTTGACATTGAACCGGAGGATATCCCTCTCTCCATAGTTTATGAGGATGAATATCTCCTCGTCGTGGATAAACCTAAGGGGATGGTCGTTCATCCCGCGCAGGGAAATTATTCAGGTACACTGGTTAACGCACTCCTCTACCACTGCGGGGATTCCCTTTCGGGGATTAACGGAGTTCTGCGTCCGGGAATTGTCCACCGTATAGACAAGGATACCAGCGGACTCTTGGTCGTTGCTAAAAATGATTTCGCCCACACAAGTCTTGCAAGTCAAATCGGAGCGCATACCGTGACAAGAAGGTATAGTGCAATTGTTTACGGAAGTCTTAAAGAGGAAAAGGGAACAATGGCCCTGCCGATAGGCCGCAGCAGGCAGGACAGGAAGAAGATGGCTGTTTATAAAATTCCCCAGCCCGATATAAAGGTAAGGGAGGCCGTCACACACTATGAAGTTTTGCGGAGATTTGACGGGTTTAGCGAGCTGTCTTTAAATTTGGAGACGGGGAGGACCCACCAGATACGTGTGCACATGGCGGCTATCGGTCATCCTGTAGCGGGAGATCCCCTTTATGGGCCCAAGAAATGCATAACCTCTCTTGGAGGGCAGTGCCTGCATGCCGGAGTGCTGGGCTTTGTCCATCCAAAAACAGGGGAGTATATGGAATTCAAATCCCCGCTGCCGACTTACTACTTAAAATTTGTTGCAGGACTGCGTGAGATATAAAGGGGGATTTTCTCCTGGTATGAGTCGGAATGGCAGTGAAAAAACGGAGAGTAGAATCAGGTGGCTTATAGTGTTTGCGGCGGGGGCTCTTACCGCGCTCGTTCTCGCCGGATATTATATTTCCCAGCCAATAGTTATTCATCAAGTCAGCAGCTCGGCGGGTGGAAGTTCAGAAGTTTCCTCTTCACTAAATGAGGTTCCTGTGATGGATGATACCGAGACCGATTCTTTTGAGAGTGAAGATAATGAGAGCGGGTTTGGGGATGTACTTGTAGAAAAGAGCATAGACATAAATTCCGCAGGCGTTAGGGAATTGGCAGAGCTTCCCGGAATAGGCGCGGAACTCGCGGACAGGATAGTGGAGTATAGGGAGACTGAGGGGCCGTTCGGGTCCATTGAGGAGATAATGAATGTAAAAGGCATTGGAGAATCTCTTTACGAGGATATAGAAATTTACATATACGTTGAAGAATAAAGAGCCTGGGTTTTCCAGACTCTTTTTGCGTCTTCATTTATCACTTGGAAAGATAATATCGCCGGCTTTTCGCAATGCCTCCATCAATTCCGAAACCTCCAAGCTCAAGGCTTGGCACTGGGCGTATTCTTGGCTGAACTTATCCGGCTCGGTTATGTACCTGTAAAAATCTTTAGCCTCTCTGCCCATCAGCAGATATTTTTCGTCTTCTCCGTAGATTTTCTCTGAAGTTCCGTCTTTCAGCAGGAGAGAAATGTCGGAGAGCTTTGAGATGGAACCTACAGAGACTGTCCCGTCCATCCCTTGAAAGTCCGACGGAGCTCCGCTCTGCCCAAGCTTAGAGCAGGTTATGCTCACAAGTTTATCTGGATAGTGAAGTGTGATTAGGTCAAGGCCGTCTACGCCGCTCATAAGCATTTTTGGTTGGATTGAAAAACTCTCTGGTTTTCCGAAAAGCGCAAGCGCCGGGTAGATGCAATATATGCCCAGATCCATCAGGGCGCCAGTCTCCATCGCGGGATTAAAAATATTCGGAAGCTCTCCTTTTAAGTAGCTGTCCAGTTTAGACGAGCGCTGGCAAAAGTCCAGCCTCACGAGACTGATTTTGCCGATTTTCTCCAAAGCCTCTTCAAATAGCTTTCTTTGCGGCTGGTGAAGGTACATAATGGCTTCTAAAAAAATCAGACCTTTTTCCTTTGCCAGTTCCTGCAGAGAACGAACTTTTTCACCATGAGAGCAGAGAGGCTTTTCACATATAACATTTTTACCGGCGGACAGAAGAATCTTACTCTGCTCATAGTGGAGGGCATTTGGGCTGGCAACGTAAACCGCATCTATTTCCCTGTCATTTGCTAGATCCGTCAGAGAGGTATAGACCTTAGAAGTCCCAAAAGCTTCCGCAAAGTTTTTCCCCCTGTTCTCATCTCTGGAGTAAACCGCTCCTAGCTCCCAGTCACCCGTGGACAGAGCCCCGCGGACATACTCGCGGACAATCCATCCTGTTCCTATTGTGGCAAATTTTAACATCTTCTCCAGCCTTTCTCCAAAAAAGGGGACGTGAAAAACTCGCGTCCCCTCTAGATTTAGAAAATTATATTTCGCTCTCGTAACGCTTGAGATTTGCCAAACCGATCCTAACGGCGTCCACAGGGTTTTCAAGTCCCTCAAACTCTATGGCGACAGTGCCGTCAAAACCCGCGCCCTTCAATATGGAAAGGCATTGTTTTACGGGAACGTTCCCATGCCCGATAATAGTACCCCTGAGGTAATTTCCCGCCCTTGTGCGGAAAGAACCCTCTCCTGGGTCGGAATCGTAGAAACTCTTCAATACAAAATCCTTGGCGTGGACATAACGGGTGTATGGAGCCACACGGGCAACGGCCAAGGCAGGGTCCTCGTCAGCGCACATGAAGTTTCCAATATCGCATAGTAGCCCAAAGTTGGGGTGGCCAACCGAATTATAGAGTTTTTCCACCCTCTCTGAATCCTGAGAGAAGAACCCGTGGTTTTCCGTCATGGTAGCCACTCCCTTGCCCTGTGCGTACTCCGCAACCTCCCGCACGGCATCTGCCAGGGCGGGGACCAGACTTTCATAACTCTTGAAACCTCCGGAATTTCTGGGGTAACCCGCTGTAATATCATGCCTCATTCTAGGAGATCCCAGGGCGGCAGCGACGTCAACAAACCCCTTAACCCTCTTTACCTCAGCGGCGGTGTCCCCGCCTGATCCATTCAGAAAATCAGCGGAAACGGCAAGAGAGGAGATCTCAAGACCCTGCCTCTCGCACTCGTTTTTTATCTCCTCCGCCCTATTGAGATACTGAGAGGGGTCGCAGTTAAAGTTTACGAAATCGACCAGTTCTACGGCGTCAAACCCCAACTCCTTTGCCTTAGCAATGCAGTCCTTGGGAGTAAGAGCGCCAGTGCGCAGTGCGCTAAAGAAACTATAAAGACTTACAGAATATTTCATCTCAAATTATCTCCTTCATCAGTCTCCAAAACTTATGCCTATCTGGCGTGCGGCAACTATCTCCGGGCAGTCCGGCGGCACAGTCTTCAGCTTGCCGGCAACGTCCTCCAGAGGTACGGGAACGGTCTTGCCATTCACCATACCCACCATCACGCCAAAACGTTTTTCCTTTATGAAACGTGCGGCAGTCGCCCCAAGCTGGGTGCAAAGTACGCGGTCATATGCGCAGGGGCTGCCTCCTCGCTGGAAGTGGCCGGGGACGCAGACCCTAACCTCGTTTCCAACCCTTTCCCCAAGTTCCTCAGCAACCCTGTAAACTATGGAGGGATATCCCAAATTCTCCCTAGCCTTCTTGAATTCCTTCTTGCTCATTGCCGCCTCCTCTTTGGAGAGAGCGCCTTCAGCCACAGCGATGATTGAGAACTTTTTCCCATTCTCTATGCGTTTCTTGAGGACCTTCGCTATCTTGTCTATGTTGTATGGAATTTCAGGCAGCAGGATAACGTCAGCGCCGCCCGCAATTCCCGCGGACAGTGTAAGCCAGCCAACCTTATGCCCCATGACCTCCACTATGAAGATCCTTCCGTGAGAGGTGGCCGTGGTATGAATTCTGTCAATCACGTCCGTTGCGACCTCCACGGCGCTGTGATATCCGAAAGTGACGTCGGTTCCCCAGACGTCATTATCTATCGTCTTGGGGAGGTGTATTACATTCAGTCCCTCTTCTCTCAGAAGATTCGCGGTCTTCTGTGTCCCGTTCCCGCCTAAGATGGCGAGGCAGTCAAGGTCCATTTTCTTGTAGTTCTCTTTCATGGATTTGACTTTGTCCACCTTATTCTCCTCCACAACTCTCATGAGCTTAAACGGCTGGCGGGATGTCCCCAGAATGGTTCCGCCCAAGGTGAGAATTCCGGAGAAATCAGACGGCTTCATGACCTTATACTCCCCGGCGATCAGTCCCCTGTAGCCATCCTTGATTCCATAGATCTCAACGTCATCGCCAAACTCCTCATAGAGTCCTTTGGCAATGCCCCTGATAGCGGCGTTCAGACCTTGGCAATCCCCGCCACTTGTAAGAATACCTACTCTTTTCAACTGTCTTTCCCCTTTCAAAAAATAATTTAAGCCAGAGCGAAAACCAAGCTTACTCGGATTTCGCTTCTTCAGCAGAATGGATTGGAATTAAAGGACTGTCCGTATCGATCTCCTGCGCCTCCCTCAAACGCTCCTGCGCATTTTTGTAAAAAGCTAGCTGTGCGCTGTACGCGGGACGGCTGCGGCGATTCACATGCTGATAGGAGGTGTCAGGCAGCATGACACGGGCGTTGGTGTTATCGTTTAGGAAGATCTCAATGATGTCAAAGACCCTCTGCTTAATATCGGGGTCGCTGACTGGGAAGACCAGCTCCACCCTGCGGTCCAGGTTTCTTGGCATCCAGTCCGCACTGCCCAAATAGACCTTCGGGCTGCCGGCGTTTTCGAAGCGGAAAATCCTGCTGTGTTCCAGAAGCTGGCCGACAATGCTGATTACGGTGATATTCTCGCTAATGCCGGGAAGTCCGGGTATCAGGCAGCAAATGCCCCTGACGATCAGCCTTATATTTACCCCCGCCTGAGAGGCCTCGTACAGTAGCCGGATTATTTCGGGATCAACCAGGGAATTCACCTTGGCGGTGATTCCGCTGGGAAGTCCCGCCCTCGCGTTCGCCGTCTCCTTTTTGATCATCTGCTCGAAAAAGTTTCTCATCCCGTGCGGAGCGACCGCGAAGTGGCGATATTCGGGCGGCCTGGAATAGCCTGTAATGACATTGAATAGGGAGGAGGCGTCAGCGCCAAACTCAGAATTGCATGTAAAGAGTCCCAGGTCAGTGTAGATTTTGGCGGTGGAATCGTTGTAATTTCCCGTTCCCAGATGAAGGTACCGGCGAATTCCGTCCTCTTCCTGCCTGACAACGAGAGCTATCTTACAGTGGGTCTTTAACCCCTGCAGACCGTAAATTACGTGGCATCCCGCCTTTTCCAGCTGGGTGGCCCAGTTGATATTGTTCTCCTCATCAAACCTGGCTTTCAGTTCTACCAGGACAGTTACCTGCTTCCCGTTTTCAGCCGCTCTTATCAGGGCCGCGACTATCGGGCTGTGTCCGCTGACGCGGTAAAGGGTCTGCTTTATGGCAAGCACATTCTCATCCTCTGCGGCTGTCTCTATAAATTTTACAACGCAGTCAAAGCTCTCGTATGGATGGTGAACGAGCCGGTCCTTTTCGCGTATCGCCTGAAAGATATCGTCATATCCCCAGAAATCCACAGGATAAACGGGATTTATCGGCTTAAAGCACATGCTCTCAAAACCTTTGACGCTAGCGAATTTCGAGAGGAAGGTGAGGTCCAAAGGTCCGGGGAGGGAATATATCTCCCGCTTTTTTATTTTAAGCTGCTCGGTTAAAAAAGTCTTTATGGACTTGTCGCAGTTTTGGAGAATCTCTAACCTCACCGGGCGTCCGCGCTTGCGGCGTTTTATCGACCGCTTGACCTCCGTCATAAAGTCCCCGGCCTCCTCATCGATCTCCAGGTCGGAATCCCTGGTTATGCGAAACGGACATGCAGCCTTTATGGTGTGCAGCTCAAAGAGCTCGCTGAGCTTATAAATGATTATGTTTTCTAGGAGGGCAAAATCTCTTTCCCCCTCGCTGGGAAGCTCCAAAAATCTCGGGAGTATCGCCGGAACCTGAACTATCGCGAACGCTTTTTCGCTCTCCTTATCCTCCTTGCTCTTCAGCGAAACCGCTATGTTGAGGGACCTGTTGGCAAGCATCGGGAAAGGTCTGCTGCTGTCCACGGCAAGCGGGGTCAAGACTGGGAAGATAACCCGGCTAAAATATTCTGAAATATACTTCAGCTGTTTCTCACTCATCTCGTCGCAGCCAAGAAAACGAATTCCGTTTTGCTCTAGCGCGGGAACTATAGAGCGGTGAAAGCAGTAGTACTGCCTGTCCATGAACCGGTGCGTTCTCTCCTCAAGCTCTGTCAAAAGCTCTTCCGGGGTGAGGTCAAAACTTTCCTTCGGGCGAAAACCTGAGTTTACCTGGGCCTTTACTCCCGCAACCCTCACCATAAAAAACTCATCCAAGTTGGAGCCCGTAATGGAGAGAAATCTCAGCCTCTCCATAAGGGGATTTTCCTTCTTGTTTGCCTCCTCCAAGACCCTGCCGTTAAAATCCATCCAGCTAAGCTCGCGGTTATAATACGGAAAATTCTTGTCAGGCATTGTGAACCCCTTCTTTCAAAAAATGTATATCGAAGAATATATTGACAAATTAAACGGTAAATTTCACAGTCAATTCAGCGGTAAGCCCGAATACCTCCGCAAAGAACGGAGCTGCCTCCCTGAAAGCCCAGTTTTCCAGAAGAGTATCCCCGTCAGAGACAGCCTTGAAGATTATTTTCCTGCCCTCAATGTTAAGCTTGAGGTTCTTTAGCTTTGCCTCATGAGATTTATCGAGGGCATTGGCTATGCGGAAAATAGCGGCAAGTTTAGAGACAACGAGCTTTTGTGAGACATCCAGCCCGTCAAAATCAGGATTCCCCTCCACCGCCAGAAGCGAGGAAGCACTCCCTGCGACGAGCGCAGTTTCAAGGGTCTCCGTTTCCGGCAGGCCGAAGATATCCATACTTCTCACCAGGTCAAATGTGCAGCGGTTATTCTGCCGAACACTTACAAAAGTCCCGCAGCTATGCAGCAGAGAGGCAAGCTCCAGTATCAGGCGGGTGGAGTCATCCAGGCCATGGATGCGTTTAAGCTTATCAAAAAGATAGCATGAGAGGTTGCGAATGGTCTGCGCATGTGTCATGTCGCAGTGAAATGCCCGGGCAGTCCTCTCGGCACAGGCTAGGGCGCTCAATTTGCAGAGATCAGCCCGTTCGTCCTCTGCTTTCGGGTCAAGCGCGCATCGAACCACAGCGCTGGCAATATCCGTTTCCGGACAGAGGGCAGATTTAATCTTTGGGCAGAGCCGCAGGACCGACCTGTATATTGCGACCGCGGTATATAGCACAGCCGCCTGTCCCTCAGGAATCCCGTATCTCAGCGCGATACTCTCTGCGGTACCGGAACGCATGGTGGAATAGAGCTCTATTACCTGCTCTGTGCCGATCTCAAAAAGCCCGTCGTGTTCCTTGGCGCCGCAGAGTTTTGATGTCAGACGTATATTGGAACCGGTGAGGATGAGGTTGCTGATGGGAAATTCTGAAACCGCTATATGATGCAGCGTACTTTCAAGATATTCCTCCACCACGGCGTGAAAATCCTCAGAGATGCTGCGCATTCCCCTCAGCACGTCGTAGAGCTTGAGGGCGCCCATGGCGACATTTTGAAAATATACTAACTGCTTCCCGTCATATACGGAGACGCTTATATCCCCGGTACCGACATAGGCTATGAGGGAATATCCGTCTTTAAGCTGGCCAGAACGGTTGAGCTTTGACAGCAGTTCATTGTAGATATACGACTTCTCCTCACTGTTCTCGAGAATCTTTACGTCTACACCGTCCCTGACTCTCAACTGGTCCAGCATGATAGAGCGGTTTTTTGCCTCTCTCAAAGCTGCGCAGGCCACCACCTTGGGCTTTGTTATATCATAGCTTAGCAGCGCCACCTTGAAATGCTCCAGCGCCGCGGAGAGTTTGCCCAGACTTTCAAAGCCTATGGAACCGCTCTCATACAGATCTCTGTCCAGGCGAAGGGGATACTCCAGGGTATCAAGCGGGGTAAGCCCACCCTTGCCAAACTGAGAAACCTGCATACGGACGCTGTCCGTACCGATCTCTATTACAGCGCAGGCGTTTGATGTGTTTTTCTTGTTCAAAGAGATTCCTCCAGACCGGCCATGCCCCAAACAAAGGGGAGGACCTAAGGGCTATATCATGATTATACCAAATACTCTGGAAAATATCAAACATTCTTTTCAGAAAAAGCGACAAAATTCCGGATAAATGAGTCCGATCTTAATTTTTTTCTATAAAATCCTGAAAAACTCTTGACAAGTCAGGGCAGAGCTGGTAAAATTCTCAACTGTAAAGGTGAAGACTTTACAGGAGCTTTGCTTTTGGGAGAAGGATGCGAATGGCAAAGGATTTGAGGATCAGCTTACTGCTGGACTTTTACGGTGAGATGCTCACTGCTCCCCAGAGGGAAATGATAGACGCGTACTATAACGAGGATATGAGTTTGGGGGAGATTGGCGAGGAGAGAAATATCACCCGACAGGGCGTAAGGGACGCGGTAAAGAGGGCGGAGGAACAGCTGATAGAGATGGAGCAGAAGCTCGGTCTGGTTAAGAAGTTCTTAGAGATGCGCGGCGCGCTTGAGAAAATCTGTGACTGCGCGCTTGCAATTCTGGACGTTTGCTCTGAGGATGACAATGTCGTCAAGGATAATGCCGAGAGGATTCTCTCAATAGCTGAGGAGATCGCCAGTAAAGAGCAGGATTAAACGATAGGAGGGGTGTTTCCATTGGCGTTTGAAGGTCTGACGGAAAGAATTTCCAACGCTTTCAAAAAACTCCGCAGCAAGGGTAAGCTTACGGAGGCGGACGTAAAGGACGCGATGAGAGAGGTTCGCCTCGCCCTGTTAGAGGCAGATGTCAACTATAAAGTTACAAAGGATCTCGTGGCGAGGATTACCGAGCGCGCCGTTGGAGAGCAGGTGATGGAGAGCCTCACCCCCGCGCAGATGGTCATAAAGATAGTAAACGAGGAACTCACGGACCTTATGGGCGGGAAGGAGACAAGGCTGCACAGCCCCTCTAAGCCGCCGGCTGTCGTGCTTCTCTGCGGATTGCAGGGTGCCGGCAAAACTACCCATGCCGTAAAGCTGGCTGTGATGCTCAAGTCCCAGGGGCACCGTCCCCTTTTGGTAGCGGGAGATATATACCGTCCCGCCGCCATTGACCAGCTGAGAACCTTGGCACAGCGCGCGGAGGTCCCACTGTTTGAGAAGGGGACGCAGGACCCTGTCATCACCTCAACAGAGGCGGTGAGGTATGCCCGCGATTACGGTTACGACTATGTTTTGATAGATACCGCCGGCCGTCTGCAGATAGACGAGGTCTTGATGGATGAGCTAAAGCGCATAAAGGAAGCGGTAGAGCCTAGCGATATTCTCCTGGTGGTGGACGCCATGACAGGACAGGAGGCCGTGAATGTTGCCAAGACTTTTAACGAGCAGCTTGAGATTACCGGTGTTATTCTCACAAAACTGGACGGCGATACGCGCGGCGGCGCGGCAATCTCTGTAAAGGCGGTGACGGGAAAGCCGATTCTCTTTGCCGGTACGGGGGAGAAGCTAACAGACCTTGAGGTCTTCCATCCCGACCGCATGGCGGGAAGAATTTTGGGCATGGGAGATGTTCTCACGCTGATTGAGGATGCCCAGGCAAAATTCGACGAGAAGGCCGCAATGAAGACAGCCGAGCGAATGATGCAAAACAGGCTGGACTTTAACGATATGCTTGACCAGTTCGAGCAGGTTGGCAAGATGGGACCGATAAAAGGAATCCTATCTAAGCTGCCGGGGGTAGGGAATAAGCTTGATGACGTGGACATAGACGACAGGATTATGGACCGCTCTGCGGCTATAATTCACTCCATGACCCCTTATGAACGCTCACATCCAGACTGCCTTGACGCCTCCCGTAAGAGAAGAATCGCGGCAGGGGCGGGACAAAAGGTGGAGGATGTCAACCGCCTCATAAACCAGTTTAGACAGACGCAGAAACTGATGAAGCAGTTCTCCGGCAAGGGAAAGCGCAGGATGCCCAAGTTTAACAACCTGCCGATGTAAAACAAATTTGGGATTTTTGCCCGGTTACCGGGAGAAATATATAAAATTTTCAGGAGGAACAAAAATGGCTGTAAAGATCAGACTTAAGAGAATGGGCGCCAAGAAAAACCCGTTCTACCGCATTGTGGTCGCGGATTCACGCTCTCCGCGCGACGGACGTTTCATAGAGGAGATAGGCTACTATGACCCCATGAAAGAGCCCAGCGAGGTAAAGGTTGACCCGGAGAAGGCAAGGCAGTGGATCGCGAAGGGAGCGCAGCCCACGGATACGGTTAAGGCGCTCTTCAAGAAGCACGGCGTCATCTGAGACTTGGAAGGGAGAGTTTAAAATGGACTTGAAAGAACTTCTCAAGGTTATAGCCCAGGGCCTTGTAAGGGACCCGGAGCAGGTGACCGTGACCATGGAGGAAGATGAGGACGGGACAGAGGTCTACCATCTTCATGTCCCAGAGGACGACATGGGCCGCGTTATAGGCAAGCAGGGAAGAATCGCCAAGGCTATACGAGTGGTCATGCGCGCTGCGGGGAGCAGGCTGGACCGCAAAGTCATGGTTGAGATCGGATGATTTGAAAAGGGGCGTGTAAACGCTCTTTTTCCTTTATTGGGAGGGGGTTCCTTGCTAAAAGAGTATCTTGAGGCGGGAAAGATAGTAAAACCGCACGGCGTAAAGGGAGAGGTCGTTTTAGAGGTCTGGGCGGATTCCCCCGATGTTCTGATAGGGGCAGGCAGGTTTTGGTTTGACGAAAACGGCCGGCATGACGCCGGTGTGACCCGGGCACGGCCGCAGGGAAGCAGACTGCTGCTAAAGCTTCAAGGCGTGGACAGAATGGACGATGCGGAGAAGCTGAGGGGAAAGATCCTGTACATAAAAAGAGAGGATATTACCCTGCCCGAGGGGAAGTTTTTTATTGCCGACCTAATGGGCCTTAAGGTGATAGACGGAAATTCCGGGAAGGAGTACGGGGAAATCTCCGAGGTCCTCATGGGCGTTGCCAACGATGTCTATGTCGTGAAAAACCAAAACGGAGAGGAATTTCTCTTCCCGGCTGTCAGGCATATGATAAAGTCCGTGGATGTTATAGGGGGCAGGATGGAAGTCTTGCCCATACCGGGAATTTTTGACAAAGGGGGAGTGGAGGCCTGATGAGGTTTGATATCATCACCCTTTTTCCGCAGATGTTTTACCCTGTTCTCGATAACAGTATCATAGGCAGGGCAAGAAAGAGAGGTTTGCTTCAGATCTGCTGCCACCAGCTGAGAGAGTTCTCACCGGACCGGCAAAACAGGCGGGTAGATGATGAGATTTTCGGCGGTGGCAAAGGCATGCTCCTTATGGCAGAGCCGTTCGCCAGGGCGATAGACGCCATAACCGAACATTTAGGCGAACGCCCGCATATCGTATACATGTCCCCCAGGGGAAAAGTCTTCGACCAGCAAATGGCAAGAAATCTCGCGGAATATAAAAATCTCACCATACTCTGCGGGCATTACGAGGGGATAGACGAGAGACTCCTTGAGGAATACGACGTGGAGGAGATTTCCATAGGAGATTTTGTACTTACCGGCGGAGAGCTGCCCGCGATGGCCTTAGTAGACGCCGTCAGCAGAATGCTGCCGGGAGTCCTCTCTGACGATGAATGCTTTAAGGACGAGAGCCATTTTAACGGTCTCTTGGAATATCCCCAGTATACGCACCCAGAGGTTTGGCGCGGCAGGGAGGTTCCGGGCGTACTTCTTTCAGGCCACCACGGGAATGTCAAGGCGTGGCGGGAGGAGATGTCCCTTAGGGTAACAGCAAGGGCAAGACCCGACATGCTTATTAGACTGGGTTTTAGCGAAGAGGAAATACAGAGACTAAAAAATCCTGACTTTAGGAATCCCCCAAAGGCTACTTGAAGAGAAATTGAAAAAACAAAAAATTGCAAAAGAGATTGGCCCGAAATTTGCTTTCCAAAAAAATACTTTGCTTTTTTGGCTTTTTCAGGTATAATAATAGCGCAGGATCGTACCCTATACGAGAGGTCGTGTTTAAATGCCAGAGACTTATTCTATTCCGCTTTCAAAGATCGTAAAAGAGCTATCCCTCACAGAATATTATCTTCCCAGGGATAGCGAGGATATACTCATCACCTCAAAAGATATAAACCGCCCGGGAATGGAGCTAAACGGATATTTTGACTATTATGATTCGCGCAGGATATCCATTCTGGGCCTAGGGGAGATGTCCATGCTGGAGGATCTTCCCGTCGATAAGCGCCAGACGGTGCTGGACCGTTTCCTCTCTAAAAAACCGGTCACGGTGATTGTCGCAAGAGACATAGACCCCGGCGAGGTCATGCTGGAGTGCGCCAAAAAATATCAGGTTCCCCTGCTGATCTCACCGGACTCCACCTCCAATGTCATGGCTGACTTGGTCTCATACCTCAACGTGGAGCTTGCCCCAAGGGTCACCCGCCACGGGGTTCTGGTAGAGGTCTACGGGGAGGGGGTTCTCCTAATAGGGGACAGCGGCGTGGGCAAGAGTGAGACCGCGGTGGAGCTTGTAAAGCGCGGACACCGCCTCATAGCGGATGACGCCGTGGAGATAAGGCGGACTTCCAGGCGAACGCTTGTGGGCCAGCCTCCCGCAAATATCCGCCACTTTATAGAGATGAGGGGAATAGGCATAATTAACGCCAGGAGGATCTTCGGAATGGGCGCCGTAAAGGACTCTGAGAGGATCAACATGTGCGTGAAGATGGAGCTGTGGGATTCCACAAAGGTATACGACCGCATGGGAATTGACAGCGAATATACCGAGATTCTTGGTATCCGCATTCCTGTGGTGACCATACCCGTAAAGCCCGGACGGAACCTTGCAATAATCATAGAGGTTGCGGCGATGAACAACCGCCAGAAGCGCATGGGCTATAACGCCGCCCAAGAGCTGCTTACCGCGCTAGGGATGGACCCCGCAGAGGTGCAGGGTCAGGACATCTTAAAAGAAATGGAAATCTGAGAGGTTTTCACCTCTTGGAAATCGTGTTTTGAAGAATATGAGTTTGAGTTTTGCCGCCTTTGACAGGGTTCTTGAAGCTTTGGGCTGCCGGTATCTTGCGGATGAGCCCATGGCGCTGCATACCACGATGCGGGTGGGCGGTCCGGCAAGCCGCTTTGTGACCGCTGAAAACCTAAATGAGCTTAAAGCCCTGCTTGCAGCCGTGAGAGAGTTTGATATTCCATATCTGATATTGGGAAACGGCTCTAACCTGCTTGTTGCAGACGAGGGGATAGACGGCGCGGTTATCTCGCTTTCCGGGGATTTTAAAAAGATAGGGCTCTTGCCGGGCTCTGCGGTCTCAGCCGGCGCCGGCGCACAGCTGGCTAACGTCTGCGCTTTTGCCAGGGACAATGCCCTCTCCGGGCTGGAGTTCGCCTATGGGATTCCCGGAACCCTGGGCGGGGCGGTCTTTATGGACGCCGGTGCGTACGGCGGTGAGATGCGGGATGTGGTGTATAGCGTCACGCATATAACCGCGGGTGGCGATATAGAGACGCTTGCAGGGGAGGCTCTTGCCTTCGGCTACAGAGAGAGCAGGTATAAGAGTAGCAGAGAGGTCATACTCTCGGCACAGCTGGGTTTAAAAGACGGCGAGGTGCGTGAGATATCCTCTAGGATGGAGGAACTGATCTTGCGCAGGCGGATGAAACAGCCCTATGATCTTCCAAGCGCAGGGAGTGTCTTCAAGCGTCCCAAAGACGGCTATGCCGCCGCGCTGATAGAGGAGAGCGGGCTTAAAGGCGCAAGGGTCGGTATGGCGCAGGTCAGTGAAAAGCATGCCGGGTTTATCGTAAACCTTGGCGGAGCGAAATGCTCTGACGTTTTGGGTCTCATCGAGAAGGTTAGGACCGAGGTATTGAGGCAGACGGGGATAGAGCTGGAGTGCGAGGTCCGCTTAGTCGGCGGGGAATACGGCTTATAGGGAGTGGTCTCATGCTGTTCGTTATAGTGACCGGACTGTCCGGGGCGGGGAAGACGAACGCCATGCACGCCCTTGAGGATATCGGCTTTTTCTGCGTGGACAATCTTCCCCCCGCGCTGATACCCGTGTTTTATGACCTCTGCACCCAGTCGGAGGGATTTAGAAGCAGGGTCTGCGTTGTGACAGACGCAAGGGGCGGAGACCTATTCAATTCATTCTTCAGCGCCCTTGATACGCTTAAGGGGAGCGGGAAGCCGTACAAAATCCTCTTTTTGGACTCCTCTGACTCTGTCCTAGTGCGACGCTTTAAAGAGACGAGGAGGCGCCACCCTCTTACAGAGGAGCTAAACGGCTCTCTGGAGGAGGCAGTCAAGGTTGAGAGGGAGATGCTATTGCCTGTTAGGGTTCGCGCGGACTATGTCATAGATACTTCCGGTATCTCCCCAACACAGCTTAAGAACAGGGTTTCCCAGCTCTTTCTGGAGAATCTTGGGGATTCCCTCTCTGTTCACTGCATCAGTTTCGGATTTAAATTCGGCATCCCCATGGAGGCAGACCTCGTCTTTGACGTCCGCTGCCTGCCCAACCCCTTTTATGAGAGCGAGTTGAGAACTCTCACGGGGCTGGACCCTCCGGTGAGAGATTATGTCTTTGAGAAAGAGGAGACTAAGGGCTTTATAAGCAGACTCTCTGATATGCTGGATTATCTCCTCCCGCTATATTCAAGGGAGGGTAAGAGCCAGCTTGTAGTGGCTGTGGGCTGTACGGGAGGGCATCACCGCTCTGTATGTATTGCGCAGTATATCTGTGACAGTCTGGGCAGGAACGGTTACCGCGCAAGCGTGACCCACAGGGATATACAAAAGGATTAGGTATTTGGACTTTAGAGGTGGAAGATGTCATTCTCCATGAGGGTAAAGACAGAGCTGTGCGGCGTTAAAACCGAGAGCGAGCACGCCCTACACGCGCAGTGCTACGGTGCGTGGCTGTTTTCCCGCTGCTTTACCTTGAGGAAAAACCAGTTTGTGACGGAGAATGCCGCCGTCTCTAGGAAGCTGCTGGAGCTTGCCGCGGAGGCTTGCGGCGTTATAGGGGAGCTAACCTATTCCAGAAAGAAGGGGGAGAGGACGGTTTACCGCGTTTGCCTGCCAAGCGAGGAGGACAGGGGAAAACTGTTAAAGTCCTTTGGGGCAACGGGAGGCGAGACAAACCTTCGTATAAACCGCGCGGCACTTGAGGAAGAGGAGGATATACCGCCTTTTTTGAGGGGTGCGTTTCTCAGCTGCGGCGCGGTTACGGACCCAAATAAGGGGTATCATCTGCAGTTTTCAGTCCCGTACGAGACCTTGGCCAACAGCCTTTATACCCTGATCTGTGAGATCGATATACTGCCATCTAAACCGATTTTGAGCGGCAGAAAGGGAGCTTTCTCCGTTTGCTTTAAGGATGGCGAGCTTATAGAGGATTTTCTGACATATATCGGCGCGGGTAAGGCCTCTATGGAGGTTATGCAGGCGAGAATGTACAGGGAGCTTACAAATTCCATCAACCGCAAGACAAATTTTGAGACTGCCAACATGGACAGGACCTTCTCTGCCTCTGCCAGGCAGACTGCCGCGATAGCTGCGCTGGTGGATTCCGGGAAGTATGACTCTCTTTCGCAAGACCTGAAAGACCTTGCCGATTTCCGATTAGGCCACCCGCAAATGACCTCGCGTCAGATAGCCCATAGTATGGGATCTAGTCTTAGCACTACCGTTAGAAAACTGAACAAACTGATAGAACTTGGGGAGGATCTAATCCCAAAGAGAGAAAATTAAAGGTGGCGATTCGTTTGAAATTATTTCCCCGTTCCGTAGCCGCCGGGCTGATGATATCCATCGGCGCGACGATATATCTTGTAAGTGACAGTAAAGTAGCCGGAGCGCTGCTCTTCACCGTAGGACTGTTTTGCATCTGCTCCTTCGGCATGAACCTCTTCACCGGCAAGATTGCCTACGTGCTGGAAAACCGCAATCAGCCAAACTGTCTCATAATCTGGCTGGGAAATTTTCTGGGGTGCGTGGTTTTTTCCGGCCTTGTGCGCATTGCGAAACCGGATCTGCATGAGAAGGCGGCCGCAATGGTCTCGGCTAAGCTTGCCCTGCCATGGTATTCTGTCCTGATTTTGGGATTCATGTGTGGGGTGCTAATGTATATGGCAGTTGAGAATTACCTCTCCGGCAGGAATGATTTCGGAAAGGTGGTAGGGCTCTTCCTATGCGTATCGGCTTTTATCCTCTGCGGTTTCGAGCACAGCGTGGCAGACATGAGCTACTGCGTTTTCGCTGTATCCGGCTTTTCAGAGGGTGTGAGGATGTTGGGCTTTCTCCTGCTTGTCTCTCTGGCAAATTCTGTCGGGGCGGTTACCGTTAGAATGCTTACGAGGGACGCAAGGGTGAAGAACGCTGATTCTAAGCTTTAGAATGGGGGCTGTCTGATGGCGAGAGAATTTCTGCTGAGGGGTGTTGACCCCGAGGAGGTTAAGCCAAGAGAAAAGGTGGAGCTTACAGAGCACGAGAAGAGGGAGAACTGGTGGTACTACCATAAAGTCCACCTGCTGGTAGGGCTTGTGATGGCGGCTATTGTCTTCAGCTTTGTCTTTTCTGTAGTCACCAAGGAGAATCCGGATTATGTTGTTGGACTGATGTCGTCCTTTCAAGTTCCGGACCATGCCGTGGAAGAACTGGAGAGGTGCATTACCCCATATGCCGACGACAGAAACGACGACGGGAAAACAATCGTGCATGTCTACGCTTACACGGTTGGAGAGCAGGACCCCGCGACATCGGAAGATTTGCAGATGCAGCAGGCTAACCTGGCAAGGTTTATGGTGGATTTTTCCAGCAACACCAGCATGATTTTCTTGCATGACGAGATATCCTTTAACGCCGTTGGCGACGATTTCAGCGGAATGTTTGAGTATAACGACGGTTCTCCTCAGCCGGAAGGTGCGAAAGACTATGAAAACGTCATGCGTCCCTGGTCTGACTTTGCAGCTTTTAAGAATTTTACAGCGGTAAGCGATGATGAGGAAAATGTCCCAAGCTCTGCGTATCAGGACTTTTTCGAAACTTTAAGGGTTTCTATCAGGGCTTCAGAGGGCAGTACGATAGAAAAAAAGGAAAAGGATATGCAGTACCACGAGGATTCGGAACAGCTATATCAGAGACTCCTTAAAGGGGAGATTGTGCAGACCGAAACCGCGGCGAAGGAGTGAGATCCATAAGCGTTTGCTTATATCCATCTTCAGAAATGGAGATTGCGTCTTTTTCCCGGATGACCTAGAATACTAAATGGAAGCGGAAAAAATTAAGGAGGTTTTGTTATGGCCATTTCAGATTCCGCAAAGGCTTATCACGAAAAGATGTTTCCGGGGTACGAGTCGGATTTTCTCCGCACAGACCCGGAGTTTATCGAGAGGTTTGACAATTTCGCGTTTGACGAGGTTGTAAACCACGACGATCTTGACGACAGGACCCGCTTTATGGCTATCCTTGCAACGCTGCTGGGATGCCAGGGTATAGACGAGTTCCGGGCGATGCTTCCCGCTGCGCTGAACTTCGGCGTCACCCCGGTGGAGATAAAAGAGATCGTCTATCAGGCAGTGGCATATCTGGGTATAGGGAGGGTTCTCCCGTTCTTGAAGGCCACAAACGAGGTACTTGCCGCGCAGGGCGTTGAGCTCCCGCTTCCCGGGCAGGCGACAACTACCACAGAAAACCGGAGAGAGGCAGGTACACAGGCGCAGGTGGATATCTTTGGCGAGAGGATGAGGGATTTCTGGCGCAGCGGCGCGGAGGAGAGCCGCCATATAAACCTTTGGCTTGCGGGAAACTGCTTTGGAGACTATTACACACGGACAGGCCTTGACCTCCGGCAGCGCGAGATGATCACCTTCTGTTTTCTCTCAGCGCAGGGAGGGTGTGAACCTCAGCTCACCTCGCATGCTGCGGCGAATATGAGAATCGGAAACGACAAGGAATTTCTGATCAAGATTATCTCCCAATGCCTGCCGTATATAGGCTATCCGAGAAGTTTAAACGCCTTGCGGTGCGTAAACGACGCCGCGAAAGAATAATTTTTGGAGGTAATGATTGTGAACAGAGTATGGCTTATCACAGGGGTATCAAGCGGTTTTGGCTATGAGATGACAAGACAGCTTCTTGAAAAGGGGGAGACCGTAGTTGGAACTGTCCGGAATGTAAGCAAGGTTAAGAAACTTATCGATGATTACCCCGAAACTTTTGACTGTCAGATTCTGGACGTGACCGACGTACCTGCTGTGCAGAGGACGGTTGCGGAAGCTTTCAAAAAACACGGAAAAGTGGATGTTGTAGTTTCTAACGCAGGCTACGGACTGTTTGGCTGTGCCGAGGAGCTCTCTGACGAGCAGATAGACCACATCATCGCCACTAACCTGACGGGCTCCATCCAGCTGATAAAATCCTCCCTCCCATATATGAGGAAGCAGGGCGGGGGACGAATAATCCAGATATCCAGCTACGGAGGGCAGGTGGCGTTTGCTGCTAACTCCCTGTACCATGCGACCAAGTTTGGAATTGAGGGATTCTGCGAGTCCGTTGCGCAGGAGGTGGCGCAGTTTAATATCGGCGTGACGATAGTAGAGCCGGGCGGCGCTAGGACAGAGTTCCGTTACGGCAGTGCGAAGGTAGCGAACCTTATGCCGGAATATGAGAGCTGCCATAGCTTCCTCAATATGCTGGATGCCAGCAAAGGCCTGGCTCCCGGAGATCCCGCGAAGATGGCGCAGAGGATTATCGAGAGCGCGGACCAAAATCCCGCACCGCTGCGCATGGTTCTGGGCTCGCAGGCACTATCTGCAACCATTGCCCGCCTAAAAGAGCGGATAGCGGATTACGAGACGCAGACAGAACTTGCGGCTTCCACTGATATTACCGAATAAAAATCTGGCGGGGACGTGCAGGGGAAACCTCTGCGGTTCCCGCTGAACTTATCCCTTTTTTAGGAAGATTAGATTTCAGCCAGACTGTTTAGCTGGCTTTTTAAATTTGCAAGCGAAATTTGCCAAAAAGCAAGAATGATTTGCTTTACAAGAATTTTTTCATCTTGTATACTTATGGCATGGAGGGAGGGATGAAGCTATGAAATTCAGTGAGAAACTTTTTGAGTTACGTAAAGAGAAAGGCCTCACGCAGGCAGAGTTGGCTGAGAAACTTAACGTATCCCGCCAAACGGTTTCAAACTGGGAATTGGGGACGGCTGGCCCTAACCTGGAACGTCTTTCTGAGTTGAGCGAGTTTTTTGGAGTTCCCCTTGATGTTCTGCTAGGCGATGATGCAGTTCCTCCACCTGATCTTATCAAAAATGATGAGGAGGCTTCTGATCCCCCGGATAACGAGAAGACAGATGTTTCCGGGACAAAGCAAAATTACAGGAAGCTGTATATTTTTCTGATTTGCTTTCTCTCTCTTGCCTTGGCAGTTAGCGCAGTTTTCTCATTGTATTACTACAAGAAATATCAGGAGAGAAAATCCAGGTACGACGAGGTTATTCTGATAGGAGATATGAAATCCGACTATAACTACACCGTTACGGGAAGCTTTGATCTGCACCTGCTGAATGGCGACTCAGCGGGAGAAGAGGAGAAAAGCGGCGGGCAAGAGGAGGCCAGCGAAAAATGAGGGGAAGAAAAAAGGCCCTTTCGATTCTGTCTATTTTATTGATTTTGGCGGGTTTTCTCTCATTCTCAGCAAGTGCTTCAGAGACAGACGCTGACATACCAATTCTAGGTACTACCCATTTTGAAGTTACTGTTCCTCCCGGAGCTATGTATATGGGAAGTTCCCGGCTAATAATGGAGGCAGGGGAGGTTGTAACGATAAGCGTCTCCTACACTCCGTCGTTTGTGGATTTCGATGTAGGTCTGGTCTGTCCTGATGGAGGCTTTAAGTTCTTAAGTCCAAGTGACGGAGCTTTGAAGATGATAATCAGGGTGGATGAGAGGGGAGATTATTATCTCGCAATTCGAAATAATTCCCCCAATGAAGTAAGCACTACAGGATATGTTTCCGGATTTATTGTCGATTATCTGGATTAATCAGTTCCCAAAGGTTTTCAATTAAAGCATACTAAAAGGGATGGTGTCCAATGCAGTGTTTCGCTTAAGTTTTTACGGAAATATTATAAAATTAAGGAGGATTACTATGAAAAGAGCTCTACTTCCATTACTGTTGGTTATCGTTTTAGTTTTTTCTGCATGTTCTGCCGGCGCATCAAACAACCCGGATGATGTGGCAATTGACCAAACTCTTCTAACCGCCTTTGAATCCCCTCTCGATGAAGCAGAAAAACTTCTGGGGGTGACTTTCGACAGGAGAGGCGAGATAGCGGAGGCAAGGGGAAAGTTTACATTCTGCGGGCGAGAGCTTGATACATACTTTCCCTACGTCAGCGGTATTCCTGTAAGATACGAGGCTACCGGCACCCTCTCCGCAGATGAGGCCAAAGAATACTTGGATACCTGTTTTGAGAGGCTCTCAAAGCAGTTTGGTGATCCGACCTACATCCATACCCACCCATTCCCTGAAGGGGGTAGCCGCGGAGAGGGAGAGGGAGTTGAGTATACCTCTGGTCTGGAAAAGGAGTATATCTCAAATTTCTGGGATGGCGACACCATCGGGGAGATAATATTTGATTTCCCGCTTACCGGAGATGATCCAAATGTGGTCGGTAACAGAATCGCGTCAGTATACTTCACCAAGGACGCCAAGGAATATCAAAACATTGACGTCAAGTTTATTATTGTAGATATCGAGCGCTCTACCAATGCCGTCGTCTCCTCCGCCAACTGATTGCGGATATCTGCGGGGAGGCCATTGACTAAACTCTTCGAAAAATAGTTTTTAACCATGATGAGCAAGTGTTGGTTTGCTCATGGCATTACAGGGATTTTCTCAAAAAGGGAGAGTCCCTGTATTTTTTCTGCTCTCGATTCTCCTCTCCGCGAGGGTTTCTAGGCCATCGGAAGAAAAGACCTGGCGAAGATTGTTGGTATTGTAGTCTATTAAAATCTTTGAAAAAAGTCTTGACAAAATAGCTCGGGGAGGGGTAAAATTCCTAGCATAAACAGGTTGTGAGGGAGGATTATTGTTGAATAATACTAGCTGGCAACCTTAAAATTTTGTGCCAAGGAGCACAGTAGAAAGAAGGAGGACATCTGTATGCAAACATCTAAACGGCCATTATCGTTGCTGGCGCTTGCGCTGGCCCTGATTTTACTGGTCACGGCGTTTTCGGCGTGCGGAGGACAGGGCGGCGAATCCTCAAGTAGCAGCAGCACAGAAACTTCATCTACAGGAGGAGAGACCTCATCTGAGACCTCTTCAACAGGAAGCAGTTCTGTGGATAGTGAGCCAGAATCCTCAGCCACCGGCACTGAAGAAGAGCCTGCCCCCAGCGGAGAGTGGATTCTTTCCACGGATGTTGAGGATGACGCAGCGCCCGGTGAGAATGACGACCGTGCTTTTAAGAAGTTCGATAGCACCGTGGAGGTCACTTTCGGTCAGCAGGTTGACCCTGTGGATACGACCCTGCCTGAAGGGGATGCTGTGGATAATAACCAGTACACCAGATACTTGGAGGAGAACTACAACATCAAGTATGTGAGTGAGTGGACGGCCGGCAATGTGGCTGATTTCCGCTCTAAGCTCTCACTGAGCATTGCGTCGGCTGATCTGCCAGATTCAGTCATCGCCCCTGATAGGAACTATCTGGTACAGGCCGCCCGCGCAGGTCTGCTTGCCGACTTGGGCCCGATGTTTAACGAGTTTTCTTCAAAACAGGTGAAGGAGATAGTTGAGACAACCAAGGACAAAAACGGTAAATACCGCGCGCTGGACAACGGCACGGTGGATGGAACACTGGTAGGGTTGCCCAATATTACCGTTGATACCGACGGAGTTAACATCTATTTCATCCGTCAGGACTGGCTTGACCAGCTCAATATTGAAGTACCCAAGACCTATGACGAGCTTGAGGCCGCTGCTAAGGCTTTCATGGAGGCGGGGCTCTCTCCCCAGTACGCCATAGCCGGAATTGATAACGGCGGAAGAACCTATGGCAACTTCCTCAACTCATCCAACACTGGCTACGGTTTTGACGCGGTATACCAGGCCTTTAACGCGTATCCCGGGTATTTCCTTAGGGACGAGAGCGGCAAGCTTTACTGGGGAACTACCACAGAGGAGACCAAGGCCGCGGTTAAGGAACTTTCAGAGTGGTATGCCGAGGGTTTAATCAATCCTGAGCTGGGCGTCTCCACTAATGGCGACAATGCCAATGAAGTCAAAAACGGAACCTGCGGCATATTCATGGGTCCGTGGTGGTCGCTGGGCTACGGCAACGGTGACTCTTTCCGCAATGATCCCACCGCCGACTGGCAGGCGTATCCGCTCTATACCAATGACGGAGAGTGGAACGTACATATGAAGGACTGCGGGACTACGTATACCATGGTCAGCAAAGACGCCTCTGACGATGTTAAGAAGGCAGTAGTTCTTGCCAACAACGTACTTGTGCGCGATGAGTCTATCTTTGATGTCTCTGTCGCAATCAGCTGGTATCCTCAGCGTAACGTCATGGCTGCCGCTGATGAGTGCGAGTACGAGTATAACGAGTTGATGAGCATTTTGAAGGGCGAGTCCACTCCTGAGCAGTATCAGCTAGGCGGGGAGAAATATACCTCTCTCTACAAGAACCTGGCCAATGACGCTGCCACGCTTAGCGAGGTCATTTCAGAGGACTATGATCCATCCAATATCCTTCATGTTACAGACTGTGACGTGAACACCAATAACGGACAGTTTAACCGCTTCTATGCGATATTCGTCGGTGACAGGCCTTACGCGACGCTTGTGCCCGACAATAAAGTCTACTCTGAACTTTACTACACGATTGACGGTATGGATACCTACTGGACTCAGGTCTCTGACCTTGAGGACCAGACCATACTTCAGATGATCACCGGAAAGAAGAGCATCGATGAGTGGGATCAGTTCTGCTCCGACTGGCATGCGCAGGGCGGAGATCAGATCTTGGAGCTCGTTGAGGAGTTTTTGGGCGGCTGATTAATGTGAGTTAGGGGCGCGGGGCAAGTGTCCCGCGTCCTTGCTTTTTATTACTCGAGAGAGGTGAATACTGTTTTGGAAAAGCGAAAAACCAGAAAAAGCCTTCCCAACTGGGTTCACTATACCCTGATGTGCGCACCTGGCTATATATGGCTTTTTCTGTTCTCCATAGTTCCCATGGTGGGAATTGTTATGGCGTTTCAGGACTATAATCCAAGCAAAGGCTGGTTTGGCTCTCCTTGGGTTGGGCTTAAGCATTTCCGTTTTCTGCTGGCAATTCCGGATGCAAAACGGGCGTTATGGAATACGTTCATAATCGCAATCTCAAAAGTAGTTCTCAATATCATCATCCCTATGACCTTTGCATTATTACTGAACGAGGTAAAAAATCTAAAGTTCAAAAAGGGTGTTCAGACAATTGTTTATCTGCCGCACTTTATTTCTTGGGTTTTACTGGGAAACATCATCACCAATATGCTTGGTGTGAACGGCATTTTAAATACAATTTTGAAGGCAGTGGGGCACGAACCTGTAATGCTGATGACAGAACCTTCAACATTCAAGGCCCTTTTGATTGGGACGGATGTCTGGAAAGAATTCGGCTATAATGCGGTTATCTACCTGGCGGCCCTTACCGGAATTGACACCAGTCTCTACGAGGCGGCTGCGATAGACGGGGCAAATCGCTGGCAATCTACGTGGCATATCACGCTGCCCGGGCTTATTCCTACAGTCGTACTGCTGGCCACACTTGCGCTGGGGAACGTTTTGAATGCAGGCTTTGACCAGGTCTTTAACATGTATAACAATATTGTCCTGCCTGTCGCTGACATATTGGATACCTATGTCTACCGTCTGGGACTCGTCAACCTGCAGTTCTCGTTATCTACGGCGGCTGGTCTGTTTAAGTCGGTTGTAAGTTTTGTGCTGGTCGTCACCTCATACGCCTTGGCTTACAAGTTTGCCGATTATTCCATCTTTTAAGAGGAGGAGGAATATTCGTGGTTGAAACAAAATCTCTGGGAAGCAAAGTATTCAAAGTTTTCAATTATGTTCTGCTAACTATACTGGCCATTAGCTGCCTCTACCCGCTGTGGTATGAGCTTTGCGTTTCTCTCTCTGACAAACTTGCGGCTGACAGCGGAGCGGTTACCCTTTGGCCTATAGGATTCAATTTAGCATCTTATAAGTTAATAATGGGGGATGACAAATTCTGGAATTCGTTTTTCATCTCCGTCGCACGCGTTGTAATTGGAACCATTTGGACAATGAGCGTCATGATAATGATGGCATATCCTCTGTCCAAAAGCTCTAAGGAATATAAGCCCAGGACAGTTCTGATTTGGATTCTGGTATTCTGTATGTTATTTAATGGAGGAACCGTCCCGTGGTTCATCACTATGCAGAAATATCATCTCATCGACACCTTTGCCGCACTAATCCTATCTGGATCGGTACCCGTCTTTAATGTGCTGTTGCTGATGAACTTTTTCCGTAATCTGCCCCGGGACATAGAGGAGGCTGCGGTGGTCGATGGTGCAGGACCATGGCGAATTCTCTGGACCATTGTAGTTCCGTGTTCGGTTCCGGTTATTGCAACGGTCGTACTTTTTACCTCGGTCGGCTATTGGAACGAGTATTTTCAGGGCCTGGTTCTGATGAACAATGAAACCCACTACCCGCTGCAAACCTACATTCGACAAATAACAGTACAGATCCCTGCGGGAGTTACTTTGACGACAGAGCAGTACCAGCAGCTGGCAAAGAATTCAAACAAGGCGTTGGAGGCAGCTAAAGTCTTTATCGCGATGATTCCAATGTTAATCGTATACCCGTTCCTGCAAAAGTATTTTGTCTCTGGTATTATGCTTGGCGCCGTCAAGGGCTGATGTTTTAAATTATAAACTGTCTGAGGTCAATAAAACCAAATCAGAAATTTTTCTCACTCAACCACCTGTATTCTTGTGACGGATGCAGGTGGTTTTGTTAAAGTCTGC
>CAZRQD010000007.1:0-44599 GCA_964602365.1 uncultured Acutalibacter sp. | reverse complement strand
GAAGAAGATGATTCTCCCGTATTTATAACCTTGCCGTTAAATGACGGAGAGGAATCAGCATGTAAAACTTTAGAGAGGCCAATAAAAACCCCCTTGCAGGCTTTTGCCGGAAGGGGGAGGGAATTGCGGAATGATGAAGGAAATCTATCTCATGTCGAGGTTGCTCTCAAGGATTACGCCGGTGTCGGCGGTAACGGCGATGGTGGTATAGTCCAGCTGGTAGTCGAGGTAGTCAGTATTATCGGACTCCTTTTTGGTGAAGAGAGAGATCATCCATGCGGGACGGGCAAGCATTTTCTCGCTGTCCTCGACAAGAACATAGCAGAGCTCGATGTCGTCTACATCTGTGAAATCGAAATGTATGGACCCCTTATACTCCTTGAGATAGACCTCAAGAGCCTCTGCGGGGCTCAGGATCTCCACCGTCTTTTCGGCCTCACCTACAGTGATGGGGCAGAAAAGGGAGAGGTCCTTGATCCCGTTAGCGTCCACATGGGCGGTAATCCGGGGGAAGGTGGAGTCCTCTGTCTCGCCCGTGCGGGGCCAGAAGCGGTCAGAAACCGGCACGCCGTCCAGCGTCTGCCTGTAGGAGAGATAATAGTGCTCATCCTCCTGGGAAAGCTCTCTGTTCCTAATCGCGTCATTAAAGTCGCTCTTCAGCCCGTAACCAATCCTCTCGTCATTCTCTAGCAGGATATCCCTGTTCTCGTTCATTGTCTTGGCGTCCCTGGCCTCCGAAATGTAGAGCTCTACCGGGCCTATCCCAAGCGCGCTAAGCTTTTCCTCCACCTGCTTCTGTGCGTCTGTTTTAGAACCCAGGGCAAGGTCCCCGGCGCCGTACTCTGCCATATTCTCCGCTCCGTAAATCTGCGCTGTATTATCACCTGATATTGAAGAATATCCCAGCTTATGCAGGAGACCGTCTATGTTCACTATATCGCCGTACCACTCATCCCGGTCCACCCAATAATTCAGGTCCCCCAGGACAAAATTGTCGTTGACATACGCAATATAGCCCTCCGCGCTGTTCACAAGCTGCACGCCAATGGCATTCTCTACGCTCTCATATCCGCCCGCGGGGAAGAACAGCTCTCCGACCTCGGCGGGTTCCCAGGTCTTTTTCTCGGCCCGGTAGATCTTCAAGGTCTGGGGATAGTCCTCCGGCATTTGGGCATTGATTTTGATGGTCTGCGGAAGCTCGCCAAACTCTGCAGAGGTCTCGATTACACTCCCGCTATCCTCCTGCGATTTCCCGCAAGCTCCTAAGCAGCCCGGAATAATGAGGCAAAGGGCCAATAAAAGGCAAAATTTTCTCATGCTGAAACTTCCTTTCACTAGAGTATTTCAGAACCGCCCTGCGCTATTATATTTCCGTGGTCAAGCTCCACCACGGTATCGCAAAGATAGCGGATATCCTCTCTGCTGTGGCTTGCCAGCAGGATAGTCTTGCCCTGGTCGCGCAGAGAGCTGAATACCTGTCTTATCTCCTTAACCCCCTGGTTATCCAAGCCGTTCATCGGCTCGTCCAGAATCAGTATCTCCTGTTCCTCCATGACGGCTTGCGCTATGCCTAGCCGCTGCCGCATGCCAAGGGAGTACTTCCCGACCTTCTTGGGGCTGTCGGGGTCCAGACCGACAAGCGTCATCGCGTCGGCTATCTGCTTTTTGTCGGCCTTCCCCCTGATGCCGGAGAGATAGAGGAGGTTTTTGTACCCGCTCATATTCGTGATAAACCCGGGCACCTCTATGATTATCCCCATATCCTGGGATTTCCAGGGCTTTATGAAGTCTCCGTTTACCTTGATATGTCCGCTCGTCAGCGCCATAAACCCGCAGATACACCGCATAAGCACCGTCTTTCCAGAGCCGTTTCTCCCGATTATTCCGTGGATCATCCCGCGCTCGAAGGATAATGTGACGTGGTTAAGGGCCCTGTTCTCCTTAAAATCCTTTACGGCATTTCTCACCTCTATCGCTTTCGCACTCATAATGAAGCCTCATCCTTTCCAAGGTCCCCGCGCGCGGTCTTCCAGAATGACAGCGCTATTAAGGCGGCCGTCCCTATTCCCCAGAAGGAGAAGACATACGCTGGGCCGGGATATGTCCCGCTGCTGAACCAATCTATATAATTTATATTTGCCCATGTAAGCGGCGAGATATACTGCATCCACCCGCCGATTATAAGCTTGCCTATGGCGTTCACAAAGATGGAGAGCCCGGATAGCGCCGCCCCCGCAGTGAAAGCCGCCGACCTGCCGAACAGCACCCTGAAGGAGGCTATCACCGTCCCAAGAAAAGCCGAGGAACATGTGATGCAGATATAAGAGGAGAAAAACCCCAGCAGAACCAGCAGAAGGACGGTCTTTTTGGAAAACATCAGGCGCCGCAGGTGAAGCCGCAGGCATTTGCAAAAGCTCCTAACCATTGCTAAGCCTCCTCTTTGTAAGCGGTATCATCACCGCGGTAAAGAGGGCACAGGCGATGAGTACGAAGAGCAGTTTGTCAAGCAGGATCTTCACGGCTGACCATCCCACAGCGATTGCCAGATCCCAGTTGGAGTCAAATAATACGCTCTCTATGGGAAGGTTCAGGCGGGACACCAGCCGGGAGAGAAAGAGGTGAAGAATCCACGGTCCGGCGAAAGCCGCCAGCCTCATATCAAGAAGCAGCGCCACGAACATTCCGCACACAGCAACCAGCGCCCCCGTCAGGATATAGTGGAGCAGGTAGAAGAGCACGCCAAGCAGCGGCTTGCCCTGCTCAAAAAGGAGCATGTATGCGTCGTTCGTATAGGATACGACATACCACGGCGTCAAGATTCTAAGTATCACGATCCAGCCCAGCAGCCCCAGCCCTGTCACCATACCGCCGCAAACCGCCGCCGCTACGGCCTTTGAAACCGTATAGGGGACGGCTCCGCTTCTCACGGACCAGTAGAGGGCGGCGTGGCTGTCCAAATCCTTGACAAGGGAAAAAGAAAAAGGCAGCGTGGGCAGCACCAGAAAGGAGACAAAAACAAGCCCGCTCTGCATTGAATACGGAAGGAGATATGCTACGCCGGCTCCCAGAGGTGCACCCGCTTGGCCATTTTCACTGTTCAAAAGACTTACTAGCCAAAGCACCTGAAAAAGAGTAAAAACCGCGGAACAGATAAACACGGGCGGACGCAGAGCTGTCCTCATCTGACTGGAGATAGCTCTGAGCATTTTCATTTAAATCACCTCACAATTTTTGCAGTAGTGGTATCCCCAACCCCCCCGCACAAATTACAGGGTTTTTTATGTTATTCATTGTCTGTTTACCCCCCGTTAAATTTTCGATTTATGTCCTACACACCCCATGGCTGTAATAACATTCCTAGAGCATAAGGTCAACCAAATTTTCAAAAAAATTTCAACAAATTTTCAGGCTTAATATGTAAAATATCTATAGCCGAGGGGGGAACAAGACCCGCCGCACAGCTTTAAGGGGCAGGCCGCGGGGGAGGGCCTGGCTGAATTTATTTGAAAAATTCTGAAAAAATTAGGAAAAAAGGCTTGAAAATGCACCGCAAACAAGTGTATAATAGACCTGTATAAAACATTAGCTAAACAAATGTTCTGATATATTTTCGGTTTGGGGATGGTTGGCATGGATCAGGATACAAAGCGCCGGGGGTTTAGCTTGCTTCCGCTAAGGATTGCCGTGCTTTTGCTTGCCTGCGCTGCTGCCGTGACGCTGCTTATCTGGCGCGGGCGCATAGGCGAGAAGAGAGAGGAACTTAATGATCTCAACGAGCAGATATCCATTCAGGATACCCGCAACGAGGCGGCGCGGGAGGTCCTAGGTACCCTTGATACTGAGGATGGGCTCAAGGACTATGCAGAGCGCAAGGCGAGAGATGAGCTGAACTATGCCAGACCCGGAGAGCGCGTTTTTGTGGATGTAGGCGGCTGAGTTTCTTGTCATTTAGGTTTTCGGCCTTTTGCCGGAGGGGAGAGTTAGCTTAATTTATGCAGTTGGAAGTAGGAGGAATATACGAGGGTAAGGTGACCGGAATCACGAAGTTTGGCGCTTTTGTCAGCTTAGATGACGGTCAGACTGGGATGGTGCACATTTCCGAGATCGCCCCTGTTTTTGTGGAGAATATCAACGATTTTCTCAAGGTTGGCCAGGTCGTAAAAGTTAAGGTTCTCCTTTTGGGCGATGACGGAAAGATAAGCCTGTCGATAAGAAAGGCGCTTCCAGAGGGGGAGCAGCGCAGGCCGCGCAGGACAGAGCCCGGAAAGAAGGATGAGGCGAGAAAGCCGCAGAGGACAGAGAAAAAGACCCCGCGGCAACCGCAGCCGGGTCCCGGCAGGCCGGGAGATTTCGAGTGGCAGAGCCGCAGAAATGACAGCGGCAGTTTTGAGGATATGATGACCCGCTTTAAGCAGACCAGCGACGAGAAGATGTCCGATCTCAAGAAAAGCGGCATTGACGTGAAAAAGGGCAGTAACCGCCGCGGCCAGCCCAAATGAATCTGTTTTTAAAAGGACGCTCTTTTGGGCGTCCTTTGGTTGACAAAGGGCAGGCTTTGCGGTATTTTACGGATTTCGGTGGTGTTTAGATGCGCGAGGTCAAAGGCGAGGTCATTACCCAGGCGGTGAGGGACGCATGTATCACAGCTAACAGGGAACTTCCAGAGGGCCTTGAGACGCTCATACGGGAAAGTCCCGAGATGGAGAGTTCTCCATTGGGAAGGTCGATTCTTGAGGACCTCGCGAAAAATCTGGATGCCGCGAGAGAGCTTGGCATACCGATCTGTCAGGATACCGGCATGGCCGTGGTCTTTGCTGAGATAGGCCAGGAGGTCCATATCATCGGCAGCTTTGAGGAGGCCGTTTGCGAGGGAGTGAGACAGGGGTACAGGGACGGCTATCTTCGCTGCTCTGTGGTAGGGGACCCCTTAAACAGGGTAAACACCGGCGACAATACCCCGGCTGTTATCCATACAAGACTTGTTCCCGGAGATGAGATCAGGCTTTGCGTCGCGCCAAAGGGCTTTGGAAGCGAGAACATGAGCAGACTTAAGATGTTTACCCCGGCTGCCGGGGAAGAGGAGATTATCGCTTTTGTGGCCGAGACCGCCCGTCTTGCAGGGGGAAACGCCTGTCCTCCAATGGTTCTCGGCGTGGGGATAGGCGGGGATTTTGAACTCTGCGCGCTTCTTGCAAAAAAGGCTCTTTGCCGCGATTTGGGTTCTCCCAACCCGTCACCTTACTATATGGAGCTTGAAAGGAAAATGCTTTTGGCGGTAAACTCCACAGGTGTTGGACCTCAGGGATTTGGCGGGAATGTGACTGCCCTGGGAGTAAATATAGAGACTTACCCCACGCATATAGCCGGCTTGCCGGTCGCAGTGAATGTCGGCTGCCATGTGACAAGACATAAGACTGTGATAATCTAGATTTATCTTTCAAAATCTTTACAGCTTTCTGCCAAGAAGGGATGATGTTTATGCCGCAGAAAAATGAATGGTTGTCGCGCTCGGCGGGAATACTCCTGCCGGTAAGCAGTTTGCCGGGAAAATACGGCATAGGAAGTTTCGGAAACGAAGCAAAGAGGTGGATAGACTTTTTGCATGATGCCGGCCAGAAATACTGGCAGGTCCTGCCCTTAGGGCCGACCGGCTTTGGCAACAGCCCCTATCAAAGCGTCTCGGCGTTTGCCGGGAACCCATGGTTTGTTGATCTGAACCTGCTAAAGGAAAAGGGTCTTCTCACAAAAAAAGAGGTAAAGTCGGCTAAAAGCGAATCCCCTGCAGACCAGGTGGATTACCCCGGTTTGGAAAAAAACCGCGAAGCCCTCCTGCGCACTGCCTTTTCAAGATTTGAGGACAGGGAGGCCCTTGAGAGATTCAGGAGGCGAAACCGCTACTGGATAGAGGACTACGCGCTTTTTGTCTCCATCAAGTCGAAGATGGATGGCAGACCTTGGTACGAGTGGGATGATGAGATTCGCCTGAGAAAACCCGAAGCCCTAATTGAGTGGAGAGAAAAATGTGAAGAGGATATTCTATATCATATCTTTGTTCAGTACATCTTCTTCAGCCAGTTTAACTCCCTTCGCAAATACGCTAAAAAGAGGGGAATAAAGATCATAGGCGACGCGCCTATCTATGTCTCTATGGACAGCGCGGATATCTGGTCCCACACTGAACTTTTCCAGCTTGATGAAAACTACCTTCCCACAGAGGTTGCGGGATGCCCGCCCGATGCCTTCTCGGATGACGGCCAGCTCTGGGGGAATCCCCTCTACCGCTGGGACGAGATGCAGAAGGACGGCTTTTCCTGGTGGATAAGGCGGCTTAAGGCAAATTTCTCCATGTTCGATGTTGTGAGGATCGACCATTTCAGGGGATTAGAGAGTTATTACGCCATCCCCTACGGAGAGCCCACGGCAAGAAACGGCAGGTGGAGAAAGGGACCAGGCAGGGCCTTCATAAAAGCTGTGAGGGAAAACCTCCCAGGCGCCGCCATTATTGCGGAGGATCTGGGATATCTAACCCCGGCCGTCCATAGGCTCCTTAAGTTTTCCGGCTATCCGGGTATGAAGGTTCTGCAATTCGCCTTCGATTCCGATACCGAAAGCGATTATATGCCGCATAACTTTGAAAGAAATTCTATCGTCTATACCGGTACCCATGACAATGACACCACTCTCGGATGGTTTAGTTCTTCTCCGGAAAAGGCTGTAAAAAAAGCTTTGGAGTACTCCGGCTGTGCGGAGGAGAGGGAAGGGTTAAACGGCTTTATCCGCATGGCACTCTCAAGCGTTTCAGACCTTGCGGTCATTCCCATGCAGGATTATCTTGCCATTGGGCCGGAGGGGAGAATTAATACTCCCTCTACTGTGGGTCCTGAGAACTGGCGCTGGAGGATGAAGAGGGGCGCTCTCACGCCAGAGCTGGCAAGTGAAATCAGGGAGATTACTGAGCTCTACGGTAGAAACCGGCCGGAAGAGAAAAAGACCGAAAAACGGAAAGTCAAGCCAAAGACGGAGGAATAACGATGGACATAAAGTCTAAGCTGGAGGAAGTCCTTAATGGCCCTGTAGAGGACGCCTCAAATGAGAGAATATATGAAGCCCTCATGGAGATAGTTCAGGAAAGAACAAAAATGATCCCGCTGATTACGGGGGACCGCAGGCTTTACTATGTCTCCGCAGAGTTTCTTCTGGGCAAGATGCTTTCAAATACGCTGATTAACTTAGGGCTTTTTGACGAGGTAAGGACAGTATTGAAAGATGCCGGAAGGGAGCTCTCCGAGATAGAGGAGCTGGAACCGGAGCCATCCTTGGGAAATGGCGGGCTGGGACGTCTTGCTGCATGCTATCTTGATTCCGCTGCGACTTTGGGCCTTCCCGCGGATGGCGTGGGACTTTTGTATCATTTTGGACTTTTTAAACAAAAGTTTGAGAATTTTAAACAGAGGGAATACCCGGACGAATGGCTGAGTTCTCAGAGATGGCTTAGAAAAACCGATACTGAGTTTACCGTCCCCATGCCCTTTGGAGATGTCACCGCTGTCATGTATGAGATGGATGTGCCCGGTTATGAGAATGGAAAGAACCGGCTAAGGCTATTCGATCTCAAGACATCTGACGAGACCTTAGTGAGAGATGGCATAGATTTTGACAAGAGGGCTCTGGGTAAAAATCTCACATTGTTTTTGTACCCGGACGACTCTGACAGGGACGGCAGACTTTTGAGGGTTTACCAGGAGTATTTTATGGTGAGTTCTGCGGCACAGCTGATTCTAAAGGAGCTTAAAGACGCCGGACATCCCGTATCTGACCTTCCCAAATATACCGTGATCCAGATTAACGATACCCATCCATCCATGATAATACCCGAGCTTATCAGATTGATGGTGGGGGAGGGTATCTCGTTTAGCGAGGCGGTTGACGCCGTTAGAAATACTTGCGCCTATACAAACCACACTATCCTGGCAGAGGCTCTTGAGAAATGGCCGCTTGACTATTTAAACGAGGCAGTGCCCGGTCTGGTCCCCGTAATAGAAAAATTGGATGCGCTTGCGAAGGAGACCTTTGGCGAGGGAGATCTTTCCATTATTGATTCCGAGAATATGGTCCGTATGGCAAGCATGGATATCCACTACGGTTTTTCCGTAAACGGGGTTGCCGCACTGCATACCGAAATTCTCCGCACTTCAGAGCTGAGGGCATTTTACGAGTATTACCCGGAAAAATTTTCTAACAAGACAAACGGCATAACCTTCCGCCGCTGGCTTATTCACTGCAACCCGGAACTTTCTGACTTTATCACCTCGATTATCGGCAACGGTTGGAAGAGAAACGCAAACGAGCTGAAAAAGCTGATGGATTTTTCCAACGATGAAGAGGTCCTTTCAGAACTGCTCAGAATCAAAGATGGTAATAAGAGAGAACTCTGCGCCTATGTTAAAGATAAGTGTGGAATTGATATCATTCCGGACTCAGTTTTCGATGTGCAGATTAAGCGCCTGCACGAGTACAAAAGGCAGCAGATGAACGCTCTTTACGTTATCTGGAAATATTTAGAGATTAAATCCGGTAAAATTCCTTCAAGACCGGTCACTGTTTTCTTCGGCGCAAAGGCAGCACCGGCGTATACTATCGCCAAGGATATCATTCACCTCATACTTTGCCTTTGCGAGCTCGTAAACAGCGACCCGGAGGTTTCTCCCTACCTCAAGGTTGTGATGGTGGAAAACTATAATGTTTCTTGGGCCGAAAAGCTCATTCCCGCAGCGGACATTTCAGAGCAGATATCTCTCGCCTCTAAAGAGGCAAGCGGAACGGGGAACATGAAGTTTATGCTAAACGGAGCGGTGACGCTGGGGACTTTGGATGGTGCCAATGTGGAGATTTCAGAACTTGTCGGCGGGGAAAATATTGCGCTGTTCGGCAAAAGGAGCGAGGATGTCATCAGGCTGTATGCTGAAGAAGCTTATACCCCAAGGGATTTTTACCCGGATGATCCTGTGCTTGAAAAACTTTTGGATTTCATAATATCTCCAAAGATGATGCGTCTTGGCGATCCTGAAAGTCTGGGAAGGCTATACCGCGACATGACCAGGAAGGACTGGTTCATGGCTCTGCTTGATACCCGCGCCTATATTGAGAGGAAAGAAAAGCTTTTATGCGAGTTTGACGACAGGCTCTCCTGGAGCAAAAAGATGCTGGCAAATATCGCAAACGCTGGCTTTTTCTCCTCAGACCGCGCAGTGAAGCAGTATAACGAGGATATCTGGCATCTTGTACCGCGTATTTTTCACTCTTGATTCTTGTTTCTTGTTTGCATAAACTTGGGGGGAATTATACGTGGGTGTAATCGAACTTCTGCTGATGGCTGTCGGCCTCTCTATGGATGCTTTTGCCGTAGCCGTCTGTAAGGGACTTGCGATAAAATCCGTAACTGCAAAGCAGATGGTCATAGTAGGTCTTTGGTTCGGCGGCTTTCAGGCCCTTATGCCCGTTATCGGTTATTTTGTCGGCTCAGCCTTCAAGGGTGCAATAGAGGCGATAGACCACTGGGTAGCTTTTGCGCTTCTGCTTCTGATAGGTCTCGGTATGGTGAGAGAGGCAGTGAAGGGAGACGATAAGGAAGCTGACGCATCTCTTTCTCCTAGAAAGATGCTTCCCCTTGCCCTTGCCACAAGCATAGATGCTCTAGCAGCGGGCGTGAGTTTTGCCTTTCTAGATGTCAATATCTTTCTTGCGGCGCTGTTTATCGGAGTAATCACATTCTCACTTTCCATGGTTGGGGTAAAGGTGGGGGCAGTCTTCGGTAAGAAGTACCAAAACCGGGCTGAGCTGCTTGGCGGGGTGATTCTCATTCTACTGGGCGTGAAGATACTGGTGGAGCATTTGGATTTTTTCGGGTGAAATATGGCTGAGAAAAAAATTCTTGCGCTCTTGGGCTCTCCCCACGAAAACGGACATTCCGCAAGGCTTATGGAAGCTTTTCTTAAACCGTTTTACGAGAGCTCTTGGGAGGTAAAAACTATAAACGCCTATAGGGAAAATATTATCCCCTGCGATGATTGCGGTTACTGCTCACGGTATGCGGGATGCTCCAAGAGAGATTTGGATGATTTTGACCTGGCTTTTCGAGACTGCGACCTTTTTCTTCTTGCAAGCCCGGTCTACAACGACTCTTTCCCCGCACCGCTGAAGGCCATTATAGACCGAACGCAGCGCTACTATGAGGCAAGGTTTTCGCTTGGGCTGAGTCCTCCCATACATAAGCGCAGGGAAGCCGTTCTCTTGCTCACCATGGGGAGAGATGACGATTATCCGGTGAAATCCATGGAGAGAACGCTTAAAAGGACATTCAGCGTAATGAATACCGAACTTGCCGGTTCAGTAAGCTGGCGGGGTCTTGACAGCGGGAATGAAAACACCGAAGCTGTTTTTTTAAGGGCAAGGGCATTGGCACTTGAAATTTTAAAGTCCGTGTGATAGAATTGAGAAAGCTAATAATCCATAAGGTGGGTTTTGTTATGTCTGGACATTCCAAATGGAACAACATCAAACGTAAGAAGGAGAAAGCCGACGGTGCGAGGGCCAAGGTTTTCACAAAGATCGGAAGGGAACTTGCGGTTGCGGTAAAAGAGGGCGGCAGCCCCGACCCAATGGCGAACTCTCGCCTTAGGGACTGCATTGCGAAGGCCAAGGCAGCGAATGTACCGAACGATAATATTGACCGCATCATTAAGAGGGCGGCTGGCGACGGAAACGCCTCAAACTTTGTGGATGTCACATACGAGGGTTACGGGCCGTCCGGTGTAGCTGTTATTGTTGAGGCCCTAACAGATAACCGCAACCGTACCGCCGCCGATGTCCGGCATGCCTTTGACAAGTTTGGCGGAAATTTGGGGACTAATGGCTGTGTCTCCTTTATGTTCAAGCAGAAGGGCGTCATCGCTGTGGAGAGAGAGGGCCATGACGAGGACGAGGTCATGGGAGACGCCTTAGAGGCGGGAGCCTCGGATTTTTCCGCGGATGAGGATGTTTTCGAGATAATCACAGAGCCGGAGGATTTTAGCGCGGTGCGTGAGGACTTAGAGGGCAAGGGCTATACCTTTGTCTCTGCAGAGCTTGAGATGATTCCCGACACATATACCACGATAGGCGACCCCGAGGTTGCGGAAAAAATGCAAAAATTGCTCGACCTTCTCGAGGACAGCGATGACGTGCAGAACGTTTGGCATAACTGGGATGCCCCGGATGATATCGAGGAAGAATGAGCTGAAAAGTCTCTCCCCATTTAGGAGAGGCTTTCATTCTGAGGAAGCGAAAGGATAACCGCCTATGCGCCACCTAATAGATCCTTTGGATCTTTCCAGGGAAGAGACGGACAGACTGCTGGAACTTGCGGGTAAAATCATTGACAACCCCTCAAGTTATTCCCAAAGATGCGATGGCATGATTTTGGCTACGCTCTTTTACGAGCCCAGCACCAGGACCCGTCTTAGCTTTGAATCTGCCATGATGCGCTTGGGCGGAAAAGTTTTGGGTTTTGCGGGGGCTGATCTGAGCTCTGCCGCGAAAGGGGAAAGCGTTGCCGACACTGCAAGGATGGTCTCGGCTTACGCTGATATTATCGCCATGCGGCATCCTAAGGAGGGTGCTCCTTATGTGGCGTCCAAGTACGCAAAAGTACCGGTGATAAATGCGGGGGACGGCGGGCATCAGCACCCTACACAGACGCTGACTGACCTGATGACCATTTTGCGCTGTAAGGGGAGGATAGGCGGTATTACAATAGGCCTTTGCGGGGACCTGAAATTTGGCCGCACCGTTCACTCTCTCATAAAGGCACTGGCGAGATATGAGGATATAAATTTTGTCTTTATTTCCCCAGAGGAACTGAGGCTGCCGGGGTATATCCTGAAAGAGGTCGTGATGCCGTCCGGACATCCCTATAAGATTGCTAGAAATATGGAAGATGTTATGGGGGACCTTGATATCCTTTACATGACGCGAGTGCAGAGGGAGCGATTCTTTAACGAGGAGGATTATGTCAGGCTTAAGGATTCCTATATTCTGACGCTTGACAAGTTGAAAACGGCGAAAAAGGATCTCTCCGTTTTACACCCGCTACCTAGGGTGAACGAGATAGCATATGAGGTTGATCAAGATCCGCGCGCGCGATATTTTGAGCAGGCGAAAAACGGGGTCTTTGTCCGCATGGCACTGATACTGTCACTCCTTGGATTGGAGCCGGGGATTCTGGAGGGGGTGTAGAGGTGCTCAATATTGACAGCATAGAAAACGGGATAGTAATAGACCATATAACCGCTGGTCTCGGTATGAGAGTATATGAGCTGCTTGGGCTTGATAAGCTTGATACCTGTGTAGCGATAATAAAAAACGCAAAAAGCGAGAAATACGGAAAAAAGGATATTATCAAAATAGAGGGATTGATGGAAATCAACCTGGATGTTTTGGGTTTTATAGATGACAACGCCACAGTTTGCACAATACGCTGCGGAAAGATAGTCAGCAAGGGGCGGCCAAATCTTCCAAAAGTTTTGGTAAACGTTATATCCTGTAAAAATCCCCGCTGCATAACGAGTACAGAAAATGTGGACCAGATTTTTTACCTGTGTGACGAAAGAACCCACCGCTACCGCTGTAAATACTGCGAGCAGGAATATAAAAGAGAAACTGAGGAAGGAGATTCCGTATGAAGAAAAGAGAAAATAGTTCCGGTGCCGGCAGGAGGAAAAAAAGTACATGGCAGGATATGGTTCTGGCCATTGTCACATGTATAAATCTTTTGCTCTCTCTCCTGATAGCGATTTTCCACAGGCAGGAGGTCTTGAAAGCCGTGACGAGCGATGACGGGCTGAAGGTTGTCCTCTCCGCAAAAAATGAGACGAGGGAAATGTAAAATGAAGATTTTTTGCGCCTGTTCAGTTTTGAAGATGAAATAAATAATATTTTCCTTGACTTTTTATCTGTGTGATGATATACTGACCCTGCCGCATGAGGAAGGCGGGCGCGGTTTTTGTGCCGTTTCGCCCGAAAGTGAGTAATTCCGCCTTTTTCAGCGAGACTATTGAAAAGGCAGGCAAAGAGATGTTTGCGATTATCGAGACCGGGGGGAAGCAGTATAAGGTTCAGTATGGGGATGTCATCTTTGTGGAAAAGATTGACGCCGCTGATGATTCTACTGTCGAGTTCCCTGTGGTTGCTGTGTTCAGCGAGGATGGCGCCAAGATCGGCACACCTTATGTTGATGGCGCGAGTGTGGTCGGCAGGGTTGTAAAATCCGGCAAGGGGAAGAAGATCACCGTCTTCACCTATAAGGCAAAGAAGAACGAGAAGAGAAAGATGGGTCACCGCCAGCCCTATACTAAAGTGCAGATTGAGGCGGTTAACGGTTAGATGGTTCATTGTGATTTTCTGACCGTCCCGGATGGTTTCATTGTGGGGTTTCTTATAGAGGGCCACTCCGGTGCGGGAAGCAAGGGCAATGATGTCGTGTGCGCGGCGGTCTCGTCTGCGGCGTACCTCACCGTGAATACTATTACGGATGTTTTGAATGTCGTCCCTTTAGTGCTGAGGGTGAGAGACGGAGAGATGTACCTCAGGCTCTCAGGAGTGGATGAGCCGGCTTGCAGGGATTTACTTAAAGGGTTGAGACTTCATCTTACAGCGCTTGAGGAGGAGTACCCTCAGAATTTGCGGGTTGCTTACAGTGAAGTTTGATTTGAGAAATCAGTTTTGATAAAAAGGAGAGTTTGTGATGCTTAAAGTTAACATTCAGCTTTTCGCCCATAAGAAAGGCATGGGGTCCACCAAAAACGGCAGGGATTCAGAATCCAAGCGTCTGGGCGTGAAACGCGCCGACGGGCAGTTTGTGCTGGCGGGGAACATTCTTGTCAAGCAGCGCGGAACCAAGATTCACCCCGGAACCAATGTTGGCAAGGGTGGAGACGATACTCTCTTCGCCCTAGTTGACGGCAGGGTGAAGTTCGAGCGCATGGGCGCTACCCGCAAGAAGGTCAGCGTGTACGCGGTGGAAGAATAGATTTTTTCGGTATGCTTCCCCAGGTTTTCCCTGGGGATTTTTCTTTGCTGTACATTAAAGAAAAAATATGCTAAAATCGATATGGCAAGTTGAAAATAAGAAAAACAAATCCATCACTTTTGGGAAGGAAAATTAAAAGATGTTTATTGATGTGGCTAGGATTAAACTCAAGGCCGGGGACGGAGGAGACGGCGCCGTAGCGTTCCATAGGGAAAAATATGTAGCCTCGGGAGGTCCCGACGGAGGGGACGGGGGGAGGGGCGGAGATATTGTATTTGTCGTTGACGACAGTCTCTCAACTTTGGCCGATTTTCGCTACAGGCGAAACTATATCGCGAAAAATGGTGAAAGCGGCAGGGGAGGACGCTGTAACGGCAAAAGTGCTGAGAACCTTTTTATAAGGGTTCCGCGCGGTACACTTGTTAAGGACGCCCAGAGCGGCAGGCTATTAGCGGATCTCTCTGACGATGAACCGCAGGTGATAGCAAAGGGAGGCAAAGGCGGCTGGGGTAATTCACACTTTGCCACCCCCAAAAGGCAGACCCCGCGCTTTGCTAAACCCGGCACCCCGGGAGAGGAGCTGGAGGTTCAGCTAGAGCTGAAACTTCTGGCGGATGTGGGCTTGGTAGGATTTCCTAACGTTGGAAAATCCACGCTTATCTCAGTGGTCAGCGAGGCGAAGCCAAATATTGCCAACTACCACTTTACCACCCTTTCTCCCGTCCTGGGTGTTGTCAGTATGGGTGGGGGAAATTCCTTCGTAATGGCCGATATTCCCGGACTAATAGAAGGCGCATGGCAAGGCGCCGGCCTTGGCCATCAGTTTTTGAGACATGTTGAGCGCTGCAGGCTCCTCGTCCACGTTGTAGATGTCTCTGGCAACGAGGGCAGAGACCCGAAAGAGGATTTTAGGATAATCAATGAAGAACTGCGGAAATTTAACAGTGATCTCTCAAATCGTCCAATGATTGTCGCTGGAAATAAATGCGATCTTGCAGATGATACCGCCATAGAGGACTTTCGTATGTATGTTGAGAAAAAAGGATTTTCATTTTTCCCTATCATGGCGCCAATCCATGAGGGTGTGGATGCTCTTCTAAGCGGGATATGGAAAACCCTTTCGACGCTTCCTCCTATAGTTCGGTACGAGCCGGAGCCGGAAACCTTACCAGATGTCGCTACCCTAACCCGTAAGGAAGTGGAGATAAGTGAAAATGATGGAGTCTTTTTCGTAAAGGCTCCATGGCTATTAAAAATTATGCGATCCGTGAATTTTGATGACAGTGAATCTCTGGGATATTTTGAGCAGGTCCTTAGCAGCATGGGTGTGATAGATGCTCTCAGAGAGGCGGGTTGTGTCGAGGGAGATACCGTGGATATATATGACGTAGAATTTGATTTCGTGGAATGAGGGTGTTTTTTTGGAGAAATCTTTTTCCGAGATGAGCCCGCTCGCTCTGGCTTTTTTAGGTGATGGGGTTTATGAACTGCTGGTGAGAGACTACATTCTCAGGTCCGGTTCTGCTCCGGTGAGCAAGCTTCACTCTCAGGCGGTGAATTGGGTCAGGTGTGAGGCGCAGGCCAAAGCTCTGAAAGACATTGAGGAAAGTCTCTCAGAGGAGGAGCTGGATTTTGTGCGCAGAGGTAGAAATGCCCATGTCTCTCATGTTCCAAAAAATTCCGCTCCCGAGGACTATCATTTTGCCACCGCTCTGGAAACCCTGTTTGGAGCCCTTTACTTGAAGGGTGAATTTTCCAGAATTCACGAGCTCTTCGAGCTTATAGTCAAAAAGAAAAGCTCAGAAGAGGGAAAAGACAGAGATTGAGATTATTTTGCCTTTAGGGGAGGTTAGTATGAAGGGTAAGGAGAGAATCAAAAATATTTTATTAGACGCGGTTTTTCTAATACTGGGCTCAGCAATTTTCGCCATTTCAGTCAGTGTATTCACTGCCCCAAATAATATCGCACCTGGTGGCGTTACTGGAGTGGCGACTCTCATCAACTTTATTTTTGGCACGCCAATCGGCATTTTGTCTTTTTTGATAAACGTTCCGATCTTCATCTGGGCAATTTTGGAAATAGGCTTTAAGATGGTTTTAAAAAGTCTGATAGCGGTTGTGATATCTTCAGTTTTTATAGACCTTTTCTCAGGACTTCTGCCCGCATATCATGGCGATATGATTTTGGTATCTCTTTTTGGAGGTGCGCTGGAGGGGCTTGGCCTTGCGCTGACCTTTGTGCGCGGCGCAACTACCGGCGGAACGGATATGCTTGCCAGAGTTTTAGGTCTAAGGTTTCCTCACCTTTCCATGGGAAAACTTATGCTGATTTTAGACGGCGTCATAGTCGTAATCTCAGCTTTTGTCTACAGGCGAATAGAAAACGCGATGTATGCTTGCATTGTCATCTTCGTCTCCACAAAGATTATCGACACAATACTCTATGGTATAGATGCGGGAACCGGCAGATTGTTTTTTGTAATGTCGCCAAAAGTCAGGGAGATGGGGGACAGGATAATAAAGGATATGGATCGCACGGTGACCTACTTGGATTCCAAAGGGGGATATTCTCAAATTCCGGGGGAGACCCTTCTATGTGTCGTCAGAAGGTTCGAAGTCTATCAGATTCAGAATATCATAAGAGATGTAGACCGTTCTGCGTTTGTCATTGTCGGAGATGCGGGGGATATAACGGGCGAGGGATTTCGTCCTATACATCCGGACGATAGGTCCCTAAAGGAACTAATAGGCGAAGCGCAGAAGAAACGGGGCAAATCATCTGACTAACCTGAATTTAGTAAAAGGGAGTTGAAAACATCAAAATACCCATAGAATATGAGAGACGGATGAGAAATCTCCTTGGCTCTGAATTTGAAACTTACGCCTCTCTTTTAGATTTCCCTCCATTTCGCGGTGTTAGGCTGAACCATCTAAAAGCTGACGCTGAAACCTTAAAAAAGAGTTTTCCGGGAAGTCTCAGTCCAGCTTCATTTTCGCCTTTTACATATTATACGGATCTGGAAGTTCTTGGCGCCTTGCCGGCATATAAAGCGGGAATGTTCTATTCACAGGAACCGTCGGCGACCGCACCGGTTGCGGTTCTGGACCCAAAGCCCGGGGAAAAGGTGCTGGACCTTTGCGCAGCTCCGGGAGGTAAGGCGACGCAGATCGCTGCCTGTCTTAAAGGGGAAGGTCTAATCTGGGCGAACGAGATAATCTCCAAAAGGACAGGGCCTCTCCTCTCCAATATAGAGAGGATGGGGATAAAGAATGCCGTTGTCTCGTCTTGCCACCCCGCAAAGCTCTGCGAGACCTTACGGGGGTATTTTGATAAAGTCCTTGTTGACGCGCCGTGCTCTGGGGAAGGAATGTTTAGAAAAGATCCCAAGGCAGTTTTAGAGTGGACGCCGGATACCCCAATTTCCTCCGCAAGGCGCCAGAGAATGATCCTGGACAGTGCAGCGCTATCGGTAAAGCAGGGGGGAACTCTCGTCTATTCCACCTGTACTTTTTCGGTTGAGGAAAATGAAGACGTAGTCAAAAGCTTTTTGATTTCTCATCCCGAATTCAGTCAACTCCCCATTGCGGTAAATTTTGGCCGTCCCGGTCTTGACGGGCAGTCAAGGAGAATCTATCCGATGGACGGCGGCGAGGGACAGTTTATGGCGAAGTTCCAAAGAACAGGCGGCAATAGATGCGACGTAAGGGAATTTTCAGATTTTACAGCTGAAAGGGATATCAGGGAAATTGAAGAGCTATTGGAAGATATCTTCCTGTTTCACCCGGATGGTAAGATATTCCCGCTTAACGGGAGGTACTATCTCCTGCCGGATGAACTGCCAGAGCTTAGGGGATTGGGGGTTCTGCGGGCCGGTATAGAACTCGCAACGATTATTGGAAAAGAAGCCAAACCGTGCCATGGCATATTCATGAGTGCGAAAAGAGAGGAATTTAGGCGGTGGCAGGATTTTTCGCCTTCTGATAAGGAGCTTTCAGAATACTTTCGCGGGGAGGAGATTTCCTCTCCCTATACCGGATATACTGCTGTTTGTGTGAACGGTGTGACTGCCGGCTTTGGAAAGGCATCAGGCGGAAGACTGAAAAATCATTACCCGAAGGGTTTGAGGGATATAAAATAACGTGACCGCATAGCGAAGTCCCGTTTTAGCTTCTTATAACACTTTCGGTAAAGTCTCTACCGCATGGTTGGGGGATGGGGGAAGAAAGAGCATATAAATCATCGCAATACGCCTCAAAGCGATAAAGGGATTGCAAAACAGGGGAAAGGTTTGGCAGGTCTCCATAGCGGGCAATTATCGGTAATGTCGGAGAAGAATTGCGAAGTATTTTTTCTCCGGTATCGTTTAACCCCAAAATTCTAATATAGGGAGGCAGTGCGGGAATGTTTTCTGGATACCCGAGAAATGCCCAGAGAAGAACCCTTCGGATACGGGAGAGTGTATATCGCTTTGTTTTGACCGTCTCGCAAAATTCCTCAAGCGTCCGCGCCTCTCTTGAAGCCCTCCACAGCCGGTTTTCCAAACCTTCACTTACGTCAGGAAGTTTTGAAAAATCCTTTGGGGTTAAGGTTCTGATTTTGCACAGAATGGCCCTTTCCAAATTGTGAACATCGCATGGAAAGGCCCCTGAACTTTTTAGCTCCCCTATGACTGCGGTATTCGGTAAAAATTTTGAGCAATCCTCTCCGGATAAAAGCATTTTCCTCAGAGTGCCGGACGAAGGGGCAGTACCGGTAACGACATCCCCGTCGTGGGGAGATCCCTCTCTCAATACAGCTCTGGGCAGGATATTCGCGGAGAGCTCGTTTATTGCTTTTATGTATTCAATTCCCAAAATGGAATTTGGCATTCTAAGGGTCGGGAGATAGGATTCTTCAAGTATACTTGCAAGCGCACCTTCTCTTCTCGCAGCGAAGGTCTCACCATTATCTGGAATGGAATGCAGGACTTCTTTGAACTTTTCAGAGAGCAAGATCTCCGCGCTTTTAGAAAGTAAGCCTATGTCGTCCGTCTCAGATCCAAAAAATAGAAAGTTCACGCAACCAAGAGAGTTTAGCAAATACACGGCTCCACGTGCGAATTTTTCCGCGCCGCTCATAGCCCAAGGGGTTGGCAATTCCAAAACCAAGTCTGCGCCGTTTAAGAGCGCTGCTTTGGTCCTCGCCCACTTGTCAAGAATCGCAACATCACCGCGCTGTACAAAATTTCCGGAAAGTACGCAGATAAGGGCATCACTCTCAGCTTTTGCCGCGGAGAATAATTTTATATGACCTTCATGCAGAGGGTTTAACTCGCATATAATTCCAGAAATCTTCATTTTCTCCCGCATTTTGAGAAAACTCCTTGAATTTGTTTTGAATTTGTAATAGAATATAAGTGCAGAGTACCTTGGGGGGTGCCACGGGTATTTTCCGTGGGTTTCCTCCCTTACACAAGGGGAAAGGTCCTTGTATTGATTTTTATTTCAGGAAGGAAGAGGGAAGCCAGATGAAAATTCTTGTTATCAATGCCGGAAGTTCTTCGCTTAAGTATCAGTTAATCGATATGGATACGGAGCAGATGGTCTGCAAGGGAAATTGCGAGCGCATCGGCATGGAGACGGGTCTGTTCACGCACAAAACCGCTGATGGCAGAGAGCTTCATAAAGAGGACGTAGTGATGAACGATCATACCGCCGCGTTTATGGAAGTGAAAAATGCGCTGATCGACCCCGAGTACGGCGTGGTAAAATCTCTGGATGAAATAGCCGCAGTGGGGCACCGGATAGTTCAGGGCGGCTCACTGTTCAGCGAAAGCGTACTTGTCAATGAAGAGGTCATCAAAGGAATCGAGAGCCTGATCCCTCTCGCACCCCTGCACAACAAAGCCCATGTCCAGGGAATCAGGGCATGCCAGGAAGTTTTCGGGTCAGCTGTTCCCGAGGTAGTGGTATTTGATACCGCCTTCCACTCCACCATGCCGCCAAAGGCGTACATCTTTGGAGTCCCTTATGAATATTACGAAAAATATGCTGTCAGGCGCTATGGTTTTCACGGCACATCCCACCGCTATGTCAGCGCCCGCTGCGCAGAACTGATGGGCAGACCGCTTGAAGAGCTGAGATTAGTCACGTGCCACCTTGGAAACGGCTCCTCCATAACCGCAGTTGACCATGGAAAGGTCATTGACACGTCTATGGGTCTTACACCCCTTGACGGGTTTATAATGGGTTCGCGTTCGGGCTCGCTCGATCCTTCGGTTGTAACATTTATAATGGAACAGGAGCATATATCTCCATCCGAGATGGACCAGCTGTTGAATAAGAAATCCGGCCTTTTAGGCCTCTCTGGAGTTTCCAGTGACGACAGGGATGTCAGCGCCGCGGCAGATGCCGGAAACCCCAGGGCTCAGCTTGCCCACCAGATATTGCAGTACCAGATAGCCAAATACATTTCCGGATATATTACCGCCATGGGCGGATGCGATGGCATAGTATTCACAGCAGGACTGGGAGAGAACCAGTCTCGCCACCGCAAGGGTGTGGGTGAATATTTTGCGTATATGGGCGTAAAGATCGACCCGGATTTGAATGAGGAGATGCGCCTTGGCAAGGAGGGCAAAATATCAACGGAGGATTCTTCAATCGCCGTATATGTCATCCCGACCAATGAGGAACTTGTGATTGCAAGGGATACAAAGGCTCTGGTTGAAAAACTGTAGTCTCATCATCAAAAATACGCTCCCCGCCGCAACTGATATATTCGGCAGAGGGAGCGCTTTTTATGCGAAGATTATTATCAGTCTCAAGACAAATTTTACAGCTTAGAGATCACGGGAGAACATTTCCCGCGGAGAGATACAGCTCATACCACTCTGCTCTTGTCAGCTCGATTTCCGTTCCCGCGCAGACATCCCTGAGGTGATCTGGGTTCGTAGAACCGGAGATCACCTGGATCTTTGCAGGGTGGCGCAGAATCCAAGCCGCTGCTATCGCAGACTTGCCCACACCATACTTCTCAGCAAGTTTGCCAAGCGTCTCATTTAGCTTCGGAAATTTGGGATTATCAATAAAACTTCCCTCAAAGAATCCGTATTGGAACGGCGACCACGCCTGAATGGTGATATCGTTTAAGCGGCAGTAGTCCAGCACCTCTCCGTCCCTGTCAGCTGAGTGGGGAAAATCTGTGTTTGCAGTTAGAGCATGATCAATAAGCCCGGTACACTTCAGACCAAATTGCATTTGATCTACCGAAAGCTTTTGTTTTACTCCGGACGAGAGCAGCATGAGCTGACGAGTGGAAAAATTACTTACCCCAAAATGCAAAACCTTCCCTGAAGCTGAGAGTTCCTCAAACGCCTCCCCAACCTCATCAGGTTCCATCAGGGGATCAGGCCGATGAAGCAGGAGAAAATCCAAGTGGTCGGTATGAAGCCGTCTAAGAATTCCGTCAACACTTGACAGGATATGTTCCCTAGAGAAATCATACATACCCTGCTTTATACCGCATTTACTCTGCAGGACAAGTCTCTCCCTAAGTCCCGGTTCTTTGCTAAGAACTCTGCCAAAGAGCTCCTCAGAGGTCCCGCCGCCGTAGATGTCGGCATGGTCAAAAAAGTTTACCCCCAGCTCAAGCGCGGTATGGATCAACCTTGAAAGTCCTGCCTCGCCAATGCCCGATATTCGCATACACCCTACAGCCACAGCTGAGGAGACAACACCGTCAATGAGATAATTTTTCAAACAGTGACCTCCTTAAGTGGAGAGCATACAAAAACTCCCCAAATGCAGGATAGAGAGAAAAACTCACTGGATAGCGCCGTCCAGATACTGCTCGAGTTCCTCCTCGTCACGCTTTTTGTCGAGATACATCAAAAGAGCGGTCAGAGAAGCGATAACTGCAGCGACAGCTGTTACGATACCTATCAAAAGAGCAAGTTTAGCGCCTTTTTTCACGAGAAACACCTCCAAGTCATTATCATCCACACAACTTACAATATAATATTACCCGCGCATCGAAAAAAAGTCAAGCGGAAAAACCCATTCCATGAAAAAGGGGAGGGGCAAAGCCCTCCCTGACCTTGCGGCAAAGTACGGAAAAATTCAGGCGCTCTTTGCCAGCTTTTTGTCCAAAGCAGACTTTTTGCGGGCGGCATTATTCTTGCTGAGGATGCCACGGGACACGGCCTGATCGATCTTCTTAGTGGCCTCCCGGACCGCCTGAGCTTTATCCTCACTTCCAGAATCTATAGCGGATTGGGCCTTTTTGATTTCAGTTTTAAGAGCGGAGCGCGCAGCTTTGTTCTGCTCTGTCTTTGTTGCGATGACGTTGACACGCTTTTTGGCAGACTTGATATTCGGCATATGTAACACCTCCTCGCGTGTGGACTAATAGAATACTAACACAATTCTCAGAAAAAAGCAAGCTTTTTTATAATATTGATCCTCTTTAACCGGAAATTTGCTGATTTTCCTTGACTTTCGGTTCTCAAACGTTTATAATCTAGCATTGTTTGGACGAAGTTTCAAACTTCCTTGCTCCGCGGCAAAGTTTCGCGGGGCCAATAGACCAGAAGGAGGTGTAATAGGAATGGCAGAAAAAAACCTGTACGAGACAGTCATTGTCACAAGCGCCACACTTGGAGAAGAGGGAAATGAGGAGATAGTCAATCGTTTTAAGAATCTTATCTCCGACAATGGAACTGTTCAGAATGTCGATAGCTGGGGAAAGCGCCGGTTTGCCTATCCCATTCAGAAGCAGACTGAGGGCTACTACACGCTTATCACTTTTGAGAGCGGTCCGGAATTCACAGCCGAGCTTGACAGGCGCTATCAGATTACCGACGGGATTCTGAGAACTCTCATCGTGAAGAGAGATCCCCGCAGCGTGGCGCCAAAGAAACCGAAGCCCTCTCCTCGTGTTGATGAGCCTCAACCGGCTGCAGAACCAGAGGAGCCTTTGGCCGAGGAGGTTGTTTCAAGCGTTGAGAGCGAAGATATCTCCCCTGAGAATGAGGAGTGATTCCAACCTGAAAGTTGGTTGAGAGAAGGGAAGTGTGTTATGCTAAACATCGCGGCAATTATGGGCAGGCTTACAGCTGACCCCGAGCTGCGCACGACCCAAAACGGGATTTCTGTAACGTCTTTCACGCTTGCTGTTGATCGTTCCTATGCCCCTAGGGGAGAGGAGCGCCAGACGGATTTCATAAATGTTGTGGCGTGGAGAAACACCGCAGAATTTGTGTGTAAGTACTTTACAAAAGGTCAGATGATGGCTGTAGACGGCTCAATTCAGACCCGAAATTATGAGGACAGGCAAGGCAATCGGCGTACGGCGGTAGAGGTAGTTGCCAATAATGTGAATTTCTGCGGTTCCCGCAGAGAGTCGGGCGGTGCGCAGGCATCGCAAGGCGATATTTCATCTGATACTGCCCCTGCCCGCAGACCTTCATACGATGAGCCAGCCCCTGCTTACTCCAGCGGTTCCGATGAGGATTTTGACGAGATTTTGGGGGATGATGATCTTCCTTTCTGATTTTACCCCTACCTAATTTAATAAGAGAAGGAGGTTAATGATTTGGCTGAGAGACCTGAAAGAGATGCCCGCCGCGGAGGTCGCAGGAACCATAGAAAGGTTTGCGCTTTCTGCGTTGATCACGTAGATTTTATTGACTACAAGGATGTTTCTAAGCTTCGTCGCTTTATTTCAGAGAGGGGAAAAATTCTTCCTCGCCGCGTAACGGGGACTTGTGCGCGCCATCAGAGGGCTTTGACGGTCGCTATAAAACGCGCACGTCATTTGGCGTTGCTTCCTTACACCAGCGACTAAGCGAAATCCGGCATTTTTAAACTATCTGTGAATATTTGTACTTGATTGACCCAAGCCTTTGCGGAATTAGGCATGGTTGATTCAATCTACAGGATGTTCGGCATATCGTTTTGCACTTTGTAAAAAGTCCACGAAATACCGCTCCCATCTAGCTTAAGATGGTTTTCTATCCATCTAAGTGAGGGGAGCGGTTTTTTCTTCAAAATATTATCCGTTTCGATTCAGATTACTTTAAAATTTTTCCATTTGCCAGAGCGGAGCCTGATAAAATAGCAGACTGCGCTCGCAACCCAGTTGAGGCACATTGCCCAGGCAATGCCGATTACTCCCATGGAAAGCCATAGCCCGAATATATAGCTGAATACCAGACGCACCAGGATAGTTGTGGCTATGGATACAATTACCGTGAATGTAATATCCCCGGCCGCACGAAGACCGTTTCCCAGACAAGTAAAAGGAGAGACAAAGGCGCAAAAGAAATTGTGGATCACGACAAGCTCGAATACGAGAATTTTGGTCTCTCTCTCAAGACTGTAAAATCTCAACAGCAGGGGAGTTAGCGCAAGGATGAATATGTTCCATACCACCGCAAAGATAATGGAAATCTTTAGTAACTTGTAAAAATATCTCTCAGCCTCCTCTATTTTTCCAGCCCCCATACATTGTCCGATGACGGTGACAAAGACGGGTCCCATTGCAACTCCGGTCAGTGCGGCCAGGGACCAAATACTTTGGGCAACGCCGTTAGCGGCAATCTGGTATGTTCCGAAGAGGGCCACAATGCTGGAGAGGGCCACTTTGACAAACTGGAAAATTGCTCCCTCAAGTCCATTGGGAACTGCAACCCTAAGTATTTTCTTCTGTAGGGAACCGTTCCATTTAAAGATATAACGCAATTCATACCTCACGGGCAGATTTTTTCCGCAAGCAAGAAGTGTGATAGCAATGGCAGAGAAAAGCCGCGCAAAAAATGTAGGCCAGGCAACGCCGGCAACTCCAGCGTGAAGGGCATATACGCCTATTGCGTTTCCTGCGACGTTGATAATGTTTGAGATGATGGAAATAACCATAGTAACGCTGGTATTTCCCATGCTGCGGTAAACTGCGGCTCCGGCATTGTAGACGGCCAATGCAGGATAACTGAGGGCAGAAATCCAGAGGTAGGTTATACAGGCGTCCATCACATCTTTCTCCACCCTGCCAAAAAGCATAGCCAGCATGCCCCGTCCGCCTATAAGAACTAAGAGCATAATCAGAATTGAAAACAGAGTGGAAACAGTGAGAAGCTGACCCGCGGACTCTTTACTTTCGGCATCTTGCCTGCTGCCAATATACTGGCTCACCACAACTGCTCCACCGGATGAAAGAGCGGTAAAGAGGTAGATAAATATCGCAGAAAAATTATTTACAAGAGAAACTCCCGACACCGCCGCTTCTCCGGCAGAGCTTATCATAAATGTGTCGATTATCCCGACGAGGAGCACAAGAAGCTGTTCAAAAAATAGCGGGACGATCATCTTTCTCAGGTCTTTGCCGGAAAACAATTAAAATCAATCCTTTCAATATCTTTCAGACTAGAAATATCACATGTCATTTTGCAAAAATTCTGCAAGAGTTTCCCACTGTTAGATTTTTTACAAATCTTATGAGTCAGATTGCATTTCGCTCTGAAAGCAGCCTGTTCTTTTCATCCCAAAGTTTCTGGGAGAGATCCACATAATAGGTGTGAGGATTCTCAAAACGGGTGACTTCATCCCAAAGGGTCCCAACTTGCTCGTGGCAATAATTCTGGATTTCCCTCAAATCTCGCGGAGTGTATAAACATTTGCCATTTTCAAAGACCTTCTTCTGAAGTCTGACGGCCCTGAAGGTTTCAACAATTTTTCGCTTCCACGTATGCTCCGGATCAAACAGCACATACGGCCTGCCCTCATCAATCGTCTCCTCATGAAGAGTCACAACGTCGGCAAGGGCTTTGTTTGTTTCTTTGTCGAAAAGGCGCCAAACGCTCTTAAAACACGGAGTGGTGATTTTAGAGACATTTTCGCTAATCTTGATTTTCGGTATAATTTTGCCTTCCTTTTCCACAGCGGCAAGCTTATAAACCCCGCCAAAAACGGGCTCTGAGGAGGATGTTATCAATCTCTCGCCCACTCCGAAGGAGTCTACCATTGCCCCCTGCCTTAACATATCTTGGATAATATATTCGTCAAGGGAGTTTGAGGCTGTTATCATGCAGTCCGGATATCCGGCATCGTCTAGCATCTTTCTTGCTTTGCGAGAGAGATAGGCAATGTCCCCGCTGTCTATTCTAATTCCTTTGGGACGAATTCCCATGGGTTTAAGCACCTCGTCAAATGTCCTTATCGCGTTTGGAACCCCTGACTTTATTACGTTATAGGTATCTACAAGCAGGACACAATTTTCGGGATATGTCTCAGCATAGGACTTAAACGCCTCATATTCAGAATCAAATAGCTGTACCCAGCTATGGGCCATAGTTCCCAAGGCAGGTACCCCAAAAAGCTGGTCGCTGAGCGTACAGGCTGTTCCAGAGCATCCGCCGATAAACGCTGCGCGGGCCCCAAACACCGCACCGTCAAATCCCTGGGCGCGGCGAGAGCCAAACTCCATCACAGGACGGCCGTCAGCAGCCCTGACAATGCGGTTGGCCTTGGTTGCGATAAGACTTTGGTGGTTAATGCTTAAGAGAACCATTGTCTCGATGAACTGTGCCTGGGGGGCAGGCCCTCTTACGGTGACTATCGGTTCTCCTGGAAAGATTGGGGTTCCCTCTGGGATTGCCCAGACATCACAGGAAAAATGAAAATCCTCCAGATACCTTAGAAACTCCTCTGAAAAAATCTTTTTTCCACGCAGATAGTCTATATCCTCCCGGGAAAAGCTAAGGTCGTTTAGGTAATTGACCAACTGTTCCACCCCGGCCATGATTGCAAAACCGCCATTATCAGGCACACGCCTGAAAAACATATCAAAGTAGCAGACGGTATCTTTAAAACCTTTTTGAAGATACCCGTTGGCCATCGTGATCTCATAATAATCTGTCAGCATACTGAGACCGCGGTCCCGTCTTATCAAATCGTTCATATACAGCTGCCTCCTAGTTAATTGGTATTTCCTGTCCGTCTACAGAAGCTTCAAAATAAGAATAATCTCAAATGTCAGCATATTTCACGACAAATATGTTGATTTTTCCAGAGTACGACATTATAATCATGGGAAAAGGGAACGGAGGGCAAATTGATGAGACTTCGCAGCCAGCCTCTAGGAAACAAAAACCTTATTGGCGCCAGGGTAGAGCTGGCGAGGAAGAAACACGGGATGAAGCAAAAGGAACTTCTGGCCCAGCTTCAGGTGAGGGGAGTGGATCTGAACGCTTCTGGACTCTCCAAGCTTGAGGGTCAGGTTCGTTCCGTAAGCGATTTCGAGCTTCTTGCCCTGTCCCGCATTTTAAATGTTTCAGTCAACTGGCTCCTCACAGGCAAAGATGATTAATGCCTATCACCTCCGGATTCCGGAGGGATTTTTAACTTTTCGGCCGCGGCCAGTTTTACGCAAACGCAGAGAAGGTTCATGGCCTCTTGCAGCTCGTCCTCCGGTGGAAAGGTAGGCGCTATCCTGATATTGCTGTCCATAGGATCGTCACCGTATGGATAGGTGGCACCGGCAGGGGTGAGGGTAAGCCCCGCCTCTCTGCAGAGACTTACTACCCTCTTGGCGCAGCCGTTCATCACGTCAAGACTTACGAAATACCCTCCTTTTGGATCTGTCCACTTTGCTATCCCAAGCCCTCCCAGTTCTTTTTCAAGTGTATTGACCACGATTCTAAATTTTGGAGAGAGTATCTCTCTATGTCCCTTCATAAGCTCCCTTACTCCTCTTATGTCATGAAGAAAGAGAATATGTCTTAACTGGTTCAATTTATCAGGTCCTATTGTCTGAATCGTAATCCTTTTCTTAAGATCCGCAATATTGGCGTCACTTGCGCCGAGAGCGGCTACGCCGGCCCCTGGAAAAGAGATCTTGGAGGTTGAACCGAAAAAAAGAACATAATCCAGGGTTCCGGCTTTTTTACATTCACTGTAAAGGTCCAGAAGAGTATCAGGCTCCTCTGTGAGATCATGAACGCAGTAGGCATCGTCCCAAATGATACGAAAATCTTTAGCCGCCGGTCTAAGATTTGCAAAACGCCGAACAGTATCATCAGAGTAGGTAATGCCAGTGGGATTGGAATACTTCGGAACACACCAGATCCCTTTCACGCGGGGATCTGCGCATGCTATGCTCTCAATTAGATCCATATCAGGTCCCGTCTCAAGCATGGGGATGGGAATCATTTTTATACCGAAATATTCTGTAATGGCAAAATGTCTGTCGTAACCCGGGGAGGGACAGAGAAATGCTACGCCCTCCTGTCTGCACCATGGCTCGCACCCAGAGTATCCGTGAGTATAACCCTGGCATATACAGTCAAACATCATCTGAAGGCTTGAATTGTTTCCAAGAATGATATTGTCCTTCGGCACTCCGATCATATCGCTGAATATGGCACGCATCTCCGGAAGGCCGTTCCATATACCGTAATTTCGTGAATCATCTCCGCTGGAATTTGCAAATTCGCTTCTTGCGTGCAGCGCCTCCAGTACGCCAAGCGCAAGATCAAGCTGCTTTGCGCAAGGCTTGCCTCGCTCCATGTTAAGTTTAAGTCCGCGCTCACGAAAGGCGTCGTACTCAGCCCTTGTGAGGGCATAAATATGTTCGATCTCTGACGTGTTCATGGACTCCATCTTCATTAGGCTATCCTCTTTCTACAGAAAATCGTACGAAAAATGCAAAACAAACTTCCATTTTTCTCATGACTTTCACAATTTGTGAAATACCGGCTTCATCGCCTCGTAAGTACAAAAATATTTAAAACCAAGGTCTTTTAAGATTTTATACGCTTCATCCAAATACCCTCCCAGATGTTCTCTCTTGTGGCTGTCGCTGCCCACGGTCAGTATCTCTCCTCCTAAATCGCGATACAGTTTGAGAATATCCACTGAAGGCGTTGTGTCGTTAAGTCCGTATCGGTGAAAAGAGGTATTAAATTCTATTCCTTTGCCGTCATCTATGGCTGTTTTGAGGATCTGGGTTATTATGGGTTTTATCTCTGGGAAGGGATATGGACCCAGCCTCTCGTAATCCAAATCATAACGGGAGATGAGATCAAGATGACCAAGGACGCTGTAGTGATGATACCTGCGGACCAATGAAAGAACTTCTTGATAGTAACCGAAAATATATTCCTCCCTCGTTTTCCCCTGCTGAAAATCTCCCGTCCAAAATTCTCTGTCATCAACCTGATGGACTGAGAGAATGATAAAATCAAAAGGATATCGGGCGAAAAGTTCCTCGTACTTTCCTGTAGTATGCCTTTGCATACCAAACTCCAGACCAAGACGGAGGGAGATCTTTCCTTCGTACTTTTTCTTCAGCCTGTAAAACTCTGCCACATACCTAGGATATTCCACATTGGCGAAAGGTTCGCTCCCCCTATAGAGTATTGATTCTCCGCTATCCCAATCCACCTTGACGCCGTAATCCACATGGTCGGTAAAACAGATCTCATCAAGACCCATCTTTATGCTATCGCATACGACTTCTTCCATAGGATAAGTACTGTCATCGCTGAATTCGGTGTGAACATGATAATCGGCAAGCATATTTACGTTTAAAATTCCGCAGAGCCCGTTGTGCGCGGGAAGGGCAAAACATCTCTTATATTTGAGATTCCGGTGACAAACATTACCAGCCTGTCAAAACCTATCCCGAAGCCGGAATGAACAGTAGTTCCAAACCGTCTTAAATCAAGATACCATTTAAAATCTTCCTCGTTCATGCCTAGCTCCAGCATTCTGTTCTTTAAAACCTCATAACGCTCTTCCCTCTGGCTGGCACCAACAAGTTCACCGATGCCGGGAACAAGCAGATCGGTGGCGGCAACCGTCCTCCCGTCATCGTTTAGACGCATGTAGAAGGGCTTAATGTCTTTAGGATAGTCGGTAACGAAGACAGGACGGCCGAAATGCTTTTCTGGAAGGAAACGCTCATGTTCTGTCTGAATATCCTCCCCCCAGACAGACTTTATTTCAAACTCATCATTATGCTTTTCCAAAATGGAAACAGCATCTGTATAAGAAATTCTCGCAAAATCTGAATTTACCACGCACTCAAGCCTCTCAAGAAGAGTCTTATCAACAAACTGATTGCAAAAGTCCAAATCCTGAGGGCAAGTTTCCATCACATATTTAATGACGGACTTTACGAGTGCCTCTATAACATCCATATCGTCATTGAGGTCGGCAAATGCTATCTCAGGCTCTATATCCCAGAATTCCGAAGCATGTCTGGGAGTGTTGGAGCGTTCGGCGCGGAAGTTTGGCCCAAAAGTGTAAACCTTAGAAAATGCCTGGGCCATACACTCCACTTGCAGTTGGCCTGAACCAGAGAGGAATACTTTCTTCCCAAAAAAATCTTCATGATAGTTTGTCCGTCCGTCATCGCCTTTCGGGATATTGTCAAGATCCAGCGTGGTTACTTGGAACATCTCAGCCCCTTCACAGTCGGTAGTAGTGATGAGGGGTGTGTGAATATAAACAAAACCGTTGTCGTGGAAAAATTTATGGACGCCGTAAGCAGCTGCCGAGCGAATCCTGAAAGCGGCGCTGAAAAGGTTCGTCCTGGGGCGAAGATGAGCTACCGTACGCAGAAATTCGACGGAATGGCGCTTTTTCTGCAATGGGTAATCTGGAGTTGAAGCACCCTCTACAATTATCTCCTCGGCGTGGATCTCAAAAGGCTGCTTTGCCTCTGGAGTCACTATAAGGGTACCTGTAATCCGCAGGGCGGAACCAACGTTTTGAGAGGCAATGTCCTTAAAGTTGGGGATTTTTTCATCCTCGAATACCACCTGTACGCCTTTGAAGCAGGTACCGTCATTGAGATCAATAAACCCGAGCTTTTTAGAATCCCTGATAGAGCGTACCCAGCCGCAGACCGTCACCGTCTTTCCGGAGAACTTATCTAAATCCTTATAAAAGGAAGCAACCTCGTCTCTTTTCATCTGTTTCCTCTCCTTTTTCATACTGTCTTTGCCTATACTACCACATTTGCCCGCAACTTGCAAGAAAAATAGATAGGAGAGGGTAGATTCTGTGATCGGCATACCATTAGGTTTGACAAAACCGATTCTCTGAGATAGAATAGGGATGCTGGATTTTGGAGAAATTCAATTAAACGGGGAGGGATATCTAAAGAAAAACATGAAAAGAAACGATAGATTCCAGACTGAAACTAATAACCTGGGAAATTATTACGAGATTCCCAGTGCGGCCGATTCCATAGAAGAAAAGCTGATCGTGGCCGCATTGAGGCGCTCTTCCGGGAAAAATGGAATCCCTTACCGCTCTCTTATGAGGGAGGCAGGAATCCGTGACGATGGAGAATTCGCACAATATATAGAGAAGCTGTCTGACGCTGGAGAGATCCTAATAGACAAAGATAACTGGGTGAGGCTTGCTCCGCATTCGGGAGAGGTTGAGGCAAGTATAGTTTCACTTTCAGAGCGTTTCGCTTTTGCAAAGCCAAAGGTAGGGAAAGACGACATTTTTATCCCAGGCAGTGGCTTAAACGGAGCATTTCTGGGGGACAAGGTCTTGCTTACAGAGTTGAGAAATTCAGAAAGAGGGCCCAGCGGCAGGGTAAAGAAGATTCTCGTGAAGAGTGCTGAAATAGTAACCGGAACCATGAAAGTCAATGAGGAGGGGATGTATGTCACCCCGGACAATGCCATCCGGTACGATTTAACTGTACTCAAAGGGAATGAGAATACCGCACACAACGGCGATAAAGTCCTTATAGAAGTTTTCCCGGACTATAGGGGAGAATGGAGATACGCGAAGGTAAAGAAAGTTTTTGGACCCAGCAGGAGCGCGAGGATATGTGCTGATGCGGTACTGGCACGTTCTGGAATTTCCATTGAGTTCCCTAGGGACGTCCTTACTGAAGCGGAAGAAATTTCTAAGATGACCATTAAACAGGAAGATTACGAGTGCAGGATCGACCTCAGAGATGAAGCCGTCCTCACAATCGACGGAGCAGATTCCAAAGATTTGGATGATGCGATTTCTGTGGTCAGAACTTCAGAGGGCTACTCTCTGGGCGTGCATATTGCGGATGTTACCCACTATGTAAAATCAGGCTCGGCCATAGACCGCGAGGCCTATAAGAGGGGAACTTCAGTATATTTTCCCGACAGGGTGGTGCCAATGCTGCCGGAAGCGCTCTCTAACGGGGTATGTTCTTTGAATGCAGGTGAAGATAAACTGACCTTTTCTGCGCTGATAGATTTTGACTGTGACGGAAATATGGAGGATTTTATCTTCAGAAAGAGCGTGATACGTTCCAAGGTAAGAGGGGTATATTCAGAGGTAAATAGTCTGTTTTCAGGTACTGCGTCAGAGAATATAAAGAAGAAATATGCTCCTGTGTCAGAAACACTTGAGGCCGCCAGAGAACTTGCGGGTATTCTTATACGCCGTGGGCAGGAAAGGGGAGAACTGGATCTTTCGAGTGAGGAGACCAAATTTGTCTTGGACAATGACGGAGTTTGTACGGAATTGATTCCGCGGGAGGAGGGAGAGGCCGAAAAGCTTATAGAGGCGCTTATGGTTTCTGCGAACATAGCGGCGGCGAAAGTTTCACTAATCGAAAAGGTTCCGTTCTTATACAGGGTCCACGAAAAACCATCCGCATCTAAAGTCGAGGAACTGTATGAATTGCTGGATAGGCTAGCCGTGCCGTGCGGGGAACTTAAGAAGGGTAAACCCTCTGCAAAAGATTTTTCCATAGTTTTGCAGCGCGTCCGCGGGCAGCGGCTGGAATCTCTCGTGAATCAGAGGATTCTGCGCACGATGGAAAAGGCGCGGTATGACGACAAAGAACTGGGACATTTTGGTCTTGCTTTGGGGGAATACAGCCATTTCACCTCACCGATACGCCGCTACCCTGATCTTGCCATCCACCGCGTCTTAGGGGAGATCGTCTCAGGAGAAGATAAGGAGAAAATTACCGCGCGGTATAAAGAGTTTGTGTCCCGCGCATCTAAACAATCCAGCGAGACAGAAATTCGCGCTGTGGATGCGGAACGCTCTGCGGACGATTGCTTTGTTGCGGAATATATGCTTGCCCACCTGGGCGAACACCATTTGGGAACAATTAGCGGGGTTACCCCCAAGGGAGTTTTTGTAAGGCTTGATAACAATGCTGAGGGTTTCGTAAGTTTGAACGATTTTGAAAACCGCAATTTTGAGTTTGACGGGGAGGTGGCGCACGTTGACCCGCATTCGGGAAGGGTCCTCATGATGGGGGAGGAACTTGGAGTCATTATTGCCGGCGCAGACGTTGCCAGCGGCAGGGTGGATTTTGTGCCGGAAAAACCATAGTGATTTTTATTATCTCAGTTATTTGGGAGGAGTAAAAATGCTTTTAAAGAATGTCAGGTATTTTAACAGGGACTTTCATATTTCACCGGGAGAGGTATTGGTGGAAAATGGAAAAATTCTAGACGTTGGAACAGATTTATCCCCCTCCCCGGGAGAGGAGATTCTAGACTGCGGGGGAAAACTTTTATCACCAGGGTTTGTGGACGTACATATCCACGGGTGCGATTCTTCCGACACATGCGATGGCACAAGAGAGGCAATCGATACAATGTCCCGCTTTTTGATCAAGCACGGCGTGACTTCCTTTTGCCCTACCAGTATGACCATCGGGGTTGGTCAAATTGAGAAAGCGATTCTTGCGGCTAAGGCCGCTGCGGAAGATCCACTCAGTGACGGAGCCAGAGTGATAGGAATCAATTTGGAGGGTCCCTTTATCTCCGCGTCCAAAAAGGGAGCCCAGCTGGAAAGCGCTATTCTTAAACCGGACTTTGAACTTTTTCACCGCCTTTATGAACTGAGCGGAGGACTTGTAAGACTCGTCACGGTGGCTCCCGAAGAACCCGGAGGATATGAGTTTGCTAAGAAGGCCTCAAAGTTCTGCGCGGTCTCGATCGGCCATACAGCCGCTAAATATGATGAGGCGAAAAAATCCTTTGATTCTGGCGTTACACATGCGACCCATCTGTTTAATGCGATGACGGGATTTCTTCATAGGGAGCCAGGGGTTGTTGGGGCTGTCTTCGATGATGAGAGGGTTATGGCTGAACTTATATGCGACGGCATTCATATCCATCCGGCTGTACTCCGTACCGCTTTCAGGGTATTAGGGGACAGGGCCCTGATAGTCAGTGATTCCATAAGGGCAAACGGATATCCCGAGGGGGAAAGATATGAACTTGGCGGGCAGATGGTCACGGTAAAAGGAGGAAAAGCGACGCTTGACGACGGTACAATAGCCGGTTCTGTCACAAATCTGCATGCTGAGGTGAAAAACCTAGTAAGTTTTGGCGTACCGATTGAGCAGGCAATTAAAGCTGCCACCTTTGTCCCAGCCAAATCCATAGGGCTTGATGATGAACTGGGAAGCATAGAACCCGGCAAGCGCGCAGATCTCCTCCTGCTGGATGAGGATCTGGGGATAGACAAGGTTTTCCTAGGCGGGAAACAGATAGCTTGAATTGGTATTTATTGTCAATCTTTTTTATTATTTTTCTTTATTGGAATTATATTTTGGGAGTCTTTTGCTATAATAAAGGTTAAGCTTGGTGATGGTTTTCACCAAAGGCTATTTTGGGATTTTAGAAAATGCGATGGGAGGAAAAGCTATGCAAAAGCGGATCAGTACGGTACCGTTTCACGATACTCCTGAGCAGGCGCAGCAGCTAGACGCAGTGCTAGAGGGTCTGAAGGGTCAGCCCGGCGCGGTAATGCCGGCCCTGCACCAGGCTCAGGATATCTACGGTTATTTGCCTGTGGAGGTTCAGAAGAAAATTTCTGAGGCTCTTGGAGTGTCTCTTGAGGAGGTTTTCGGTGTTTCCACATTCTATTCACAGTTCTCCTTGACACCCAAGGGCCGCAATCACATCTCTGTATGCCTGGGTACGGCTTGCTACGTTAAGGGTTCAGACAAGGTATTGGACAGGTTAGAGGCAAAACTTGGGATTCATCCCGAGGAGTGTACAGAGGACGGGGAGTTCTCCCTCACTGCCTGCCGCTGCGTTGGAGCATGCGGGCTTGCCCCTGTCATGACTGTAAACGGAGAGGTTTACGGCCGCCTTGTGCCGGAAGACGTGGACAAGATTTTAGAGCAGTATTCCGCCCATTGATCGATGGGAATGACATGAGCTTGGCTTAAACAAAACGAAAGGATTGATCGGTCAAATGAAATCGTTAGCGGAACTGGAAGCCGTCAAGGAGAGATCTGTCGGTGCGCTGACCCTTCGCGAGCATGGCGCTACTCCCAATCCGGGAAGCAGTGTCCGCCTCAATGTTCTGGTATGCGGCGGCACTGGCTGTACCTCTTCTCACAGCGATAAAATAATTGAAAAACTTCACGAGGAGATCAAGGCGAACGGTCTTGAGGAAGAAGTTGAGGTAGTCCGCACGGGTTGCTTTGGACTTTGCGCTCTTGGTCCCATCATGATTGTATATCCGGAGGGAGCTTTTTACAGCCGCATTACTCCGGAGGATATTCCTGAAATCGTTTCTGAACATTTCTTAAAGGGAAATATTGTAAAAAAACATCTGTATCAGGAGACAATACAGGAGGATGGCAGCATCAAGTCTCTGAACGAGACCAGGTTCTATTCCAAGCAAATGCGCTTGGCTTTGCGCAACTGCGGTGTTATCGATCCCGAAAATATAGACGAGTATATAGCAAGAGACGGTTACAAGGCTCTTGGTAAGGTCCTGACCGAGATGACCCCCAGCGAGGTGATTGACCTTGTGCTGGCTTCAGGTTTGCGCGGACGCGGTGGCGCGGGATTCCCCACGGGTCTCAAGTGGAAACTCTGTGCGCCAAACCAAGCTGACCAGAAGTATGCCTGCTGTAATGCCGATGAGGGTGACCCGGGGGCGTTTATGGACCGTTCTGTGCTGGAGGGAGATCCGCACAGCGTACTGGAGGCAATGGCAATCGCAGGGTATGCGATAGGCGCATCTCAGGGCTATGTCTATATCCGCGCTGAGTACCCCATAGCCGTAAAACGTCTTCAAATCGCCATAGATCAGGCGAGGGAATACGGACTTTTGGGCAAAAATATTTTTGGCACCGGCTTCGATTTTGATGTTGATATCCGTCTTGGTGCTGGAGCCTTCGTCTGCGGAGAGGAAACCGCCTTAATGACCTCTATTGAGGGTAAGCGCGGAGAGCCAAGGGTCCGTCCTCCTTATCCCGCATTAAAGGGGCTTTTCGGAAAACCCACCGTCCTCAACAATGTCGAGACCTATGCGAACATTCCCCAGATCATCTTGAAGGGGGCGGACTGGTTTAAGTCCATCGGGACTGAAAAGTCATCCGGTACCAAGGTCTTCGCCCTTGGTGGCAAGATTACCAACACAGGCCTGGTCGAGGTTCCTATGGGTACAACTCTGAGAGAGGTTATAGAGGATATCGGCGGAGGGGTGCCTGGCGGACATACATTCAAGGCGGCACAGACAGGCGGACCTTCCGGCGGCTGCATACCCGCCAGTCTGATTGACACTCCCATTGACTTTGATAACCTCACCGCCATCGGTTCTATGATGGGTTCCGGCGGACTGATTGTCATGGATGAAACCACCTGCATGGTGGATATCGCAAAGTTCTTCCTAGAGTTCACCGTGGATGAGTCCTGCGGCAAATGCACTCCCTGCCGCATTGGTACTAAGCGCCTGCTTGAAATTTTGGAAAAGATCACCTCCGGCAACGGAACCCTAGAGGATATCGACCGCATGGAGGAGCTCTGCTATTATATCAAGGAGAATTCACTTTGCGCTTTGGGACAGACCGCCCCCAACCCCGTACTCTCAACCCTCAAGCATTATCGTGACGAGTATGAGGCCCACGTGACGGAGCACAGATGTCCCGCCGGCGCATGCAAGGCTCTCACTGTATACAGTATAGATCCTGATAAATGCCGCGGCTGCACGCTCTGTGCCCGAAACTGCCCTGTCGGCGCAATTACCGGCAAGGTACGCGAGACCCATGTTATTGACACCTCCAAGTGTATCAAGTGCGGCGTCTGCATGGAGAACTGCAAGTTTGGCGCTGTTGTGAAAAAATAACTCGGAGATAGCGGATTTTTCCGCAAGCCGTAAGACAAGAAAGGATGAAGAATATGGATATGGTCAACATAAAAGTCAACGGCGTCTCCTATGAGGTGCCAGCGGGGTCAACTATCCTGGAGGCTGCCCGTTACGCTGGGATAGATATCCCGACCCTTTGCTACCTGAAAGACTTAAACCAGATAGGCGCCTGCAGGATGTGCATGGTAGAGGTGAAGGGTGCCAAGTCTTTGGTTGCAGCTTGTGTCTCTTCGGTTAACGAGGGCATGGAGATTTTCACGAATTCTCCAAAGGTTCAGGAATCTCGCAAAATGACGCTGGAGCTTCTGCTCTCTGTACACGACCGCAAGTGTCTCACCTGTGAGAGAAGCGGAAATTGCGAACTCCAAACCCTATGCAATGATATGGGAATTGAGGATGATACCCGTTTTGAGGGTGCTTTGCCCGCTAGTGAGAAGGATCTTTCCACGGCGTATCTTGAGCGCAATAATGCGAAATGCATTCTCTGCCGCAGATGTGTAGCCGCTTGCCAGAATCAGCACGTATCCGTTATAGGTGCCAATAACCGTGGCTTTGATACCTCTATAGGCTGCGCTTTCGAATCTCCGCTTTCTGATGTGGCGTGTGTGGCTTGCGGGCAGTGCATTGTGAGCTGTCCCACAGGAGCGCTTACAGAGAAGGACAATACCCAGGAGGTTCTGGATGCCATTAACGACCCGGAAAAGGTGGTTATCGTTCAGACTGCTCCTGCTGTAAGAGCTGCCCTTGGCGAGGAGTTTGGCCTGCCCATCGGTACAAATGTGGAGGGGAAAATGGTCGCTGCTTTGCGCCGTTTGGGGTTTGACAAGGTCTTTGATACGAACTTCGGCGCAGACATGACCATTATGGAAGAGGCTTCAGAGTTTATCGACCGTGTGAAAAACGGCGGCAAGCTTCCCATGATCACCTCCTGCTCTCCAGGGTGGGTCAAGTTCTGCGAGCACTATTATCCCGATCTGCTTGATAATCTCTCAACCTGCAAATCTCCGCAGAATATGGCGGGAGCCCTGATTAAGACCTGGTATGCCGAGCGTGAAGGGATCGATCCCAAGCAGATCGTTTCCGTCTCGGTGATGCCGTGTACTGCCAAAAAGTTTGAGATCAAGCGTGAGGATGAGGATGCCGCCGGCGTTCCCGATGTCGATATCAGCATCACTACACGCGAGCTGGCAAGGCTCATAAAGAAGGCAAAGCTCAACTTTAACAACCTCCCTGATGAGAAATTCGATGAGGCCATGGGCATCTCTACCGGTGCTGGTGCCATCTTTGGGGCTACCGGCGGGGTCATGGAGGCTGCTCTGCGTACGGCTGCCGACATCCTTGAGGGCAAGGATTTAGAGCAGGTGGACTATAAGGAGGTCCGCGGAACGGCCAGCTTTAAAGAGGCTACATATCATGTCGGGGGCATGGATGTGAAGGTGGCTGTTGTCAGCGGGTTAAGTAATGCCGACGCTCTCCTAAAGAAAGTGGAGAACGGGGAGGCAGACTATCAGTTTATTGAGGTCATGTGCTGCCCCGGCGGCTGTGTAAACGGAGGCGGCCAGCCTGTTCAGTCCGCTACAGTCAGGGCGTATACGGATCTGCGCTCAGCCAGGGCAAAGGCTCTGTATGATCAGGATGCGGCTATGCCCATCCGCAAGAGCCATCTGAACCCGGTCCTTCAGAAGTGCTATAAAGAATTTTTGACCGATGGACCTAACGGGCATAAGGCGCATAAGATTCTGCATACCTCTTATGTTAGGCGCGGGGTCTGATCAATTTAGACAAGAGCGTATATTATCTTCTAAGGGGGGCGTCCCAAGCCGGGCCGCTCCTCTTTAAAATGTAAAAATTTTGCGTACTTTCTCTGAAATATTTTAAAACTTTTACGGTTGCAGAGGTTTTTTCCAAAAATAGCTTGAAATTTTCTGAAAAATTTTGTAGAATACTGTCGTATCCCATCCTGCGGCGGATGGGTGATGGTGAGTTTCTTTTGCGGTAGTGCCGAAAGGAGAAGCAGTATGTCTAACCGTTTGTTTCAGGGAGTTATCCACCAGTTTTCAGATACAATAGACCGTACTATAGGCGTGATGGATGATTCCTATGTGATCATAGCCTGCAGTGAGCTTGGCAGAGTAGGGGAGGTCTGCGACAGTCTCAGCGATGAAGAGTTGCCAAGCGGAGGTACTGCCACTGCGGACGGGTATACCTTCAGGGCTTTTGGCAGTCTTCCCAGACCGGAGTTTTTCGTGTTTGTTTCAGGGTCCGACGAGGCTGCTCTCAAACTCTCAAATATTTTGGCTATCTCCCTGGAGAATATCAAGCAATATTATGATGAAAAGTATGACAGGAGCAATTTTATAAAAAATGTTATTCTGGATAATATTCTGCCCGGCGACATCTACTTGAAGAGCAGAGAGCTTCATTTTGATTCTGAGGTCAGCAGGGTGTGCATGCTGATAAAGATCTCTGACAAAAACGATATTTCAGCTTATGATGTGCTGCAAAATCTTTTTCCGGATAAAAATAAGGATTTTATCATAAACATCAACGAAACGGATATCGCTCTTGTCAAGGAAATAAAACCTCATATTGACGAGCGGGATATAGCCAAGCTGGCCCATTCAATAGTAGATACTCTCTCCGGAGAGTTTTATACCCACTGCTGCGTGGGCATTGGTACGGTTGTCAACAATATAAAGGATTTAGCCCGTTCCTTTAAGGAGGCTCAGGTTGCGCTGGAGGTTGGAAAAGTCTTTGATACCGAGAAATCGGTAGTCAGCTATAACCATCTGGGAATAGCCCGCCTGATATATCAGCTCCCCACCACCCTTTGTGACATGTTTTTGAAAGAGGTCTTTAGAAAGGGCTCCATAGATTCTCTGGATCATGAGACGCTTTTTACTATCCAAAGGTTCTTCGAGAATAACCTAAATGTTTCAGAAACCTCCCGTAAGCTTTTTGTCCACCGCAACACTTTGGTCTATAGACTTGAGAAAATTAAAAAAATAACCGGTCTGGATCTGAGGGAATTCGAGGATGCGATTATCTTCAAAGTCGCCCTCATGGTGAAGCGCTACCTGTCCAGTGGGGTTGACAAACTGTAAAGAGATTTTAACAATAATCTTTGTCGCAGATTGCTTACATTTAATTTCTTTTTTAGAAATAAATACTGCTCACCCATTGGTATAATATCGGGCATACCGATGGGTGTCCTTGTGTGGCAGCGCTAGATGGCATGAGGATTTCATAAATAGGGCTTTCCATAAAATGGAGGAAACGAATTTGATAGAATTCATCGATGTCTGCAAGAGATACAGCAACGGCACAGAAGCACTTCACAACATAAGCCTCAATGTTGACAAGGGGGAATTTGTCTTTATTGTCGGTTCCTCCGGGGCAGGAAAGAGTACTTTTCTTAAGCTCATCACCTGCGAGGAGCGCGTGACGTCCGGACAGATTATCCTGGACGGTGAAAACATCACGCGAATCCGCAACAGCAGAATTCCATACATACGAAGAAAGATGGGCATGGTGTTCCAGGATTTTCGGCTTATAGACAATATGAACGTATATGATAACGTGGCTTTTGCGATGAGGGTTGTGGGAACAAAGCCAAAGACAATAAAAAAACGTGTTCCGTATATTCTCAGTTTGGTCGGTTTGCAGCACAAGGCAAAACACTATCCTAGCGAGCTCTCAGGCGGAGAACGGCAGCGTGTGGGTTTGGCCAGGGCGCTGGTTAATAACCCTTCAATGATAATTGCCGATGAACCCACCGGAAACATTGACCCTGCGCTGTCTTTCGAGATAGTTGATCTTTTAAGCGAGATCAACCGCAGGGGAACTACCGTACTGATGGTGACCCACGAGCACTCCTTGGTCAAACATTTCCACAAGCGTATCATACAGATTCACAGCGGGGAGATTGTCGCCGACACTGCGGATATGGGGGAGAGTTATGCCCCGCCCGATGATTTTGACGGCAGAGAACCTGAGGACTACGATGAGTACGCTGAGTACGCAGGCAGGGAAAGGACCAGAGTTACAGAGCCGCAGGAAGAAAATGAATATATTCCTGACAGTGAGGACATCGGCGAAGAAGATTCTGATGAGGGCTGGGAAGACATTTCAAGCGGAGCTGAAGTTATCGCTGATGAAGATGCTGACTTGCCCCTCCCCGGCGACGGCTCTGGTGAAGAACTTGAAAATACAGATGCCTTGAATGGGGATCAGGCTGAAGAGACGGACATTGGCGGCAGGGAACAGGACGAAGAGGAGATTTGATCATGGGTTTGCATAGTTTAGGATATCTTATTCGCGAGGGGATAAAAGGCCTGTTTAAGCATAGAACGATGACTATCGCCTCTATAGCAGTTCTTGTCAGCTGTCTTCTATTAACTGGAGTAGCGGGACTTATAACTCTGAGTCTTTCCGCCACCATGGATTCGGTTGAGGGGAGAAATACGATTACGGTTTTTCTAGAGGATGGACTTCCCGCTCTTGAGGCCGTGAGGGTTGGAGAGGATCTTAGACAGCTTAACAATATTACCAGCTGTACATTCGTCCCTAAAGATGACGGGCTGATAGCCACTCTTCAGCAGATGGGCGGAGACGCCGAGCTCTTTAGCAGTCTTGTCGGCACAGATAACCCGCTGCCTGATTCTTACAATATCACTCTCTCTGATCTGAGTCTTTATGATGATACCGTTGCCGCGGTGGAGCAGGTTGAGGGAGTCTCTGAAATTTCAGATTTCAGCGATTATGCGAACAAACTTAGCAATCTTGACAGGCTTGTGCGTTATAGCAGCATAGCTGTTGTGGCGGTACTGGGTGTGGTTTCGCTCTTTATCATCTCAAATACAGTTAAGGTCACAGTCTTCTCACGCAGGGTGGAGATCAGCATAATGAAATCTGTTGGGGCCACAAACGGTTTTGTACGGCTGCCTTTTCTCATTGAGGGCGTTTCAATTGGGGTCATTTCAGGGCTGATATCTGCCACTATTCTGTATTTTTCGTACGAGAAAGCCATAGAAGTGATTTACAGTATAGTGAGTTTCTTCGTTATGGTGGATATCCGTCCATATGTTGTTTTACTTTACGCGATCTATATTGTCGTGGGTATGCTCTTCGGTATGCTTGGCGGTGTGATCTCTATAGGAAAATATCTCAAAAAAGAGGGGGAGGACATAGTAGTCTGAGTATAATTGCAATGATCAGAAAATTTTGATCTAGAGAATAATTCTGGAAAGGATGAATTTTGATGGCTGAAAAACAATTTTTTGTCACCCCGGAAGGGCTGGAAGCACTCTCTCAGGAGATGGAGTATCTTAAGACGGTGAGGAGAAAGGAAATTGCGCAGAAAATAAAGACTGCTCTCTCCTTTGGGGATCTCTCAGAAAACAGTGAATATGACGAGGCGAAAAATGATCAGGCCATTGTGGAGGCTAGAATTGCCGACCTTGAGGTGATGCTGAATAATGCCGTGGTGATAGATGAAAGCTCTATGTCTAAGGAAACTGTCCACATTGGTTCTACTGTGGAATTGACCTATACCTCTCCCGCAGGCAATAAAACCCAAAAAGAATACAAGATAGTGGGATCTAACGAGGCGGACCCCAGAAGCGGGAGAATTTCTGATGAATCCGCTGTCGGAAAGGCATTATTGGATGCCAGGGTAGGGGAGAGTGTTGATGTTGAAACTCCGGCCGGCATTTCACATTACAGGATCGAGGCAATACGCTGAGAGAGCAGGGTTCTGCTCTCTTTAAATAGAGGAGAAAAGTATGATGACAGAAGATAACATGACGGAAGAGAGTGGAATTTCCGCTGAAGACAGTAGAGAGATCTTGAGGATCAGGCGAGAAAAGCTCAAGACTATGCAGGATAACGGGAGAAATCCCTATGAGATTACCTCTTTTGATGTGAGGGAAAACTCACAGGAAATCAAAGACCGGTTTGAAAGCGGATACGAGGGCAAGCAGGTATCTATCGCAGGAAGAATTATGTCCAGGAGGGGAATGGGAAAGGCTTCCTTCATGGACCTCCAGGATTCAGCCGGGCGCATCCAGCTATATGCCAAGATAGATGTTATGGGAGAGGACGCATACCAGGAGTTTTTTAACGACCTGGATATAGGTGATATTGTCGGTGTTGTGGGGGAGGTTTTCCGCACCAGGCGCGGTGAAATAACTGTAAGAGTGGAAAAGATCAGTATTCTTTCAAAGGCTCTCCTCCCACTTCCTGAGAAATACCACGGCCTTAAAGACGTGGACGCAAGGTACCGCCAAAGGTACGTAGATCTCATAGTAAATCCCGAGGTTAAGGAACTTTTCAAACGCAGAAGCCTGATTATTTCGGCAATAAGAGAGTATCTAGATTCAAAAAATTTTTTGGAGGTTGAAACTCCTGTTTTGCATAACCAGGCCGGGGGGGCTGCCGCTAGACCATTTGTGACCCATCACAATACATTAAATATAGAGATGTATCTGCGGATTGCCCTTGAACTCCACCTAAAGCGCCTCATTGTGGGAGGATTTGACAGGGTCTATGAGATAGGCCGTGTTTTTCGCAACGAGGGGATGGATACCCGCCATAACCCTGAGTATACCCTGCTTGAGCTGTATCAGGCGTATACCGACATAGACGGCATGATGAAAATAACCGAAGACATGATTAGGACGGTGGCACATAGTGTTTTAGGTTCTGGGAAGGTAGAATTTGGTGGAGAGGAAATTGACTTAGACAGGCCGTTTGAACATATCACTATGGTAGAGGCGGTAGAGAAATATGCCGGTGTGGATTTTTCAAAGATAGAGACGCTTGATGAGGCGAGAAAATTGGCAGAAAACCACCACATCGAATATTTGCCAAGGCATAAGAAAGGAGATATATTAAACCTCTTTTTCGAGAAATACTGCGAGAATAAACTTGTCCAGCCAACATTCCTCTACGGTCACCCCGTGGAGATTTCCCCTCTTGCAAAAAAACAAAAAGATAATCCGGAGTATACCCAGAGATTTGAGCTCTTTATCTGCGGAAGTGAATATGCGAACGCGTTTAGCGAGCTGAACGACCCGGTTGATCAAAGAGCTAGATTTGAGGCGCAGGCAGCATTGAAGGCTGCCGGAGATGAAGAGGCCGCCGGGGTCGATGAGGATTTCCTCACAGCTTTGGAATATGGTATGCCGCCTACCGGGGGTATGGGTCTTGGTGTAGACCGTCTCGTGATGCTGCTAACCGGCGCGACCTCCATAAGGGATGTTTTGCTTTTTCCGACGATGAAACCCTTATCAGAGAGAGAGAGCTAATCCTGTATTTATATTGCAAATTTTGTAAAAATTTATTAGACTTCTAGAAACAAAGCCTTTCACAGAGTATGTAAGTATGTGGAAGGTTTTTTCTTTGCTGAATATTCAA
>CAZRQD010000006.1:47945-49370 GCA_964602365.1 uncultured Acutalibacter sp. | reverse complement strand
CTCTCATAAAAATGCATGAAACGGGGTATGAAAAATGGCAAAGAAAAAGAATTTTCAAAAGGCCTATGTCAAATTTGCCGATAAATCTGTCGGCAAATCAGCCGAAGTCGGAATCCTCAAAAATAATTCTCAGTCGCGTCTTGACAAAGTATACCAAAATGGTATATATTATCCTCGGCGGGTTTTCCCGCCAAGAGTGCAAAAGAAAGGAAGTCCTTTTCCTATGGACAGAAAGGTTTACGCGGACAATGCAGCCACGACCGCTGTTTCTCCCGAGGTCTTAGAGGTTATGCTTCCCTTCTACAAGGAAGTATACGGCAACCCCTCCAGCCTCTATTCTCTGGGGCAGGAGGCCAAGGCTCCGTTAGAGGCCGCCAGGGAGACAGTGGCGCGCGCGCTTGGCGCCAGACCAAACGAGATCTATTTTACAAGCTGCGGCAGCGAGAGTGATAACTGGGCGATAAAGGGCATTGCCCGTTCCCAGCGCAAGAAGGGCAAGAACCATATAGTCACCACCGCGTTCGAGCACCACGCGGTTCTCCACACCTGCCAGGCCCTGGAGAGAGAGGGCTTTGAGGTCACCTACCTCCCCGTCCACAGAAACGGCATCGTCCGTCTGGATGAGGTGGAGGCCGCCATCACGGATAAGACCGCGCTTGTCAGTATCATGTACGCCAATAACGAGATAGGCTCTATCCAGCCCATACCCGAGATAGGGGAGCTCTGTAAGAGGAAGGGGGTCATCTTCCACACAGACGCCGTCCAGGCTGTCGGCGCCGTGGAGATAGACGTGAAGGCGCAGAACATAGACCTCCTCTCCCTCTCCGGCCATAAGATTCACGCGCCCAAGGGCGTCGGTGCCCTCTATATCCGCTCCGGCGTCGTACCAGAGGTATTCCTAGACGGCGGCGCGCAGGAGCGCGGCAGGCGCGGCGGGACAGAGAACGTCGCGGGTATCGTCGGGCTTGCCAAGGCCATGGAGATAGCCTGCTCCACCGTGAAGGAGCGGCAGGCGCAGCTGATTCCGCTGAGGGATAAGCTGATATCCGGCCTCTCCAAGATAGACCGCAGCCACCTAAACGGCGACCCCGTAAAGCGCCTCCCCGGCAACGTCAGCTTCTGCTTTGAGGGGGTGGAGGGGGAATCCCTCCTCCTCATGCTGGATCTAAAGGGCGTCTCCGCCTCCTCAGGCTCTGCCTGCACAAGCGGCTCGCTTGACCCAAGCCATGTCCTGCTTGCCATAGGCCTCCCGCACGAGGTGGCGCACGGGTCCCTAAGGCTCTCTTTAGGGGATTACAACACAGAGGAGGACGTGGACTATATCCTAGAGGTCCTGCCCCCGATAGTCGAGCGTCTAAGGTCTATGTCGCCGCTCTGGGAGAGAATCCAAAACGGCGAGATAGTATATAATCTGGATTAAATTTT
>CAZRQD010000006.1:34556-47845 GCA_964602365.1 uncultured Acutalibacter sp. | reverse complement strand
CGCTCTGGGAGAGAATCCAAAACGGCGAGATAGTATATAATCTGGATTAAATTTTAGGATTAAATTTTTAGAATTAAATTTTAGAAAGGACGATTTTTATGGCATACAGTGCAAAGGTTATGGAGCATTTCGCACATCCTAGGAACGTTGGCGAGATGGAGGACTACAGCGGCGTGGGGGAGGTCGGCAACCCCAAGTGCGGCGACATAATGAGGATGTATATCAAGGTGGAGAACAATATCATCACCGATGTCTCGTTTATGACTTTCGGCTGCGGTGCGGCCATCGCCACAAGTTCCATGGCGACAGAGCTCATCAAGGGCAAGCCGATAGACGAGGCCCTAAAGCTGACAAACAAGGCGGTAATGGAGGCGCTTGACGGCCTGCCGCCCGTAAAGATCCACTGCTCTGTCCTGGCAGAGCAGGCGATAAAGGCAGCCGTCTCCGACTACTACCGCAGGCAGGGCATCGACCCCGTGCCGATTGTCGGGGAGCTAGAGGAGTGCGAGGCCTGCGACATAGACCCGCAGTAGGGTAGCGGCACAGGCTTAACAATAGCGGCATAAAACCTAAAAAAGGGAAGCCCCCTTATCAGGCTTCCCTTTTTGACGGAACCAACCTACTCGTTTAGCTCCTGGGTCATGCGCTCATATGCGAAATGTACAAGTGTCTCTGCGTCTTCGTTGGAATGTCCGAAGTGGGACTGGAAGATGAAATGTACCAGTTCATCAAGTTCAGATGAGATCGTCCCGCGGAAGTTTACGGCGTTTATCTGGTCCCTTAGGGCGGCGTAATTCTCGAAGTTGGAATTGCTTAAAGCCCATCTGTTCCTTTCGCCGACCCTTTTAACCGTCGCATCTCTGCTCATGACGTCGTCGTATATGGACATGTTATTTTCGTGGTTCCACTGAAACAGCTTGGACGTACGGATAAACTCCTTATCCAGCAGCGCGTCCAGGATGGAAAATGCGTCCTCTGCACGGCCTGTGTTGGCGTCTATCGCGGCGAACATGGACACCTCGGCAGTGACGCCGCCGTCGTCGTTATAGACGGGGACCATGGTAAGCTCATTGTTTTCAATGGTCTCTATATCGTCGTTAGAGGTCTGGTCCTTCAGCTCTGTGACGTCGATACATTCGTTTGGGTCGCCCGAATTATTCGACTTTGCATAGCCGGACCCCATACCTGCTATCTGAAATCTCGATATCTCGTCATAGTCTCCATTTGCCCTCTTGTCAAGCAGATAGATAAAGTCCTCCACCCGTGACATCAGCTCATCCTCGGTGAAGAGCAGCTTTTTCTCCTTGGCATCAATCAGCTTTCCAAAGGTTAGCTGCGGGTAGCATTGCGCGTTGACAAAATCATCAGAGTCCGCAAACCGTGATGGCGCCGCGGCCACCTGTGTCATGCTGCCGTCATCTCTGATGGCCTCATCCCATGTGAGAGCTTTGGTGGGTTCGTCCGATGTCTGCGAAAAGAGCGTTATTGGGAAATGAAATGTAATCGGCAGTATCACCTGCCCGTAAGTTTCGCATTTCCCCGCCGCTAGGACGGTTTGGTTCATGTCCGGTATACTCATATATTTCGCATCTTCAAGGAAATCGTCAAGCGGGTAGAATACCCCAAGTTCCATGCTCTTCTCCGGTTCCAGGAATAGTGAATCGACCGGTCCGGAGAAGTCAGTAATAAAAATGTCGGGGCCGTTCCCCGCCATCATCTCTGTCCTGATCCTTGTTATCTGCTCACTTCTAACGTCGGCATCATGAATCTCAACGAGTTCTATCTCAAAATCTTCCGGTCCGCCGGTCTCTGCGACCCTTGTCCTGATCTCCTCAATCATCTCCTCATCATAATTGGAAGTATAATCTGTTCCTCTCGATATATCAATAAATATTCTTAACGGATCATTTGCCGATTTTTTATTACATCCGGAAAAGCAGGATACCAAGACCACGCACAGCAATACCACGCTTAAAAGCCTTTTTAGCGTCATTTAAATTCCTCCTTTAGTTAGATTGAATAAAAACTGAAGGGCAGCCCTTCGCCAGAAAAGACTGCCCAACTTAACAGCTAACACATCAGGCAATCACCCAACTACAGCCCCATTTGAACACTTCTCTTGAGTCCAGTTCACGTAAGTATTTCTCTCTCTTCCGCAGTAATCGCACACCTCAACAGTGTATCGCGTCTCGACAGTATGAGTGTGAGCATAACGGTAATACGCACAAGAACTTACATCTTTAGATGAGAACACGGATCTTTGCTCAGTTACAATGGTCCCAATGTTGCAATAGCCACATATCTGACCCCTCGCTGAAGCGGATACAGGAACGAACAGAACCACCAGAACCGCTACTACTGCGAGCAGAAGCGCAATAGAACATCTTACCTTTTTCATACGACAATTCCTCCTATATGGGAAAGTAATTTCAAAGCGAGCACAGACGATAATCATCCATCCCACTTTATGAAATTTTAGCATAGTCCGATTATAATGTCAATGCTTTTTTTCTGAAATTATCTAAGTCCGGCGAGTTCCAGGTTCTGCAGATGCTCCTCCTCTGTGGTGGCGTAGTAGGGCGTCCCGTCGGCAGAGTGGCAGAAGTAGAGGTAGTCCCCCTCGTTTGGGGTCAGCGCCGCCATGATAGCCTGCATTCCCGGGTTGCAGATGGGCGCGGGCGGCAGGCCGGTAATCTCGTAGGTATTGTACGCACCGTAGGAGAGCGCGCCGGTCTCCGGGATGTCGGCGGCCTCGCGGTAGGGGTAGTAGACGGTGGAGTCGCATTCTAGGGAGTTTATGCCGTAGTCCGCGCCAATACTCAGGCGGTTATGTATTACCGTGGAGACGTCGAACATATCCCCCTCATTCGCGGCCTCCGCCTGGATGATGGAGGCTATCTTCACCACGTCGTCAAGCTCCATCCCGCTCTGCTCCACTAAGGTCATCATGCTGTCGCTCATCTTCACCTGGAAGTTGTAGAGGAGTTTTCCCACGACAGAGTCCAGCTCCTCGTCCTTGTAGAAGTCATATGTATCCGGGAAGAGGTATCCCTCCAGGTCAAAGTACCGCTCGTCTAGATTTGTAAGCTCTCCTATCATGTCATACGCGCCGAATTCTCCGGAGTTCACCGCGTCAAGGAAATCTTCAGAGGAGCAGACCTCGTTCTCCTCAAGCAGTTCTGCCGCCTCTAGGACGTTCACGCCCTCCGGGAAGGTCACCCTCACGACCTCCCTGGTATCGTCTGCGCCCTGCAGGTTGGTTATTATGTCCTGATAGTCCATGTCCGTCTCAAGCTCGTAGGTTCCGGGGCTAAAATACTCCATATGGGTGGTTATCTTGCAGTAGAGAGAGAAAAACTCCGGCTTGTCTATGGCGCCGCCGTCATAGAGAATCTGCGCCAGCTCGTCCTCCGTCGGGTTCTCCGGGACAGTCACCTGCGTCGTGCCGGATTTCCTCCCCACAGCGAGAAAATCGTTAGAGCCGCCTATCAGGTAGCTTGCCAGGGTTATGGCGAGCATAAACACCATGCAGACCCACATGAACTTGAAGACCCGCTTGTTCTTCCGGGCCTTTAGGCGGTTCCGCTTTCTGGCGTCCCTCTTCTCCCGCCTCTTCTCCTGCCTGGTCATCTGGGTATTAGCGCGCGCGGAGGATGGAGAGTAGCGGTCCTCTATACCGCCGCCGCTCTCGTTTTTCACGGGGTCATATTCCCCCGTCGCCATATCGCTCTCGTCTATGCGCAGCCTAAAATCCCCGGTGTGCTGGGAATCCTGCCCGTTTCGCTCGCTCATATCCCCGGCTCCTTTCAGCCTAAATGAAAATCTTTAGGTCGGGTTTTAACCCGCTCAATCCTCCCACTGGATGGATTCTCTTATCCTCTCGGCCTCTTTTTTAGAGACGAGGATCTCCGCAAGCTTCAGCCCAAACTGTGTGGAGACGCCCATCCCCCTCCCCGTGAGGATGTTCCCGTCCTGGACCACGTATTTTTTGGAGAGCTTCGCCCCGCCGGAGATCAGGGCCTCCTCAAAGGTCGGGTAAACGGTGGCCTCCTTACCCTTAAGCAGTCCCCTGTGCGCCAGGATGGACGGCGCCGCGCAGATCGCCGCGATGAGCTTGTCTGCCTTATTAAAATGGTCAATCGCCTCTTTGACGAGCTCAGAGCCCTCAAGGTTTTCCGTTCCCAGTTTGCCGCCGGGCAGCACGATGGCGTCCGCCTCATCTAGCAGGGCCCTAGCGTCCTCGTCGGTTATGTCCGCGGTGATCTTAATCCCGTGCGAGCCGGTGATCTCAAGCCCGCCCACGCCGGCAAGCCTCACGTCAAGCCCGGCCCTTCTCATGATGTCAACCGGAGCTAGGGCCTCAACCTCTTCGCATCCGTTTGCAAGATAGACCAATACCATAAAATTTCTTCCCTTCTTATAGATATTCAAATTCCCTCCGCCTCTAGCAGAGAGATAATCTCCCTGTGGATATCGGAGACGCTTCTGGGCATCCCGTCCCTTGCGCAGTCTATGACGCGCCAGCCAAGGGTACGGGCGGCAAACTTCGCACAGACAGCGCATCTTCTTAGAAATTCCAAGTCCTTCTCGTGGATATCCCTCTTCTCCCCGTCCCCGCCGTAGCGCTTTAGCAGCAGCCCCTGCGAGATCTCCACGGGCATGTCGAGGAATATCACAATGTCGGGTCTTGGCAGGCCCAGCTTCCCGTACTCAAAATCCTCCACCCAGAGGAGGAAATTTTCCCAGTCCTCCCCAGCGACCTTCTCCAGCTGGAAGATCTGGTTCGCGGTGACGTATCTGTCTGCCAGTATGTTCACACCCCGCTCATAGTCCGCCTTCCAGTCCGTTTTATAGGAGGCGTAGCGGTCAACGGCGTAAAACGCGCTCGCCGCATAGGGGTTCACGTCCTCAGGCGATTTCCCGAAATCCCCCCTCAGATACATCTTCACTAAGGATGAGGACGGGGAGGCGTAGTCCGGAAATTCGATCTTCCTTGCACCACGGGGCCTTCTTTTCAGCTCGCCTAAAAGAAGCTCTGTCTGCGTCCCCTTGCCGGAGGCGTCCAGCCCCTCTATGACTATCAGACCCATGCGTTTTCTCTCCCCGCTACAGTAAGCTGAACTTCTCCCTGACCTCCTTGGCCCGCCCGCAGGACATATTCCCCTCCGGGCAGGGACCGTGCAGGCATCTCGGCCCGGCGTTTTTGAAGAGGTGCGGGGCCACGTCCTTCACGAGTTTCAGCATCTCGGTGGCAAGCTCCCTTATCTCCCACTGGGCGCGGTTGCAGCACCTCAGGGCAAAGAAATTCAAGAGCTCCCTCGCGTTCATCGTGACTATCATCTTGGTGGCGCAGGCGTTAGGCAGGACAAAGCGCGCGTCCTCTATGGACATCTTCTCCGCTTTTCTCCTGGCGCTCCGCTCGTCCTCTCCGGAATCCATAAGCTCTTTTACATGCTTTTCCTTTAGGAGTTCCGCTATCCTCTCATAGTGGGCGGCGTCCTCCTCCATGGCCTTTAGGAACTCCTCCCTTGCCTCGGGAATGGCATCAATCTCTGGCGGGAGGACGAATTCAAAATTCTGCATCCTCACATACCTCTGGCTCTGCACGCTGAAGGACGCTATGCGGTGGCGGGTTATCTGCGCAAGCAGGGACCGCGACACCCCCTCTATCCCGAAGGTGAAGCTGGCATGTTCTATCGGGCTCTCATGCCCCATCGCAGAGAGGTGGTCCAAAAAGCTTGTGACCTTTTCCTCGGTCAGCCCGTCTACCAGCGTATCTATGTCCGAGGCCGCATAGCAGAGCTTCGCGGCGTATGCCACAGTCTTTTCGGGCTCGGGCGTATAATTCAGAAGTTTTACTTTCAAGAGATCCACCTCCGGAATCTATAGGCAGGTCCGCGGCTTTCGCGCGTATCTAAACCCGCTGTATGCCCTATTTTAGCACAGATCTTCTCCGGTTTCAACCGGAAGAGATATAGAAAAAACTCCCCGCCGGATTTCGTCAGGTTGTCCAATCAGACGGAAAAATACCGGCAGGCTACAAGCAAAAATTCACATATATTTCAAAATCTCATTATAGTTGCTTCATATTTGGGGGCTATTATAGGGGCGTACTTCAGAAATGCATCACTCTCCCAATTGCCCCTTTCGATAGGCGGGCAGGGCCATGGCCCCGCCGTTGCCAACGCCTGGCGGATGCGGGCAGACTAAAAATAATCCCCTTCCGCATAGCCGGAGGGGTTTTTATATTTTGCTTCACGGGGAGGGGGCAGGGGCTTTCTCAAGGCTCCTCTTCCTGTACTCCAGCGGGGAGATGCCGTACTGCCTGCGGAAACGCTCTGCAAGGTAGCTTGGGGAGGAGAAGCCCGCAAGGTAGGTTATCTCGGTGACGGGGAGTTCAGTATTGCCCAGAAGGTTCGCCGCGGCCTTCAGCCTGCAGGAGATGAGATACTGAACCGGCGATTCCCGCAGATATTTCCTAAAAAGCAGCAGGCAGGAGCTCTTGCTGATATTCCCGCTTTTCGCTATGTCGTCCAAACTCAGCTCCTCTGCGTAGTGGTGCTGGACAAAGGACATCATCTTTTTTAGGATGGAGAGATGTTCGTTTTCAGAGCGAACCGCGTCCGTCCTGGGAAAGGAGAGATACATTATATGCCAGATCTTGTAAAATTCACTCTGGATCAGAAGCGGGGCACCGGGCTCATCCCTGTGGGAAAATACCCGCTTTAAAAGTTCCAGGATCTCCCCGTGCCAGCTCTCGCTGCCGTTTAGGATAATATACGGCGCGGGGAAATTTTCCAGCACGGGCCTAACAAGGTCATTTTCTATCTGCGGCGTCGCGCATAGCAAAAGCGGGTGGATCAATACGCAGATATACTCGCAGTCAGAGCCGTCGGCGGAAAAATGCCAGTGCAGCTGCCGCCTCTGTATTATCACGCCCTGCCCCTGCTCTACCGCGAATTCCTCTCCGTTTACCCTGTAGGACATCCTGCCGGAAATCACGCGGGAGAATTCTATCTCCTCATGCCAGTGGCTGTCCACGGCGGCATTCGGAAAGGACAGTATCTTTCCGCTCCCCACAAAGGCATAGTATCCCTCAAATGTATACGGCACTATCTCAGATCCGTCTTCCCTTACATTAAGGACCGACATTCCGACCTCCCCTTTTTTATAAAAACGGGCCATGCTCCCGGTTTTCCCATATAGATGGCGGGAATGTCCCGGGAGTACAACCCTTCGTTTATGCCGTCTCACTCATCCCTCTCAAGGGTTTTTGTCATGCGGCGGTAAATACTTCCCCTCCGTGAGAGTACGTGAACCCAATCCTCAAGTCCGTGCTCGGAAGCATAATTTACAAGCTCAGACATTCGCTTGAATTTGCATTCCTTGCAAATCGCCTGCATGGATTTTACGGTTTTGTCGCAGTCGAGACCTTCCTCATAAGTCGCCATATTCTCGCCTCCCTTCGCATTTCGCGTGATTTTATGATATTCTCTCCTTGCCTTGCCTGCAATAATAATATGGTAAGGTTTTGCAATAAAATCACTGAAATGGCGATTTTCGGCGGAAATTTTCATCTTTTACATTATAGTATGCTCTTTTGGAGAAGTAAAGCGATAAAAAAGTTTTTGCGATTTTGTTATATTTTCTGCTCACATACTTATAGCGGGACCCCGCGCTTTTTCGTATAATTTTAAAACTGTGGTTTAGTTCTTTGCGGAAGGCGGCGCATGGTTTTGCAAGTTTTAGACAAAAAGGCGTTTCGCCGCGAACTCTGGGGGATAATGTTCCCCGTCGCGGTACAGTCCCTGCTCTCGTCCCTTGTCTCGGCAAGCGACGCCCTCATGCTCGGCTTTTTGGACCAGAGCTCTCTGTCAGCCATCTCTCTCGCCACGCAGGTGGCGTTTGTGCTCTCGCTTTTCCATATGAGCTTTCAGACGGGGGCCTCTGTCCTCGCCGCTCAATACTGGGGGATAAAGGACGCAGAGAGTGTGGAGAAGGTCCTGGGCCTCTCGCTGAGATGCTCACTTCCGGTCTCCCTGGTTTTCTTCGCCGCGGCACTCCTCTTTCCGCAGGCGCTAATGCGCGTCTTCACGCCGGACCCCGCCCTCATAGAGCTTGGCGTCCCGTATCTTCGCATAGTAAGCGTCTCCTATCTCATCATGGGTTTTACGCAGATGTATCTCAACATCATGAAAAACACCGGCAGGGTGGGAAAGAGTTCATTGATAGGCTCGGTGACGGTCGTAAGCAATATCGTTCTCAATTTTCTGCTGATCTTCGGCCTCTTTGGCCTGCCCAAGATGGGGATTTCAGGCGCGGCCCTTGCCACGGTGATTTCAAGGGTAATAGAGCTTCTGCTCTGTGTTTTCGAGGATTTTAAGCCCTCGGCGGTCCGCTTCCGTGCGAAATTTGTCTTTGCGCGGGGCGGGGAGCTTGCGCACGACTTTTTCCGCTATATGACGCCGGTATTTTTAAACTACCTCGTCTGGGGCGGCGGGGTCACGATGTTCTCTGTAATTCTGGGGCATCTTGGCAGCGATGCGGTGGCGGCCAATTCCATCACGAACATCCTCAAGAATCTGCTTCTAAGCTTCTGCACCGGGGTAGGCGCGGGCAGCGGGATAATGGTTGGCAACCGCCTTGGGGCGGGGAAGCTGGAGGAGGCTAAGGCCTGTGCCGGGGAGATTCTCAAATACTCCGTAATCTTTGGCGCGGCCGCCGGCGCGGTGCTGCTCCTGCTCATCCCCTTAGCGACAAGAATGCCAAGCTTGACGGATACAGCCAGGGGCTATCTCGGCGCGATGATGGCGATGAGCTCCTACTGCGTCATAGGTAAAAGCCTCAACTCCACCATGATAAGCGGCATCTTTACCGCGGGAGGAGATACCCGGTTTGGCTTTCTCTGCGACCTTATAAATATGTGGGTATTTATAATTCCGGTCTCCTCAATAGCCGCCTTTGTATTTCACGCGCCGGTGCTGCTTGTATACTTCCTTTTGAACCTGGACGAGATCTGCAAGATCCCGTTCGAGATACACCACTACAGAAAATACGGATGGCTGAAAAACCTTACGAATAAAGCGGGATAATCCCGGTCCTCTGACCGGAGAAAATAGACGGAGGGATCAAGATGAACATGCACGAGAGAATGGCCGCGGGAAAGCTCTTTACCGATATGTGCGAAGGGCTGCCGGAGGAGAGAAGCGAGGCGAAGCGCAGGATGATCGCGCTGAACAGTACGACGCCCGATACGCTTGAGGAGAGGATGAGGCTGATAAAGGAGATCTTCATGGAGGGCAGCGGGGCAGAGACCGCATGGATAGAGCCGCCGCTCTACTTCTGCTACGGCAGGCATATAAAGCTTGGCAATGGGGTATATATCAACTTCAACTGCAATTTTGTGGATGACGGAATTATAACCATCGGCGACGGCGTCATGTTCGGGCCGAACGTGACCATAGCCACCGTAGGTCATCCTCTCCGCCCCGACATGCGAGAGTATATGTTCTGCGAGAATGTGACGATCGGCAATAACGCCTGGATAGGGGAGAGCGCGACCATCTGCCCCGGCGTCACGATAGGCGAGAACAGCGTCATAGGCGCGGGCTCCGTCGTGACCAAGGATATCCCCGCAAACTGTATAGCCGTGGGCAACCCCGCTAGGGTCTTAAGGGAGATAAACGAGCATGATATGGAATATTATGCCAAAGACCGCAGATTTGCGGACGACGACCTTGAGGAGGAATCCCGCCTAAGGGCCGGCATACCGGGCAAGACCGCAGAATGACCCCCCGAAATCGGAATTACTGAAAATAATGCTTTTAATCCAAACTCCTCCATGGTATAATCGGAAAGAGAAAAACAGAGAACGGGGTGGATGGAATGGGCGCGGGAAAAGACGCCGTTTTGCGGCAGATGTTTTTGGGAAATGTCCTGCTTGTGGGCTGTTTTGCCTTTTATCTCCTCTGGTGGATTCTGGCTTTTAAACCCAGATCCCCCGTGACGGGGATGAAGTCCGGCTGGCTATTGATCCCCGCCGCGGTTTTGGGGATAATCGCGGTGGTGGAGATAATCCGTGCGGGAAATGCCGCGCCGAGGGAAAACGCGCTTTTTTCCGGGAAGGCGGTTCTCCTCCTCAGCCTCGTGTTCTATATTGCGCTTTTTTTGATAAGCAGGTATGTCTTTCAGCGGATGGTAACGACAGAGCTGCTTCTCATTGTCGGCTGGGCAGGCCTTGTCTTCTGGGAGATAAACGCCCTCTGCTCCTTGGGTTCGGTTAGCAGGGGCTTTGCCGTCGGCATGCTCGCGGCTGCGGTGATTGCGGCCGTCATAAGCCTCGTCTGCTATATGCTCTACTACGGGCTTGGCCCTAAGACGGGGTATATAGACGGCATGGTCCCGCTTGTTATCGCCGGGGTTTTCATGGCCGTGCTGGCAGTTTTTTGCAAGATTTCCCCCGCCTAGCAGGGGTTATATATTGAGAGGAGTATTTGGTATGGGTAGAGAGATCGCGAATGTCTGGCGGGAGATCCCAAATGAGATGCGGCCGAAGATACGCTACTGGGTCCCCGCCGCCGCGGTGGATGAGGACGATCTGAGAGAGGAGCTCCGTGCGCTAAAGGCCAGGGGTTTTGGCGGCGTGGAGGTCGTCTCTCTGGCGTCCATACCGCAGGAGTTTGCCGAGGGGGAGGAGGCCTGGGGCAGGGAGCGCTGGCTTAGGATGATGGAGGTCATAGACGACGAGGCCCAAAAGCTCGGCATTTCCGTGGATTACGCCATAGGTCCCGGCTGGCCGATAGCCTCTCCGGAGATCAAGTCGGCGGACGACCCCGCGGCCCTAAGAGAGCTTACCTGGGGAGAACTCACCGTCCCCGCCGGCAGCAGATACGAGGGAGCCCTGCCAAAGCGCAGGACCGTAAGGGAAGAGGGGGAGGCAGAGCTTATACATGTCCTGGCCTACAGAGAGGCGGGGGACCATGTCCTCGATGAGGGGAGCTATATGGACCTCTCCCAAAATATTTGCGGGGATACGCTCACCGTAAATTTCCCTGAAGGTGACGGGAACTACAAGGTCTTTGCCTTCTACAGCCAACCCGCCTGCCAGAAGATAACCGGCGTCACCTACGCCATAGACCATCTAAGCGTGGCGGGCGCCAAGGCGCAGGAGAGGTTCTGGGACAGAATTTTTGAGAGGGGGGATTTCCCCGCCATGGAATCCCTTTTCTGCGATTCGCTAGAGTATCAGTCCCTTATGGACTGGACGCCCGGCTTTATAGGGGAGTTTGAGAGCCGCCGCGGCTACAGCCCCCTGCCGTACCTGCCCGTTTTTGGAAGCACCGGTTTCTACCCCGCGTGGGATATCCCCGGCTACAGGTTTGCGGATGAGAGTCTGTCGGCCCGGGTAAATAACGACTATGCCGAGACACTCACCCAGTGCTACTGCGAGAACCATCTCAAAGAGCTCTCCGACTATGCCGAAAGCCATGGCAAGACCGTCCGCTACCAGGTGGCGTACAATAAATTTTTCGAGGAGGAGCGCTGTGGCCTCTATGTGGGTATCCCTGAAAACGAGGCCCTAGGCCGCGCGCTGCTTGACGGGCAGAGGCTGATGGCGGCAAGCGCCCACCTGGGCAGAAAGCCCCGGTATTCCTTCGAGTGCGCCGCAGAGTTCGGCCACAGCTACGGGCAGGATTACGAGGACCTCTTCTGGTGGGTAAAGCGCAGCCTCATGGCGGGGATGAACGCGCAGGTCCTGCACGGCGGGAGCTATTCAGGCAAATACACCGGCAGCTTAAGCGACGGCGGGAAGGTTCCGGGAACCGCCTGGCCCGGCTATGACGCCTTCGGCGGTTTCGTCTCCAACAACTGGAACCGCACGCTCTGCGTCCCCCACGCCAGGGGATGCCTTGACGCCGTGGCGAGGCTAAACACGGTCTTCAGGAAAACCGCCAGGGTGGATCTCGCCGTATACAGGCAGAGCTATAAAAACGACGGCCTGGGAAATGATTTTGAATACTATCCCGACGGCGGAAAACTTGCGAACCTCGGCTATTCATACGAGTTTTTGTCAGATGCGCTTTTGGCCCACCCGAATGCCAAGGTATGCGATCGCATCCTTGACAGAGATGGCGCGGCCTACCGCGCGCTAATCATACCATGGCAGGAGATGGTGCCGACCTCGGTGCTAATGCATACCATGGTATTTTTGGAGAGCGGTCTTCCCGTAATCTGGCAGGGTGAGGAGCCAAAGATACCGTCGTATTTTTCAGATTCGCTAAGCGCAGAAAAGCTCGCGAACTGGGAGAGAGTTAAGAAAGAGCTCTTCTCGCACAAGAACCTTACGCGGGTTGATTCTCTCAGCGAGGTTCCCGCCGCGCTTAAAACTCTCGGAATTCTCCCCAGGGTTGCCCTAGACGGCAAATCAGACGCCATGACCGCCTTCAGGGAGGACGGTGAGAAGATATATGCCGCCGTATACGCCTATAACAGGATAGGATATGACCCAAATCTTCCCGCCGGCGCATCCACAATGTATACCGCCGGCACCGTAAAACCCGGCTACACCCGCCCCGGGGAGTCCAGCGGGAGAGCTCTCCGCGTCCGCATAGAGGGCGTGGGCAGGGTCTCCGTCCTAAACCCGTGGGACGGGACCGCAGAGCCGGCAGATTTTGAGGAGGAGAACGGGGGCATGGCCGGGACAGTCAGGATAGAGGAGGACGAGATGGTTCTCCTAGAGCTTGACAGGCTCTCCCCGCCCAAAGAGGTCCGTAAACCCCGGTGCGGTCGTAACATCCCCATCAGATTAGACAGCCTTACCCTCTACCCCTTTGGCCCGCTTGAGGGGGAGGATTACTCCTTCCTGAGAAGCGGGATAAGCGGAGAGGGAATCAATGTCCCGGATGCAAAGCTTATGCCATGGCATAGGATTGATAAAAAATATCTCACCTTTGCCGGAAAGGGAGTTTACGTCTTCTCCGCCATGCTGGATGAGGTCATTGAGGACGCCAGATATATACTGGACCTCGGAAATGTCAGCGATACATTCTCGGTAAAGGTAAACGGCGTCCCCGCCCCGTTCCCGGACCAGGTCATGAAGCGCGCAGAGCTAAGCGGCCTTCTGAAAAAGGGGGAGAACGAGGTGGAGGTCACCGTCTATTCCAACCTGCACAACCGCTTTTCTGCAGAGGACAGGGAGATCTACGGGATGCAGATAAAGGGCTCTCCGAGAGATTACGGAATTTGGGAGGGCGAGGGAAAGAAGCTTGCGCTAAAGCTTATATATTGAC
>CAZRQD010000006.1:8212-34456 GCA_964602365.1 uncultured Acutalibacter sp. | reverse complement strand
TACGGAATTTGGGAGGGCGAGGGAAAGAAGCTTGCGCTAAAGCTTATATATTGACTCTTGAATAATCCCCGCAGAAAGTCCCCTCTCGTTCTTTACAACAAGGCCGGAATGTGATATACTATACTAAAAGGGGAGGGCCGCACGGACAGGGCGGCAGCTACCCATAAAACCAGCGGGAAAGGAAATTAAAAGATGTTTGAGAAAAAGGACTGGAAGGAGACCACCGTCGCCATCGAGGGGATGCACTGCCAGAACTGCGTGAAGCGCATGACCAAGGCGTTTGAGGGCATGAAAGGCGTAAAGGAGGCAAAGGTGGATTTGGAGAAGAAGTGCGCCACCGTCACCTATGACGCCGCCAGCGTGAGCATTGAGGACCTGAAGAAAACTGTGGAGGACACCGGCTTCACCGCCGCGTAGCGTCCCCGCGGGAAAGGAACCGTGAAGACCGCGATGAGCAAGAAGGGAAAGTATTACATAACCACCGCCATTGCCTATACCTCCGGAAAACCGCATATCGGGAACGTCTACGAGATAGTCTTAGCGGACGCCATTGCCCGCTTCAAGAGGTTAGAGGGGTATGACGTCTTTTTCCAGACGGGTACGGACGAGCACGGCAGGAAAAACGAGCAGAAGGCGGACGAGGCGGGCGTCACCCCGAAGGAGTTTGTGGACAGGGTTTCGGGCATAATCCGCGCGCAGTTTGACTGTATGAACGTCTCCTACGACCACTTCATCCGCACGACGGACGATTATCACGAGCGGGAAGTGCAGAAGATCTTCAAAAAGCTCTTTGACCAGGGGGATATCTACAAGGGCGCTTATGAGGGAATGTACTGCGACGAGTGCGAATCCTTCTTTACCGAGAGCCAGCTTAAGGACGGCAGGTGCCCGGACTGCGGGAGGGAGGTCCACCCCGCGAAGGAAGAGGCCTACTTTTTCAGGATGAGCAAGTACGCCCCGCGGCTTATAGAATATATAAACTCTCACCCGGAGTTTATAGAGCCCGTCTCCCGTAAAAACGAGATGATGAATAACTTCCTCCTGCCGGGGCTGCAGGACCTCTGCGTATCCAGGACCTCCATCAAGTGGGGCATTCCCGTGGATTTTGACCCGCAGCATGTGGTATATGTCTGGCTGGACGCCCTGACAAACTACATAACCGGCATAGGCTACCACTGCGGCGGGGAGAGCGAGCCGAGGTTTGAGGAGCTCTGGCCCGCGGACCTCCACCTCATAGGCAAGGACATTGTCCGCTTTCACACCATCTACTGGCCGATCTTCCTCATGGCCCTGGGGCTTCCGCTGCCAAAGAAGGTCTTCGGGCACCCGTGGCTTCTGATGAACGGCAAGAAGATGAGCAAGTCCACGGGGAACACCATCTACGCCGACGACCTTGTGGATGTCTTCGGTACGGACAGCGTGAGGTATTTCGTGCTAAGCGAGATGCCGTATGACTTTGACGGGAACCTCACCTGGGAGCTTGTCTGCGAGAGGAATAACTCTGACCTGGCTAACACCCTGGGGAACCTCGTGAACCGGACGGTCTCCATGGCGAATAAGTTCTTCTCCGGAACGCTCTCCTCCACAGGTGTCACAGAGCCCGTGGACGCAGAGCTAAAGGATGCGATGGCATCCCTTAGGGACAGGGTTTGCGAAAAGATGGAGAGTTTCCGCGTGGCCGATGCCCTGGCGGAAATAATGGGACTTTTCAAGCGGTGCAATAAATATATAGACGAGACGATGCCGTGGGTCCTGGCGAAAGATGAGAGCTCTAAGCCGCGCCTAAAAGAGGTCCTGTATAACCTGGCGGACGCCATAACCACCGGCGCGACCCTCCTTGCGCCGTTTTTGCCCGAGACAGCGGAGAGAATATTCAAAGAGCTTGGCTCCTCCCCGATAGACTGGGACAGCCTCCAAAGCACCGGGCATTACCCGCAAGACGGCAAGGTCTCAGAAAAGCCTGAGATTCTCTTTGCCCGCCTGGATGAGGACGAGGTCATAGAAAAGGCCAACGCCAAGCAGAACCCCGGAAAATCAGCGGAGGAGAAAAAGCGCCAAGAGCTTGGCCGCGAGCTTGCCGGCATTGCAAAGATCGGCATAGAGGACTTCTCTAAAACCGACCTTAGGGTGGCCGAGGTCAAGGCGTGTGAGCCCGTGAAGCGCGCGAAGAAGCTTCTAAAGCTGACGCTTGACGACGGGACAGATAGCCCGAGAACCGTGGTCTCCGGGATAGCCCCGTGGTATAAGCCAGAAGAGCTGGTCTCCCGCAGGGTGATAGTCGTCTCGAACCTCAAGCCCGCCGTACTCTGCGGGGTAGAGAGCCAGGGCATGATCCTTGCGGCCGACGCCGGGGAAAACGACGTGAAGGTCATCTTCGCCGACGATATTCCCCCGGGGTCCAAGGTGCGCTGATGGGAATATTCGATTCTCACGCCCACTACGACACAGACCAGTTTGAGGCGGACAGGGATATGCTCTTAGGGGAGGTCCTGCCGAAAAGCGGGGTTACGGGCATCGTCAACATGGCGGTGGACCTTGAGAGGTGCGAGACGACGCTTGCGCTCACTAGGCGGTACGGCTATATCTACGGCGCCGCCGGCATCCACCCGGAGGACGCTAAAGAACTTCCCGCAGACTGGCTTGACCGCGTGAGGGAGTATCTCATAGAGCCTAAGATGGTCGCCATAGGGGAGATCGGCTTAGACTACCACTACCTTGACGCCTGCCCCAAGGAGAGGCAAAAGGAGGTCTTCGAGGCCCAGCTTGGTTTGGCAAAAGATCTGAACCTGCCCGTATCCGTCCACGACAGGGAGGCCCACGGCGACACCCTGGAACTTTTGAGGCGCTACAGGCCGAAGGGGGTGCTCCACTGTTTTTCGGGGAGCCTGGAGATGGCGAGGGAGGTCATGTCCTTCGGGATGTATCTCGGCTTTGGCGGTGCGGCCACTTTCAAAAAGGCCAGGCTGGCGCCTGAGGTCATAGCCGAGATGCCCCTAGAGAGGCTCCTGCTTGAAACCGACGCGCCGTATATGGCGCCGGAACCGTACAGGGGGAAGCGGTGCGATTCCTCCATGATCCTGCGCGTAGCGCAGAAAGTCGGCGAGATCAAGGGCTTGCCGACGGCTAAAATTCTTGAAATTACTGAGGAGAACGCCCGAAGGCTATTCGGGCTATGAGGGGGTTTTGATTATGAAAAAAATTACAGCTTTAATTCTCTGCCTTGTCATGATTCTATCCCTTGCCGCCTGCGGGGGAGACAAAGGGGAGGAGAAAATCGAGGGCACTGTCATGGAGCTTCTGGAGAAGGTTGTCAAGGATGCCACCAACCCGGAGATGTCCTTAGAGAATTCCGAGGTCTCTGCAGACAACTTCAACTGGATCTTCTTTATAGACCCGATTGACGGGGCCGAGGCCGCCGTGAACCAGCCGATAATCGGCTCTATACCCCACGAGATCGCACTTTTGCGCGTACCCGAGGGCGAGGACGCCGAGCAGGTCAGGAAGGACATAGAGACCAACATGGACCCGAGAAAATGGATCTGCGTGGAGGCGGAATCCACGGCGGTTCTCCGCAGGGGGGACCTGATACTTTTGGCCATGGCGGACAAGGATACGGTGGAGAAGGTCAAGGCGAATTTCCTGGCGCTTTGAAAAAAATTCTGCTGAACGGTCTTCCAAAGAGAAGGCCGTTTCTTTCCCGGAGGGGCTTTAGATGATACGTCTTTTGGCGTTTGACCTTGACGGCACAACCATCAGGGAGAACCGCTATCTCTCTGAGGAGAACAGGAGGGCTCTGCTTTTCGCCCGAGATCTCGGGGCAGAGCTTGTCCCTGCCACGGGCAGGATGCTCAGCTTTATCCCGCCAGACATCACCGCCCTGCCCGGGATAAGATATGTAATAACCTCAAACGGCGCGGCGGTTTACAGCCTCCCCGGGGGAGAGCCGGTATACGAGAGGCTGATCCCGACGGAGAAATCCGCCGAGGTGCAAAAGCTTTTGGACGAATACGATATCTATGTCGAGTACTATGAGAGGGGACATGCCATAACCAAGGCCGGCAACCCCGCCCGCGCGCACGGGGAGTGGAATTTTCCGAAGGAAAAGTTTCGGTTCGTGGACGGCAAAGCCTACCGCTTCGTGGAGAGCTATGATATACTGTTTGAAGAGGGACTTAGGACGGAGAAGATCAATATCCCATACCTTCCCGCCGATTTGAGACGGGAGATATGGGATAGGCTCTCAGCCCTAGGCGGTCTGAAGCTGACCTCATCCATGCCGGATAACATAGAGATAAACGATAGCGGTGCGAATAAGGGGGAGGCGCTTAAGTTTATCGCCAGCCTGCTTGGCGTGGAACTCTCCCGGGTTCTCGCGGTTGGGGACAATATCAACGACGTGGATATGCTAAAGGCCGCCGGTCTCTCCGCCGCCGTCTCGGACGGGGACGCGGAGGCCAAAGCCGCGGCGATGTTTATAACCTCCCCGCACGACAGGGACGGCCTGGCCGAGATAATTTACAGACTGATGGGAAATAGCAAGGACTGAAATATTCCGAAGGGAGCAGAGATGATGGAATACCGCTTTTCAGACAGAGTTTTAGAGCTTAGGCCCTCGGCGATCAGGGAGATACTCAAGAACTCCTCAGTCCCGGGGATGATCCCCCTCTCAGCGGGGAACCCGGCACCGGACGCCTTCCCCGTGGAGGAGCTAAAGGAGATTTCGGCGAATTTGCTGGACAATGCGCCGATAGACGCCCTGCAGTACGGCGCCACAGAGGGATACGAGCCGCTTAGACGGCACCTTGCAGGCTATATGCGGGAAAAGCATAATGTGGGCAGAGATTTTGACGATATCCTGATAACCAGCGGGGCCCAGCAGGTCATGGACCTCCTCACAAAATCCCTATTAAACGAGGGGGATACCGTCCTCTGCGAGTCGCCAAGCTTTATCGGCTCTCTGAACTCCTTCCGCTCCTTTCGCGCAAGACTGAAGGGAATCCCCATGGAGGCCGACGGAATATCCATAGGGGGCCTGGAAAACGCGCTGAAGACTGAAAAAAACATAAAATACCTATACACCATCCCGAACTTCCAAAACCCCGCCGGTGTCTGCATGGGCGGTGGGAAGCGCAAAACCGTCTACGAGCTCTGCAAAAAATACGGGGTGATAGTCTTAGAGGACAACCCCTACGGGGACTTGAGGGTCAGCGGCGGGGAGCTGCCAAGCATAAAGAGCTTTGACGAGGAGGGCGCCGTGGTATATGCGGGCTCCTTCTCCAAGGTCATTGCCCCCGGTATCAGGGTGGGATATGCGATCGCACCCAAAGAGATAATTCAAAAGATGGTCGTCTGCAAGCAGGGGGAGGACGTCCACTCCAACATGTGGGCGCAGATAATCTGCCATAGGCTTATGACTGAGTGCGACTATGAGGCGCATCTTGAGAGGCTTAAGGGGATATACCGAAGAAAGCTGAACGTGGCCTTAGACGCCATGGGGAAAAGTTTCGGCTCTCTGATAAGCTATAATTCCCCGCAGGGCGGGCTGTTTATCTGGTGCACGCTTGATGGCAGAATCCCCATGCAGGATTTTGTAAGCCGCGCCATGCAGAGGAAGGTATGCGTTGTGCCGGGGACGGCGTTCCTGGCAGACCCCGGGGAGAGCTGCCAAAGCTTCCGCATAAATTTCTCCACCCCATCCGACGAACAGCTCATAGAGGGTATCCGCATCTTGGGAGAGGTAGCTGCAGAGATGGCGAACGAGGCGTAAGAGACGGAGAGCAAAGCTCCAAAGGAGAAAACTTATATGGAAAACGAGAGAAAGAAAAGAGTTCTGAGTATGATTCAGCCCTCGGGAGGGTTTACGCTTGGAAATTATCTCGGCGCGCTGAAAAATTTCGTGAGGCTTCAGGATGACTACGACTGCATCTATGCCCTTGCGGACCTGCATACTATAACCGTGCGGCAGGAACCCGCCGACCTTAGGAGGAATACCCTGCGCGGCTATGCCATGTTCCTGGCCATGGGCATTGACCCCAAAAAGAGCATATTCTTTTTGCAAAGCCAGGTGCCGGAACATTCCCAGCTGGCGTGGATTCTCAGCTGCTATACCCAGTTTGGAGAGCTCTCCAGGATGACGCAGTTTAAGGACAAATCGCAAAGGCATGCCGACAATGTGAACGCGGGGCTGTTCACCTACCCGTGCCTCATGGCGGCGGATATCCTGCTCTACCAGGTGGATTACGTCCCGATAGGCGAGGACCAGCGCCAGCACCTGGAGATAGCCAGGGACATTGCCGCGCGCTTCAACGGGGTTTACGGGGAGACCTTCACCATACCGGAGGGGATTATCCCCAAGGCGGGGGCCAGGGTGATGAGCCTGCAGGACCCCACAAAGAAGATGTCAAAATCAGACGAGAACCTAAACTCCTGCGTATTTGTGGAGGATGATCCGGATACCATCATGCGGAAGTTCAAGCGCGCCAAGACTGACAGCGGAAACGAGGTCAAAATGGGCGAGGGCAAGGACGGCGTGAATAACCTGATAGGGATCTACTCTGCCGTGACGGGCGAGAGCGTCCCCGAAATAGAGAATGAGTTTTCCGGCAAAGGCTATGGAGATTTTAAACAGAGGGTGGCAGAGGCTGTTATAGAGGATCTAAGACCGGTACAGCAGAGATTTAAAGAGCTTATCTCTGACAAGGGTTATATTGAGAGCTGTTACAGGGAGAACGCACCTCGCGCCGAGGCCATTGCGGGAAGAACCCTCGCTAGGGTCATGAAAAAGATAGGCTTTTTGCCCTTAGAAAAATAAGGCCGGAAAAATTTTACAGGCACCACAAAACGACCCGCCGGGGTTACAGCTCCGGGGGCCGTCCGTTTGTTAAGAGATTAGCGGGGAAAATTATCTTTTATGCCAAAGAAAGTGCAGGGTGTAGAAGATCAGCGACAGGGAGATTATCAGTGCGGCACCGGCGGCGCCAAGTGCCAGGGAGACGTTCCCAAGCGGTCCCGCGAACATACTCATTATTATTGCGAGAGAATCCACGACAAGCAAAAAGCGGAAAGCCGTGCGTTCAGCGGTATTCATGCAGATCCCTCCTTTTTTTCAATTCTCTCGGCTTGGGGTGAGAACGTCCAAAAAATTTTTACGAACTTTTTTGGACGGAAAAAACCTTTTTTACTTCGCTCGGCTTGAGATGAGAGTGATGAAAAAATTTTCTCGTACTTTCTTGGGCGGATAAAAACCTTTTTTCACTTCGCTCGGCTCCAAGTGAGGGCAATGAAAAAACCCAAAAAACCCAGGCCTTTCTGAAAAAACCCAAAAAACCCAAGCCTTTTTCTGGGATATTTTTACTCTATCTCCCCCCCAGGGGGGGAGATAGATAGAACGATCAAAAACCCAAGCCTTTTTTCACCTACAGATTATAACCCAAGCCTTTTTTATTTTCAAGACTCCAGTGCGTTAAAAAGCGCGGCGAGTTCTATGAGGCTTAACCTCTCAATCCTTACGGATTTATCTATTCCCATCTCAGAGAGGATATCCTCTACCTTGGTCTTATCATAAATACCATGGTATGCGATCGCATTCGCCGCGGTCTTCCTGCGCTTTGAAAATGCAGAGCGCACCATCTCGAAAAATTTGTCCTCATCGCTTACCATGACGGGAGGCTTTTCCCGGACCTTAAGATTTAGTACGACGGAATCCACGTTTGGCCTGGGGTAGAAGTTTCCCCTGCCCACGTGGAAGAGGAGCTTTGGCTCTGCATGGTACCAGACAGAGACGCTTACCGCCCCGCACTCCCGCTCTCCAGGTCTAGAGCAGATTCTCTCCCCCGCCTCCTTTTGCACCATGACGGTGGCCTGTGTAAGGGGCAGTTTCGTCTCTAACAGCCTCATTATCACGGGGGAGGTGATGTAGTATGGCAGGTTCGCGCAGACGCAGAATTTTTCCCCGCCAAAATGCTCTTTGGAAAAGGACTGAAGGTCCAGCTTCAGGAAATCGGCGTTGACTATCTCGACATTCTCAAAACCCTTTAAGTTTTCAGAGAGGGCGGGGATAAGCCGCGGGTCAAGTTCCACCGCGACCACCCTCCCGCCGAGTTTCGCAAGTTCGGCGGTCAGCGCCCCAAGTCCCGCGCCTATCTCAAGCGCGGGCATATCTTTCCCCGCGCCGGAGAGCTCTGCCATCCTTTTGCAGATGCCGGGCTCTGATATGAAGTTCTGCCCAAGAGACTTGCTGGGACGCAGGGAATGTTTCTCTAAAATTTCTCTTACACTGCTCATGATTCATCACCGGTAACGCTGTAGAGGACCCTGACGCCGTCGTCGTAGATCTTGGGGAAGTCTCTCGCAAAAAGATCCTCCCGCGGCGAATAGGAGTACCTCTCGAAGTCGCTTATCAGGACATAGTCCACGGAGTATTCATCAAAGAGATAGCCGAAAGTCTCGGGGTCCCTGTACATAAAGGCCGCGGCAAGCTCTGCCTGGGAGTAGTCCAGCCCGTGATAATACAGGTAGGAGGGGGAGCCGCAGACTATATTTCTCCCCGTGAGGGAGGCTATCTCGTTATTATGCCTCTGGTCAGTGAGGATCACGGCGTCGGCGGGGAGGTTCTCATCCACATAGGCCGCAAGACCAAGCGCGCCGCTGCCAAAGAGCTCGTATTTAGAGACCCACTCTCTCCCGATGGTAAAGAGAGCCGAGACGGAGCAGATGATGACTAAAACGGCCACGAGAGACTTCCTTACCACCCCGCGCTTTTTGATGCAAGAGGGGGAGTTTTCAAACCCCTCTGAGGCCTCCCAGAACGCCGCTTCCCCGCGCTGTACAATCCCCGGAACCCTCCCAAGGGAGGAGCTTAGGGCTGCCTTGAACTTTCTTGCCGAACCCCTTGTGAGGAAACTCCCCAGGAAATCCCCGCCCGCCACGCAGAGAAAGGCAAACGCCACATACAGCAGTTTATTATTGTCGTAGTCGTTTGGCTGGAACTCCACAAACTCTGCCACAAACCAGATGAGAAGGGCGGGGACGAGCTTTTTAATCCTGCGAGAGCGGGAAAGGGCGAAACCCAAAAAGCAGATGATCCCCGCAATACCGAGATTTTTGAGATAGAACCAAAGGTAGTTGTTCTCCCCTATGACCCAGCCGAAATGACCCCTGACAAAGCCCTCCCCCGTCTGGCGGAAGGTCCAGTAAAAGAGCTGCGGCAGACTTAGCCCAAGCGCGCAGAGGGCGAAAACTCCCCAAGTGGAGAGAAAGCCCTTAAAACCTCTATCCCGCAGATAATTTTTGACGGTGAGCGCGAGGGTAAAGCAGGCGACGGCGAGCATCACGGCCAAGGCGAATAGCAGGAGAATATTGGAGTCCCCTAACCCAAGCCGCCCTATCAGGGTCTGAAGCAAAGTCATGGCGAGGGGAGAGATTAGGACCACTGTCCGAACTATGGCAGTCCCTCTCCTGCCAAGCTGGCTACCCAGCATCCAGCCCAGCGCACAGAGAGCGAACGCGAGGAAGGAGTGCGTGTGAATCATCGGGAGGAGACCGCCCATAATCCCCGCTAAAAGAAAATACCGCTTCTTACCCCTGAATACCGCGGTATAGAGCAGGCTTAGCGCCGTAAACAGCACGGCCCAGCCGAAGAGCAGCGCCCTCTGCGGCAGGAGCATATCCACGATTATATTTACCCAGCGGATATTCTCTTCAGTAAGATTTGTCGGGGTCTGGTAAAACTCTGTAAACAGCCTGCGCATATCGTCCTTTCCGCCGAGAAACCAGAGAATGCCCAGCCCGCCGTTTAGAAAGAAGAGAGCGAATGCGATCGCAGTCTTGCGGGAATTTCCAAGCATTCTCCATGCAAAGACGAAAAAGCCGAGGAATACCTGCGCGCCGGCGAAGAGCATCGGCAGGGTATACGCCCACTTGAGACCGGCCCCAAGCACCAGAAGAGAGGCTGAAATGCTGTCGCCCAAAAAGGGATAGGAGAGGCGGGTGCCGGGCAGTATGGAATACTCTGGCGGGAAAGTTCCCTGCCGGGCCAGAGAGGTCATAAAGCTGAGATGCATGCTCATGTCCCCGTAGGTCGCCTGGCTGGAATATACCGCGCCGTCCTTAAAGGAGAAGGACCTGATTACGAGAGATGAGAATAAGACCAGGAATGAAAGCGGAAGTATGAGATAGCTGATTTTAAACGAGGACTTTTTCGGAATCTCCCGCCCGCGCGCTTTGATTGCGGAGATAGTCCCCAGGGAAAACGCCGCCACCCCCGCCAGAATATGCGACGGCATGGTAAAGCCGAAGAAAAAGGAGAAGACGATGGGAAGCCAGTGCAAGAGCAGAGAGCCCAAAACGCTCCCGAAGAGAAGCCTCTCCACCCTCCCCTCATCCGGGAAGAGCAGGCGGGCCAGGAGCAGACCGCAGATTATAAATAGCAGATAGTATAAAAGCGACGCAAAATTTCCCAAAACAGAACCCTGCATAATTTTGTCCCCTTACCGTCCAGTTCGCAGATATTTTAACATCCCGGCAAAAAAAAGTAAAGCAAAAACCAAAACCTTGATCCGCGAGTATTGCTAAAGCCGCGGATTGAGAGTATACTAATCATACATTGGAATGCGGATTTTGAGAGGAGAAGGCCAAATGGACGTAAGGCGCGACAAGACGAATTATTATCTGGACCTCGCTGAGAGCGTGGCGCAGCGCTGCACCTGCCTGAGGAGGCATTTCGGCGCTGTGATAGTGAAGGATGACGAGGTCATCTCCACGGGCTATGTCGGTGCGCCGAGGGGGAGAAAGAACTGCTCGGACCTGGGGTACTGCCTTAGAGAGAAGATGCAGATCCCGCGCGGGGAGAGGTACGAACTCTGCAGGAGCGTCCACGCCGAGGCAAACGCCATAATCTCAGCGGCGCGCAGGGATATGCTTGGGGCAACTCTCTACCTTGTGGGCAGGGAGGTCAGCACGGGGGAATATGTAAAAAACGCCATGTGCTGCTCCATGTGCAAGAGAATGGTGATAAACGCGGGGATTAAAGAGGTCGTCATCCGCGACGACAGGGATAATTTCAGGCGGGTGGATGTAGACGACTGGGTCCTAAATGACGAGTCCCTTATGGGCGGGAGCGAATATTGAGGGCAGGGAGACCGCGCCTAGGGCTGCTTGACGGATTAAGGGGCGCCTGCCTTGTCAGCATGATCCTCTACCACGCGCTTTACGACCTTGCGTATATATCGGGCAGCTTTGAGGCTGGGTGGTACCGGGGAATGCCGGGGTATATCTGGCAGCAGAGCATTTGCTGGACGTTTATCCTGCTTTCGGGCGTATGCTTTCGCATGTCAAGAAACCCGCTGCGCCACGGGATAAGGCTGCTCTTGGGCGGGGCGGCCGTCACGCTGGTCACGCTGGCCGTTATCCCCCAAGAGCTTGTGCAGTACGGCATACTGACGCTTTTGGGACTTTCATCCCTCTTACTGATCCCCTTGAGGAAACCGCTTGGCAAGATCCGCCCCGGCATTGGGCTTGCGGGCTCTATGCTGCTCTTCTTCCTCTTTAGAGGGGTAAATGAGGGCTATCTCGGTTTTGAGGGGCTTGTGATACTGAGACTGCCGGAATTTCTCTACTCCTCAAGTATCCTAGCGGTGCTGGGCTTTCCGGGAGGGGGATTTCATTCCAGCGACTATTTTTCGCTGATCCCCTGGTTTTTCTTGTATCTCGCCGGGTATTTCCTCTGGGCGCTGATAGGGGAGAGGGAAAAGGTGAGGGAGTTTCTGACCCCGCAGGTCCCGCTACTAAGCTTTCTTGGCAGGCATAGCCTTATAATTTATCTTTTGCACCAGCCCGTGCTTTACGCCGTGCTTGTACTGCCGGCCATGTAATGACTTGTTCTTAGGAAAATTCTCCCCGCCTTAGGGGAGATTTCCTCTGAGTACGGGAAAATTGAGAAATTTGCGGGATTCATCAAAATTACCAAATTTTAAAACCGGATGGTTGAATTACTCTCAATTTTGTCCTCGAGTTCGATTAAAAATGAAAAAACTCAAATCTAAGATAAATAAAGTTTATCCTTCGGGTATTGTATTCCCAAAACTGTTGTGCTAGAATGGGAACTTGTGGAAAAAAGAAAGGAAAAGAGGAAGGAGAAAACTAGCCCAATGATTTTCGGTAAGCACATCAACCGGTACTACCTCAAGTACGCGCCCCTGCTGCTTTTGGGTCTGATAGCGCTGATTGTGGTGGACTATATGCAGCTGGTGATTCCCAGTCTTTACCAGATGGTGGTCAACGGTATAAACGACGGGCAGGTGCTGGTGGACGGGGAAATGCTCCCGTTTGACATGGATTTTCTTCTGGACCGCATTTGCATGCCCATGGTGGGGGTAATCCTCTCCATGGTGGCGGGAAGGTTCCTGTGGCGAGTATGTTTCTTCGGCTCTGCCGTGGGTGTGGAGGCGGACTTGAGGAACCGCATGTTTGACCATGCGAAGGACCTTTCCAGGGAGTATTACCAGGTAAACAAGGTCGGAAACCTCATGAGTCTTTTCACCAATGACCTGGATACCGTGCAGGACTGCTTTGGAAACGGCTTTATGATGATGGCGGACGCCCTTCTTCTGGGAGTAATGGCGGTTACAAGAATGTGGGGCATGAACCATGTGCTGACGCTTCTCTCGCTGATTCCCATGCTTTTTCTGCTGGCTGCCAGCACGGTCATCGGCAAGGTGATGACAAAGAAGTGGGACAGGAGGCAGGAGGCGTTCTCCCAGCTCTCGGACTTCTCCCAGGAGAGCATTTCCGGCATGGCCGTCATAAAGGCCTTTGTGAAAGAGGCGAAGGAGCTGATGGCGTTCTCCAAGCTGAACAAGGAGAATGAGGACGCAAACGTGGACTATACCCGCGCCTCTGTCCTTTTGAGAATCCTTGTAAATCTCTTTGTGGAGTCGGTCATCTGCGTGGTGCTGGGATACGGCGGCTATCTGGTCTACAGCGGCGGGTTCAACGCAGGACAGCTGGTGGAATATATCGCATATTTCCAGTCTGTCATCTGGCCGATAATGGCCGTGGCGGAGCTTATAGACATGGTAAGCCGCGGCAGGGCTTCCCTAAACCGCATAGGCGAACTTCTTGACGCCAAGATTGACGTGGTAGACAGGCCGGATGTACGTCCGCTTAAAGACGTAAAGGGCAAGATAGAGTTTAAAGACCTCACCTTCCGCTATCCAGACGGGGAGTACGACTCTCTCAAAGACATAAGCTTCACCATAGAGGCGGGGGAGAATGTCGGGCTTGTGGGAAAGACAGGCTCCGGCAAGACCACTGTCGTCGATTTGATCCTGAGAACCTATAATGTTCCGGACGGGACAATCTTCATAGACGATAACGACGTAAACGACGTGGCGATAAGGGATGTCCGCAATGCGGCCGCATATGTTCCGCAGGATAACTTCCTGTTTAGCGACACGATAGAGAACAACATCGCCTTCGCTTCGGACCGTCCCAGCCACCCCGCTGTTGAGGAGGCCGCGAGACTCGCCGACGTGGACGGAAATATCAGAGAATTTGCCGAGGGCTACGATACCGTCCTTGGTGAGAGAGGGGTCACCGTATCCGGCGGGCAGAAGCAGAGAATATCCATAGCGAGGGCGCTGATGAAGGATGCGCCGATACTTATTCTGGACGACTCTGTCTCTGCTGTGGATACGGAAACGGAGAAGGTCATCCTAGAGAACCTTAGAGAGACCCGCGCGGGGAGGACGACCATACTGATAGCCCACAGGGTATCTACCATAGAGCAAATGGATAAGATAATCTATATAGAGGACGGGGAACTTGTGGCTGTTGGCCCGCATAACGAGCTGTATGAGAACTGCCCGCAGTACCATACCATGGTGGATCTGCAGAGGCTAGAAGAGGAAGGGGGCGCCCTGAATGCATGAGTATCTTCCCATACTGATAGTCGGTGCGATTATAGGCGTCTTCGCCCTGATATTCATCATCGCATTTTTAGCGCTGCAGAAGAAAAAGGAGCTTCCCAGCTTCGACAGGAACGTCCCGGACAGGGAAATCCTGAGGAGAATGGTAAAATATGCCATCCCGCACTGGAAGTCCTTCCTTGTAGTTTTCCTGATCATGGCAATCTCCATAGCCTATGACCTAATAAGCCCCCTGCTGATGGGGAATATCGTGGAGCTTGTGGGCGGAGATTTTGAGATGAGAGACCTCTTTGTGAGGGTGGCGATCTACGCCGGAATGCTTATAGTCTCCCTGGCGTGCATGTATTTCCAGTCCATAATCCTGCAAAAGGTCGGGCAGAAAATTCTCTCCTCCCTGCGCCTGGACGTGTTTAAGCATATAGAGAGTCTCTCTCATAACCAGCTAAACCAGATCCCGGTGGGCAAGCTGGTCACCCGCGTCACCAACGATACGAACGCTATCTCCATGATGTTTACAAATATATTTGTAAATATGGTGAGGAATATCTTCATGATAATCGGCGTTCTCGGCGCGATGCTGCTCTTAAACTATATGCTCACCCTCATGATACTCTGCTTTATCCCGTTCTTGGTGCTTTTTACCGTTATCTTCCGCATATTCACCAGGAGGAGTTTCCGCAAGGTGAAGGATGCCACGACCGACATAAACACTTATCTCTCGGAAAACCTCTCGGGAATTAAAATCACCCAGATCTTCAACCGGGAGCAGGTGAAGATGGATGACTTCCTTGAGAGAAGCAATAAGCTGAAGCGCGCGAAGTTAGAGCAGACCTTTACCTTCGGCGTCTTCCGCCCCATGGTCTATATGATCTACATCTCTTCGGTCATGTGCCTGCTCTACCTCTCCGGCAGGGGGGTCATAAAGAACGTGGAGTTCATGGGACAGACCATCACCAGCGCGGTGCTGGTATCCTTCTACAGCTATATCTCCAAATTCTTCAACCCAATCCAGACCCTTGCAGAGCAGTTTAATATGCTCCAGTCGGCATTCGCCTCGGCAGAGAAAATCTTTTCGGTACTGGATATGGAGCCGGAGCTGGTGGACGAGCCGGACGCCATAGATGTGGACGAGATCAAGGGCGAGATAGAGTTTAAGGACGTCTGGTTCGCCTACAACCCCGGGGAGTGGGTGCTAAAAGGCGTTTCTTTCCACGTCTATCCCAAGCAGACCGTGGCGTTTGTCGGTGCGACGGGTGCCGGCAAGACCACTATACTTTCGCTGATCTGCAGAAACTATGACATACAGAAGGGCGAGATACTGATAGACGGTATCCCGATAAAGCATATCAAGATCGCATCCCTTCGCAGACATTTCGGGCAGATGCTGCAGGACGTCTTCCTCTTCTCCGGAACTATCAGGAGCAATATTGTCCTAAGAGAGGAGAGCTTCACGGACGAGCAGATCTGGGATGCCTGCCGCTATGTGAACGCCGACCACTTTATCAACAAGCTTGAAAACGGGCTGGACGAGGTGGTCAGGGAGAGGGGCAATAACTTCTCTGCCGGGCAGAGACAGCTCCTCAGCTTCGCGAGAACCATCATCCACTCTCCTTCGGTCATGATACTGGACGAGGCCACCGCGAACATCGACACGGAGACGGAACTGCTGATACAGGAATCTCTTGAGAAGATGAAGAACATCGGCACAATGCTGATAGTCGCGCACCGCCTGTCCACGATACAGCATGCCGACAATATTATCCTGCTCTCCCACGGGGAGATCAAGGAACAGGGAAACCACCAGGAGCTGCTTAAACTTAGGGGAAGATATTATAAACTCTACACCATACAGTTTGAGGCACAGCAGAAGGCGCTGGAGGGTGCCGCGGCAAGGAAATAAAAGAAGGTCGAAAGAACCGGGGGCCCGCGCAAAACGCGCGAACCCCCGGCTTTTTTATCTTTAGAGAACTACTCTACAGAGATAATATAATAGTATACGGGCTGGCCGCCGTCAACCAGCGTGATCTCTATATCAGAGCTCACCTTCTTCTGCAGGGCGGTTTTGGTATTCTCGGCATCCTCCTCGCTGACGCCCTCGCCGTAGATCAGGGTTATGAAAGAGGTGCGCTTGTTTACAAAGGAGCGTGCGACCTTCAGGCAGGTCTGCCCTATATCCTTTTCCACAAACTGCATCCTGCCGTTGGTAAGCCCCAGGATCTCGCCCTGTCTTATGGCCTTGCCGTCATACTCTGCGTCCCTGTCGGCGAAAGTCACTAAGCCGGTATCCACATTGGAAACCGCCTTCAGCATGGCGTTTTTGTTCTCATCGTAGGAGTTCTCCCCGTCAAACGCCAGAAGAGCAGAAATGCCCTCGGGTATAGTCCTAGACGGAATGACCACGACCTCCCTGTCCTCAACCAGCGGAACCACCTGCTCTGCCGCCATGAGAATATTCTTGTTATTGGGGAGGACATATACCCTCTTGGCGGGGGTCAATAGCACAGCCTTCAGGATATCGTCGGTGCTGGGGTTCATGGTCTGCCCGCCGCTTACCACCTGGTCGCAGCCCAGGTCCTTAAAAAGTCCTATAAGCCCCTCGCCCGCGGCTACGGTCACAAAGCCAGAATCGTTTACCGGTTTCGCATTGCCGCCCTCGGCCTGGCTGGCCGCCTGTTCATCCTTGCTGTGGATCTTGTGCTGCGCCTCCTCCTCAGCCGCCCTGCGGTGCTGCTCTTTCATATTCTCTATTTTCACCATCAGAAGCTGGCCGTATTCCAGGGCCTTTTGCAGAACCAGACCGGGGGTCTCGGTGTGGACATGCGCCTTTATTATCTCCTCGTCATCCACACAGACGACGCTGTCCCCCATGGTCTCTAAGAAGAGCCTTAAGTCCAGAGGGTCGGTGTCGATCTCCGGGTCCCTGCCGACAATAAACTCCGTACAATAGGTATAGTTTATGACGCTGTCAAATTCGGCTGCGACATTGCGGAAGAACTCTGCATTTTCCTCCTCACGCTCCTTTTGCGTCAGGGCGGATTTCACTATCCCCGCGCCGGAGAAGACGGAATACATCCCGTCGAATATGAGGCAGAGTCCCTGCCCTCCGGCATCCACCACGCCTGCCTTTTTTAGGACCGGCAAAAGCTCTGGGGTCTTTTCCAGCGCCTCGGACGCGCCCTCGCAGACAGCGTCCCAGACAGTGGCTGTATCCTCACCGTTATCGCCGCCTAAGGCCTCCCTGCCGTGCTCGGCGGCGACCCTCGCAACGGTCAGCATAGTCCCCTCGGTCGGCTTCATCACCGCCTTGTAGGCGGACTCCACGCCGTGCTCCAGGGCGTTCACAAGCCTCTCGGGTGCGGCGTCGGTCACACCCTCTAAGCCGCTGGCGAACCCCCTAAACAGCAGTGAGAGTATCACGCCGGAATTTCCTCTGCCCGCCCTCAGCATGGCAGAGGCAGCCTTCTTCGCCGCCTCCCCCGCGGTGACGCTGTCCGGAAGTTTCTCCATCTCGCTTGCCGCAGCGGATATCGTCATGGACATATTCGAGCCGGTATCCCCGTCGGGTACGGGGAAGATATTCAGCTCGTTCACCTGCTTTTTGTATTTTGAGATATTGTTGGACGCCGAAATTATGGCGTCCCGAAACTGCTGCCCTGAAATCACGAAAAACACACCCTTTCATTGCCCTCGGAAAGCCCTCAAGCCGAAACGCATACTTCCAATTCATAGCTATTTTAGCACGGGGCAGAGAAAATTACAATAAATTTTTAGCTGTTTTTTCACTTGATTTCCATATTTTTGATCTCTTCAGCGGTCATCCCTATGAAGTCCTCCACGCTCATTTTGCCAAGATCCCCCTTCGCGCGGTGCCGGGGAGAGACTGTCCCGCTCTCCGCCTCCTTGTCGCCGATAATCAGCATATACGGGATCTTCTGCATCTGTGCCTCTCTTATCTTATAGCCTATCTTCTCGTTTCTGAGGTCGCATTCCACCCTAAGTCCCGCAGAGTCCAGCTGTTCCTTTAGCTTTTCAGCGTATTCGTGATGTCTGTCGGCGATGGGCAGAATGCTCACCTGCACGGGGGAGAGCCAGAGAGGGAAAGCCCCGGCGAAATGCTCTGTGAGAATTCCGATAAAGCGCTCTATAGAGCCAAAGACCACGCGGTGGATCATCACGGGGCGGTGCTTTAAATTGTCCTGGCCGGTATATTCCAGCTCGAACCTCTCCGGCAGCTGGCTGTCAAGCTGAATTGTCCCGCACTGCCAGGTGCGGCCCAGGCAGTCTGAGATGTGGAAGTCCAGCTTTGGACCGTAGAAAGCCCCGTCGCCCTCGTTTACGGTGAAGGTCTTGCCCATAGCGGTTATGGCATCCTTTAAGACCTGCTCGTTACGCTCCCACTCCTCTTTGGTGCCGATATGGTCCTCCGGCATGGTGGAGAGCTCTATCTCGTAGGAGAGCCCAAAGACGGAATATACCTCGTCAAAAAGCCGGACCGTCTCCTGTATGACGTCGCTCATCTGCTCCCTCGTCATGAAGACATGGGCGTCGTCCTGGGTAAAGCACCTCACGCGGAAGAGTCCGTGGAGCGTCCCGGAGAGCTCGTGCCTGTGGACCAGCCCCAGCTCCCCCATTCTCAGGGGAAGTTCTCTGTAGGAGTGCGGCTCGCTCTTATATACAAGCATACCGCCGGGGCAGTTCATCGGCTTAATGCCGTAGGGGACGTCGTCGATTACCGTGGTATACATGTTCTGCTTGTAGTGCTCCCAGTGGCCGGACCGCTCCCAAAGCTCCCTGTTTAGTATCATCGGGGTGGAGATCTCCATATACCCGTATTTTTTGTGGACCCTGCGCCAGTAGTCTATGAGGGTGTTTTTTAACACCATTCCCTTTGGCAGGAAGAACGGGAACCCCGGCCCCTCGTCCGTAAGCATGAAGAGGCCAAGCTCTCTGCCCAGCTTGCGGTGGTCCCTCTTTTTCGCCTCTTCCAGCATCTTGAGATAATCGTCAAGCAGGCTCTGCTTCGGGAAGGCAATGCCGTATATTCTGGTCAGCATCCTGTTTTTGGCGTCCCCGCGCCAGTATGCTCCGGTTACAGAGGTCAGCTTGACGGCCTTCAACTTTCCCGTACTCATAAGGTGCGGCCCCGCACAGAGGTCGGTGAAATCACCCTGAGAGTAGAAGCTTATCTTCTCACCCTTCCCGGAATGTTCCCTTATAAGCTCCTGCTTATAGGGCTGGTTTTCCATGCGGGAGAGGGCGTCCTCGGGCTCCTCTTCGAACCGGTTTAGGGGTATGTTCTCCTTTATGATCTTTCTCATCTCAGATTCTATCCTCTCAAGATCGTCATTGCCGAGAGGGGAGGGCAGGTCAAAATCATAGTAGAATCCGTTTTCTATGGCGGGGCCAATGGCGAATTTTGTTCCGGGGTAGAGCCTGCCCACCGCCTGCGCCAGGACGTGGCTTGCCGTGTGCCAGTAGGCATGCTTGCCGTCGGGAGTGTCAAAGGTGAGAAGCTCCAGACTGTCGCCGTCGCTAAGCTGAGTCCTCAGGTCCCTGATCTCGCCGTTTATCCTCGCCACGCAAGAGGCGTTGTACAGCCCCGACCCAATGCTCTTCGCAACATCCGCCGCACTTACCCCGTCCTCAAATTCTCTAAAATCCTCGCGAAGTTTTACTGTGATCATACTCTCAGTCCTTTCATTTTGCAAAAGATAAAGCCGCCCCAGAGAATCACTGGGGCAGCGCAATTCGCACCGCGGTTCCACCCGGCTTCAAAATGCAATCGCATTTCCTCGTAAAGCAAGTAACGGCGCCACCCGGCGTACCTTGGACCATAAGCGGCTTTCGGCAGCGGCTCTGAGGCGGTCCTTTCGCAAATCCCGCGCGGACGTTTCCAGCCACGACGTCCGCTCTCTGCCGGGGGACTTGGTGCGAAAAGCTCCTCTTCTCAGCCTTTAATGCTATTTTACCACAAACTTTCGGTTTGTCAACCTCCGGAGAGTATTCTTGACAAATATTTGGTCACAGCTTAAAATAGCGGGGAGGGCGGGGTTTGCCCGCCAATATAAATCTTTTGGGAGGTTGGCCCATGCCGTCGCTTTTTGAGATGGAAATAACAAATCTGCCCGGCGTGGGGAAGAAGCGCGCCAAGCTGTACGAAAAGCTTGGGGTGTTCAGCGTGGGGGATCTGCTTATGCTGTACCCCAGGACGTATGAGAGCTGGAAGGCGGCCGCATCTATTCTGGAAGCTCCGCTTGATGAGGTCACCACAGTCAGGGGTACGGTACTTGACCCACCGCAGGCAAAATATTCCAGAAACGGTATGCTCTTATATAAGGTCCTCATCGCGGATGACAGATACCGGATGGAACTTACGTTTTTCAATAACCGGTATATTCCCGACATGTTAAAGCCGGGGAGGGAATATCTCTTCCGCGGGAAGATACAGGCCGGCGCGGGCTACAGGACGATGGCGTCCCCGCAGTTTATGCCGGCGGACAGGGTGAGGAGGCTAAACCCGGTATACCCTGCGACCTCGGGGTTAAGCTCTAGGCAGATAGCCGCAAACGTGGAGAGCGCGCTTAAACTCCTGCCGGAAACGGTGAACGACCCGCTTCCGCTTGTTTTGCGGGAGAGGTATAATCTCTGCCATCTGGGATATGCCCTTACGCATATACATTTGCCCGCGGATGAGGAGGACCTTGCCGAGGTGAGGAAGCGCCTTATTTTCGAGGAATTCCTGGTTTTGCAGCTTGGGCTGATGAGGATAAAATCGGGCAGGCTTGGGGAGAATCTCCACAAGGTCCCGCCGGATTTCCCGAAGGATTTTGCGCGTCTTCTGCCCTTCAAGCTTACAAATGCGCAGAAGAGGGCCATAGGCGAGTGCTTAAATGACATGGCGTCCCCCCATCCCATGAACAGGCTGATACAGGGCGATGTTGGCAGCGGGAAGACGGCAGTCGCCGCGGCTCTCTGCTTTGTTGCGGCGAGGGGAGGAGGACAGGCGGTCATAATGGCGCCGACTGAGATTTTGGCAAACCAGCATTTCGAGACCCTCACAAACCTCCTCTCCCCTGCGGGGATAAAAGTCGGTCTCTTGACGGGCGCCGTGAAGGGAAAGCAGAGAAGGGAGATCTACTCCTCGCTTGAAAGCGGCGAGACAGAGATTTTAATTGGAACGCATGCGCTTTTAAACAGCGAGCTCAATTTTAAGGACCTTGCGCTTGTGGTCACAGACGAACAGCACCGTTTTGGGGTAAACCAGCGCTCTGCCCTGCAGAGGAAGGGAAATTCCCCGCACCTCCTCGTCATGAGCGCGACGCCAATCCCCAGGACCCTTGCCCTGATGATCTACGGCGACCTCGATATCTCCGTTTTGGACGAGCTCCCTCCCGGCAGGCAGAAGATCGAGACATACCTAATCACGCCGGAAAAGCGGGAGAGAGCCTTCAGATATGTCAAAAAGCACCTCGATGCGGGCAGGCAGGCGTATATGATCTGCCCGCTTATTGAGGGCGATGAATCCGGACTGATGAGCGTGGACGAATACAGCGAAATTGTGAGGCGCTCTCTTCCCGGGGTGAAGATAGCCACCCTGCACGGCAGAATGAAATCAGCGGAAAAGGATGGGGTAATGTCTGCCTTTGCCAGGGGGGAGACGGAAGTTCTCATATCCACAACGGTGGTGGAGGTCGGTGTGGACGTTCCCAACGCCGTGATAATGCTTATAGAAAACGCAGAGCGCTACGGGCTGTCCCAGCTGCACCAGCTAAGGGGCAGGGTGGGCAGGGGGGAACACCGCTCCACCTGCATTCTCATCGCGGGCAGCAGCTCTGAGGAGACGCTCTCAAGGCTCAGGCTTTTCAGGGATACTTCAAACGGGTTTGAGATAGCCGAGGCGGATCTCAAGTTGAGGGGCCCGGGAGATTTTTTCGGCTCTCGCCAGCACGGTCTGCCAAAGCTGAAAATCGCCGATATGTCAGAGGATCTGGAACTTCTCACATCTGCGCAGGGCTGCGCGAGAGAGCTGATGGCAAGCGGCGCTCTCTCCGCGCCGGAGTACCGCGGGCTTCTGATGGAGATGAGAAGACTCTTTAGAGACTCCCCTGGCGCGCTGAACTAAAAACGACCCGCGAAAAATCGCGGGCCATCTTGATTTGCCACTGCTTTAGGTCAGGTGCAATTCACGCTTTAAGGCTTCCTGCAAAACGGCGGAAAAATTAATATTCTCACGCTCTGACATGGTGTTCAGCCATGCGGGAATACTCAGGGTCTTCTTTACGGCCCTGTTGTCGTAGAACTTGCGGTACTCCAAAGTATCGCAAGATACCAGGGAAGCAAAACTATCTTCCCCGGTCGTGACGTTATTGATGTCGGATGGCGCGGGAATAACCGCATCTTTTTCCTCCAATCCGTAAAGCGTCAGGCAAAGGACATCTTCAGCCATCTCGCATGCGTCGGCCAGGTTTTCACCCTGGGTATAGCAACTTTCAAAGTCGGGAAAAACAACTGAATATAGCGAACCTTCCTTTTTAAAAACAGCGGGATAGACATATTTTGCCATACCAACACACCTCCGTAATAGAACTTACTTAAGACCAGCGTCCTTAAGAATACCGTCCTCCGTGCCGGGTACAAGCTCTTTGGCATGTCTGGGGACGGGAAATTCTTTTCCCGTTAGGGGACTAAAGTAAATATCGTGTTTTTTCCCATGCCGAACTAAAACAATTTTGTATTTCCTAAAAAGTTTTAGAAGCTCTGTAAGCCTCATTTTTATCCTCCAACCCATAGTATAACACGTATTATTACGTATGTCAATACAATGTTAAGAATTTCTCGCTAAAATCCGACAGATAGTGCAGATAGTCCAGATTCCCCACGCAAGAGGGTGGTGTTTCCAGACCTTAATTTTCCCTCTTACGGGGAATCCCCAAGGTCAGCAGATATCCTCCCAAAGGGTGTCACCCTCCTCTATCATATATATGAGGCGCAGGAGAGTGACCCTCCTCCTCATAAACGGGGAGAAGCGTGCGCAGTCCCTCACAAAATCCCTGTCCTTGCCTATCTGGGAGATACTCACCTTGCACCCGGCGCTCTGCATGGCCTCAAGGCAGGTCTCGTATTTGGGCAGCTCCCGTAAAATCTCCCTGATTTTCGGCCAGCTCTCCTCTAAGGCCGCGGGCTCTATCGCGGCAGTGACGCTCTGCGGGAAGTTCAGCCTTTCGACGTCCCCGCGCATATTGCCGTAGAAACTGAAGATCTCATCCCAGTCGAGGTTTTCCCGCCTCGCATGGATATGTTCAAATTTCGCAAGTTTTTCGTAGAGCTTCAGTATCAGGAGGGTGCAGACCCCAACGTCCTCCCCGTGAAGGTTCGGGATCTTCCCCTGCGCTATCTCCTTGCAGTCTATCAGGTGGGCGATTATATGCTCGCTACCGGAGGCCGGGCGGGAATTCTGCATGAAGCTCATCCCTATGCCGGTAAGAAGCAGAGAGGAGAAGATCTTCCCGGCGGTCCTCTCATCATTTACCGTCACGCTCTTAGCCATGCCCATAAGGGAATCAGCCCCCTTAAGACTGAGCTTGGCCACCCTCTCGCAGTAGGTCTCGGATGTGAGCAGGCTTGAGATCTTCCAGTCGGCTATAGCCGTGTATTTGGCGATCATGTCCCCAAAGCCCGCGGATTTCAGCTTTGCCGGGGATTTTGCCAGCACCTCGGTATCGGCCAGGATGACCTCTGGACTTTTGGCGGGGTAGCTGAACTTAAAGCCGTCTTTTACTATCGGCGCGCTGTAGGAGGCAAACCCGTCCATGGAGGGCGCCGTCCCGAATATCGCAAACTTTTTCCCCTGCCTAGCAGAGGCCAGCCGGCAGATATCGTTTAAAGAGCCCGTGCCGACGGAGAGGACGGAGATGTCCCTGCCCTCTATCCTGCTCTCAACCCTTTCCACCTCTTCCATTGTCGCTATTCGCAGATCCTTGTAGAGGAGCTTTTCCACGTTAAAATCCCTTAGGCTCTCCTCTATCCCGTCCGCTGCCGCCCGGGTATTTTCGTCAGCGACGAAGAGCAGGTTTTCGCCAAACCCGTTTTCTTTTAGGATTTCCCCGACCATGTGCCGCAGGCCGCTCTCTATCCTCACGTCTTTTACAGAGGTCTCATGACTTTTTCCGCACGCGCATTCTCCGGAGAGCCTGGCTATTGTATCCGTCACGGGTTCGGGAAACTCCTCGGACAGGCGTTTTAGGATAGGGGAGTCGGCGGGGCAAAAATCCAGCTCGTCCATCTCCCCGGTCGTTATCCATCTAAGGGCGTTATGCTCCAGAAGCTTTGGCTCCCCCTCTGTGATCTCGGCGTTAAACAGGGTCAGGTGGACCTTCATATCCGGGTACTCGTGAAATACCTCGGCGAAGATCTCTCCAACATCTATCTCTATTCCCAGCTCTTCCCTGCACTCCCTAGCAAGCGCGGATTCCCTTGTCTCGCCGGCCTCCACTTTTCCGCCGGGAAACTCCCACAAAAGGCCTCTCGCCTTGTTTTCAGCCCTCTGGCAGGCAAGAAAGCGGTTTCCTTTCCAGATCAGCGCCGCAACTACCTCAGTCAAAATATCACTCCCTAACAAAAATCAAATATTCCTGTAGCGCTTTACCCGCCCCAGCTTTTTTTGCTTGCCGCGGTAAATCAAAATCAGGATGATATATACAATTACAAGGGCGCCGACAACGAGAAGAATCGCAGAGAACCACGGGGCCTCGAAGATATCCTTGCTGGCGTCCCAAATGCGTATGACCTCGCTGCGCTCCACCGTCTCTGATGCGAGAAGCGGGCATCTCGCGACCTCCTCCCCGGCATATGTGAAGATGGCGGTACCTATCTCATCCCCTGCGGTTACGGGGGCCTCCACGCTCTCTGGCACCTCGGCGGTGACTAGGACGCTCTGCGCCTCCACATCGCTTGGCAGCATTACCGCGACGTTTTCTCCCGCTATCAGCTGCAGGGTATCCTTCTGCCAAGCGGATGTGAGCCCTGTCGCGGAGATCACGTCCCCCTGCACCGCCACGGTCCTCTTTTCAAGGTGGGTCAGCGCCCAGCGGAAGAGAGAGGCGGCGTCTATCATCTCGCCGTGCAGGTAGGTGTCATATCCTTCCTCGTCGTACATCGGGCTGCCAAGACAGACGGCGACATAGGTATAGCCGTATGCCGTCGCAGAGGCGACTATGCAGTATCCCGCCTCATCCAGAGAACCTGTCTTAATGCCCGTGGCGTACTGGTAGTAGTAGTTGTTCCCGCTGTTGTCGGCATAGTTGGAGAACATCCGGTTCGTGCTGTGGGCCTCGCGCTCTTCGGCGTCGGCGGGGCTTACGGGGGTATAGTAATAGTTGGCGGTTCCGGTTATCTCTGTGAAGCTTGGCAGGGACATGGCGTATTTCGTGATGGCGGCCATATCCCGCGCGGTGGAGTAATGCGCCTCGTTATGCAGCCCGTGCGGATTTGTAAAATGCGTATTCGCGCAGCCCAGCTCCTGCGCCTTTAGGTTCATCAGGTGGACAAAATAGCTGCTTTCAGAGTAGTCCGTGGGGTCAAGATTCTCGTAGTACTCGTCACTGCCCTCTATTACGGAGGGGGTCCAGCCGTCCGACATGCGAAGCTCGCCCCTCTCAAACATGCCGTCAAGCTCCTTTTGCAGGGTCAGGGCCGCGTTGTTCCCGCTAGGGATCATCATGAGATTTAATAGCTGCAGGCCTGTCAGCACCTCCCCGCCGGAAAACTCTGCCATAGAGCTGTCTGTGCCGGAGAGCTCTGACTCCACACTGTCGGGGATGGTAATCTGCCGGGTCTCAATCTCGGGGATATTCTCATACGCCACAATATAGGACATGATCTTGGTGAGGCTTGCCACGGGCAGGCGCTCGTCGGGATTCATGGAGTAGACCACGGCCCCGGTATCTAAGCTCATCAGCAGGATGGACTTGCAGTGCGGGGCGGTATTGCTGTCCACGTCCCAGTTAAAGGTGAAACCCTCGGCCATGGCGCAAGTGCAGTATGTCAAAAATAGCGCCAGGGCCAAAAGCAAGGCCAGGATTTTTCTAATTCGCTTCAAGACTGTCCCCCCATTTTTAGAATGCGATGGCATACGATGGTATATAAAATGTTCGGTCATATACGATGGTATATGAAGCATACGATAATATGCGATGGCATACGGTGGTATATATAACGTCCGGTCGTATATGATGATATACGATGGTATATAAAACATACGAGAACATACGATGGTATAATATGCCGCGCGCGGGATACCAACCTGCCGCACTACCCTAAG
>CAZRQD010000006.1:0-8112 GCA_964602365.1 uncultured Acutalibacter sp. | reverse complement strand
ATACGATGGTATAATATGCCGCGCGCGGGATACCAACCTGCCGCACTACCCTAAGTATACTCTTTCCCGGCAAAAAAGAAAAGCTTTATTTTTTGCGTGCGAAATAAAAGAGCCGCCCCGGAAAGTTTGGGGGCGGCACTCTCTATTTTCTAAGTCTCTTGTCGGCGCGGCGGCTAAGCCTGGTACCGACGCTTTGGAAAATCTGCACCAGAACCACCAGCACAACCACCGCCAGCAGCATGATGAGGTATTTGTAGCGGTAGTAGCCGTAGTTTATGGCTATCTTTCCCAGGCCGCCCCCGCCGATTATCCCGCTCATGGCGTTATAGCCCAGAATGGTCGTGACGGCTATGGTGGCGTTATTTATAAGGGATGGGACGCTCTCCGGAATCATGACCTTAAGTATGATCTGCATCGGGGTGGCGCCGGCGCTCTGCGCCATCTCTATTATGTTGGGGTCAACCTCTCTCAGGCTGGATTCCGCAAGCCTCGCCACAAAGGGAAACGCCGCGATTACCAGCGGAACAATGGAGGCCGTTGTGCCGACTGCCGTGCCTATAAGCAGGCGTGTCAGCGGGAAGACCAGGATCATGAGAATCAAAAACGGAACAGAGCGCAGGAGATTGATTATCATGTTTATGGCCCGCATAAGCGCGGGGGGAAGGGGACGTATCCCGCCGCGGTCCCCGGCCACAAGGAGAACCCCTAAGGGCAGCCCCAAGAGAATCGCGAAAAACGTGGAGAGAAGCGTCACATACACCGTCTCCCAGAGGGCAAACGGGAACTGGTGGATAAACACATCCAGAGCCTCCGATACGGCCTCGCTCTCGAGAAGATTACTGAACATCGCCCCTCACCTCCTCCGCAAAAACTCCCTCAGAGCCGGTAAGGTAGGAGATCGCCCGCCCAACCTGTTCCTCCCCGCCGGGAATCCCCAGCAGCAGAGAGCCGTAGACCCTAGGACCAATGCTTCGGGCAGAGGCGTAGACTATGCTGGCCTCTATACCCTGCTCCACGGCCATTCGGGCTATCATGGGCTTGCCCGTGGCCTCTGCGCCGTTAAACACCACGCGGATCAGGGTATAGTCCTCATCCCCGACGATCCTCGCCTCATCCATCCCCTCCGGGAAGACAAGATCTCTTCCGGCGCGGGACTTTGGATGGGAGAATACCTCGGAGACCTCTCCCTGCTCTGCCACCTCCCCGCGGTCCAAGATCGCCACATGCCTGCAGACGCTCTCCACCACGCTCATCTGGTGGGTGATAACTATGACGGTTATGCCCGTCCTCTCGTTTATGTCGCGGATCAGCTCCAGAATAGAGGAGGTAGTCGCGGGGTCCAGGGCGCTTGTCGCCTCATCGCAGAGGAGTACCTCAGGGTTTGTGGCCAGGGCCCTCGCTATGGCCACCCTCTGCTGCTGCCCGCCAGAGAGCTCTGCAGGGTAGGCCCCCGCGCGGTCCTTTAGCCCCACGGTATCGAGGAGCTCCAGCGCACGCCTCTTTGCCTCCTGTTTTGAAACACCGGCAAGCTCCAGCGGAAAACAGACGTTTTTTAAGACCGTCCTCTGCATTAGGAGATTTATCCCCTGAAATATCATGGCTATCCTTCTGCGGACCTCCCTCAACTCCCTCTCAGAGAGTTTTCCTAGGTCCTGCCCGTCTAATAGAATCTCTCCTGAATCGGGGCGCTCCAGCATATTGACACAGCGGACCAGGGTGCTTTTGCCGGCCCCGCTCATGCCGATTATGCCGAAGATATCCCCGTCGGGGACGCAGAGGGAGACGTCCTTTAACGCCTCTATCTCCCCGTCCTCGCTGAAAAAGGTCTTGGTGAGGTTCTTGATCTCAATCATACTCTCCCCCCGGAAAAACGGCCGGAGTTCTCCCCCGGCCGAAAAAGGTATTATTCCAGCGCGCCAAGATCGCTCTGCTTGCCCCCGTAGAGGCCCATGGGCTCCACATGGATGACCGCCACAGCGACCAGATGGGTCCCGTTCTGCGCGTTAAAATCCTCCATATAGGGGGTGTGCTGGAAGTAGTTGGCGTCCACGGTCCCGTCCTCCACGACGTTGTTGGGGACCACATAGTCGGTATACTCCTGGATATCGAGGGTGATGTTTTTCTCCGCGAGGATCTCCTGGGCTATCTTGAGGATCTCCGCATGGGGGGTGGGGGACGCCGCGACGGAGACCGTCTCCCCCGCAAGAGCGTCGTAGTCCACTGAGGGATCAAACCCGTCGGTGGGGTTCTCCACGGTGGAGACCACGGAGCCGCCGTATGTCTCTGAGATATAGTCTGCCACGCGCTGGCTCTCAAGCGCGGCGGCGAGGGCCTTTATGAGGTCGCTGTTCTCGTTCCCCTCCTTTACCGCGAGGACATTGCCGTAGGCGGAGGAGGAGCCCTCCAGCGCCAGGGCGTCCTTTGCGGGGTTGAGGTTTGCGGACAGGGCGTAGTTGGAGTTTATAATAGCGTAGTCGGAATCCTCTAAGACGTTTGGAAGCTGGGCCGCCTCCACCTCTGAGAACTTGATGTTGTGGGGATTGTCCTGCACGTCCTGAATCGTGGCGGTAATGCCCGCGTCCTCCTTGAGGGTGATATAGCCTAAGTCCTCAAGAAGCATTAGGGCCCTGCCCTCGTTGGTGGCGTCGTTAGGTATGCTGACGGTTATCTCTGAAGGTTTGCCTGAACATGCGCCAAAGCAGACGCAGACGGCGAGAATAAGCAGAACGGAAAGAATCTTTTTCATGTCAATACTCCTCTTTTTAATAATTTTTTGCAGAGACAGAAACTTTTCCTTCAAAAATGCGATGGCATTCGATCACTCAGCGCGTTAGCCATGATGATTTCAAAAATCCAGCTATCCATCACCTATACTCCCTTCCAAACTAAAAACCGGGGACCCTCAGCGAGCCCCCGGCCGTTTTCAAAAGTTTTCAAGCGGGCTATCTGTCCGAAACTTCTGGGCGGTTTGCGGCTGACTGAGGGCAGACGAAAAAGCGCATGCCGTACATGCGCATCGACATCATCATCCCAAAACCGCAAAGACGCACGAGAAGACCTCCCCCGCAAATCTGATACGGCTATTTTACCATGCTTTTCCCATTTGTCAAGCGGTTTGAATAAATTTTTTTGGAAAATGCAGTTTTTGACCCAAAGCCCGGGCAAAAAAATTAGTTTGCAATTTTGTCCATATAATGTTAAAATGCTGCTAGGATCGGAAAATAAAAACAGAAAGAAGAGATAGTATGCAGGAAAAATATCTGGGGCTGACCCCGCCCCTGGGCTGGAACTCCTGGAACACCTTCACCTATGCCATAAATGAGGACCTCATAAAGGAGACGGCCGACGCCATGGTATCCAGCGGCCTTAAGGACGCCGGGTACGAGTATGTGGTCATTGACGACTGCTGGAGCCTAAGAGAGCGGGACAAGGACGGGAACCTCGTCCCCGACCCCGAAAAATTCCCCCACGGGATGAGGGCAGTGGCGGACTACGTCCACGCTAAGGGGTTAAAATTCGGGATGTATTCCTGCTGCGGGACGCATACCTGCGGGGGATACCCCGGAAGTTTCGAGCACGAGTTTCAGGACGCGGCCGCGTTCGCATCCTGGGGGGTGGACTATCTAAAATACGACAACTGCTATAAGCCGAAGCATATCGACGGGGAGACGCTCTACAAGAGAATGTCCCTTGCCCTTAGAAACTGCGGGAGGGACATAATTCTCTCTGCCTGCAACTGGGGGACGGAGGACGTCCACAGCTGGATACAGGCAAGCGGCGCGCAGCTTTTCCGCTCTACCGGGGATATACAGGATAACTGGCAGTCCATAAAGCATCTGGCGCAGTCGCAGATGGCAAAGACGGCTTACTCTGGACCGTTCTGCCACAACGATATCGACATGCTGGTGGTGGGCATGCACGGCGGCAGCAATAACGAGTGGATAGGCTCTTTGGGCGGCTGCACAGACGAGGAGTACCGGACGCACTTTGCCCTCTGGGCGATTATGAATTCCCCGCTGATGATAGGCTGCGACATCAGAAATATGAGCGAGGAGACCAAGGCCACCCTCACTAACCCGTATTTGCTGGAGATCAACCAGGACGTGGAATGCCGCGGGCCGTACCGCCTAGACGGCGTTAACGAGGACGTCTTCACCCTGGTAAAGCCGATGTCTGACGGCAGCCTCGCCATAGGGGTTTTCAACCTCTCCGACAGGAGAGCGGAGATCCCCGTACAGTTCTGGGACCTGGGCATCCCCGCGGCTGAGGGGCTTGGGCTGGAACTCTTCAACTGCTGGCAGGGCAGGACAGAGGGAGTTTTCGCAGAGCGCTTCGCGCCGGTCGTGGCTCCGCATGCAAGCAAGGTATTCAGGGCAAAACTGGTGAAGACCCGTTGAGCAATTACAAGACCTGCAGAAAATGCGGCGCGCCGCTTGGCGCAGACGATATCGCCATATACAAAAAGCTGGTCTTCCGCGCGGCCGAGGATTTCCTATGCATAGACTGCCTGGCAGACTACTATAAGGTGGACCGCGAGGAGATAGAGAAGAGAATCCGCTACTACCGCGAAAGCGGGACCTGCACCCTCTTCAGATAAGGGCAGCCCCTTAGGGGGCTCCTTTTATTTGGTGGAACCTGTTTTGAAAAACCACCAAGGCTTGGGCGTCAAAATGTGAAATTCCTAGCCGGGGATTTTCGCGAAAAATCAAAACTTAGCGTAATTTCAGAAATAACCCAAAAATCAAACACAAGATTTTGTGGGGAAATATGAACAAAATGTAAAAAATCCGGGCATTTCATTGCTTTCCGGCCTCCTCTATGGTAAAGTCAAACTGAGCATGTATGAGGGGAGGGGGTTATATTGCGGCGAAAAAGACGCGGGAACCTCCTCAACTTTCTCCTTGCCCTGGTGCTGACCGTTGCGGCGGTGCTCATGCTGAGCAGCCTGACCGCACCCAAGGCCGAGGCGCAGAAGATCTCTGTCATAGAGGAGGAGAGCGGGGAGGCCGCGGGTATCTCAGCGCCGGAGAGGGACGACACTCCCCCGTTATGGAAGAGCTTGCTTGCGTTTTCGGGACTGATCATCCTGCTTGGCATGCTGATAGCGAGGGGTTACCGCAGCTACCGCGATAAGGCTGCGCAGAGGAGAGTGAACAGGAAAATCCATTACCGGGAAAGGCCCCTGCGCGGCAGATGAGATAGGGGCGCAGAGCTTACAGATAATTTCAGTAAAAAATAGACGAGACGCAAAAAGGCGGTCCGCAAAAGCGAACCGCCTCTCTGTGTTGGCGAAAACCTATTTTCCCGGACCGTCACCAGCCAAGTATCTTCGGCACGTACGAGCTTAACTTCCGTGTTCGGGATGGGAACGGGTGGACCCTCGACGTAATCAACACCAACTTCGCCGCAATCTCTCACGACGGGAGTAGTTTACCACATGATTTGAAAAAATGCAAGGGCTTTTTTAAAATTTTTTGGGATTCGCAAAATAAAAATCGCAGAGGAGATTTAGCGAGAAAAATGTATGAAAAAGCGAGAAAGAGAGAGAACGGCCGAAGTGAATTAAAAAAATATAAAAAACGCTTGACATCTGCTAAGGCGTGTGGTATTCTTTGGGAGCGAAAAAGAAGGAAAACAGACGGAGGTATATTTTTATGTCTACGACAATGCCGAAACCCGCGGAGGTCGAGCGCAAGTGGTATGTTCTCGACGCCGCCGGCAAACCTCTGGGCAGGGTGGCCGCGCAGGCCGCTGTGCTGCTTAGGGGAAAGCACAAGGTCACTTTTGCGCCCCATGTGGACTGCGGGGACCACGTGATAATAATCAACTGCAAGGACGCCGTCCTCACAGGCGGTAAACCGCAGAAGAAGTATTACTATCACCACACGGGGTATATCGGCCATATGAAGGCCGTGCGGTACGATACCCTGATGAAGACGAAACCCGAGATGGCGATGAGCCTTGCGGTGAAGGGCATGATCCCCTCCAACACCATAGGCCGCGCCGCGATGGGAAGGCTTAAGACCTACGCGGGAAGCGAACACAGGCATGCCGCGCAGAATCCGGAAAAGTGGGAATTTTGAGAGGGGGATATTAGAAGATGTACGAATCCGCACCGTATTTTTACGGCACAGGCAGACGTAAGAGTTCAGTCGCCAGGGTGAGAATCTACCAGGGCACCGGCAAGGTTACCATCAACGACAGGGATATTGACGAGTATTTCGGACTGGATACCCTAAAGTATATTGTCCGGCAGCCGCTGGTCCTAACCGAGACCGACGGCAAGTTTGACATAGTCTGCCGCGTATCCGGCGGCGGCGTGTCCGGCCAGGCGGGGGCAATCCGTCACGGCGTGGCGAGGGCGCTTCTGCAGTATGACAGCGAGAATCTTCGTCCCCTGCTTAAGAAGGCGGGTTTCCTCACGAGGGACCCCAGGATGAAGGAGAGAAAGAAGTACGGCCTAAAGAAGGCCCGCAAGGCTCCGCAGTTCAGCAAGCGTTAAATTGCGGGCGGGCCTCCCCGGGGCTTTACCGCAGGCCGCGGGGGAGAACCGGACTTCTTATGAAAATTGTACTATGGAATAGTACCACCTAACCGCGGAAGTTTGCGGCGAAAGGGGTCAGTTTATGCGTAGCAGGAAAAGGCGCGGGGTGAAGATTTTCAGTTTGCTCTGCGCGCTGGCGCTCGTATTTGTGTTGAGCGTCCCGCTCTCTGTTCCGATGGGCGCGGCTGTGACGGTGAATGTCGTGGTCGTGGACGGGGAGCAAACCTATACCTTCCCGATGGAGAGCACCGACATCTCCGAGATTCTGCGCGAGGCGGAGAGGTCCGGAATGCCGGATCTGGGTCCGCTTGACACGGCAGAGTGGGTGAAAAACACCAATATCGTGAATGTCAGGCGCGGGTTAGCCATCAGGATGAGTATAAACGGTTCAGACGAGCCGGTAAATCTTACGGCGTATGCGGGGGATACCGTTGCGCAGACGCTGGAGCGAAGCGGCGTGATTCTAAAGGAGACGGACAGCGTCTCCCCTCCGCTTGAGACTGTTGTGCAGGCAGGGATGGAGATCGCCGTAAGCCGTTATGAGAATGTCACCGTGGTTTCGGGCGGGCAGGAATATCCCATGACCCTGATGGGCGGGGACGTCGCCGGGGCGCTTGCACAGGCCGGCGTGACGCTGGGCGAGCACGACAGCCTGAACTATTCGGATGACGAAAAGCTCTTTGACAAGATGGTCATCCAGGTCTACCACTCTCTGCATATCAATGTGATATCCGACGGGGAGGAGAGGGAATACGTGACCTCTGGCGGAACCGTCGCCGATGCCCTTGAAAACTCCGGTGTGAGTTTGGGGGAGGACGATATCGTGGAGCCGGGAGCCTTCAGCGCGCTGGAGGACGGCATGACCGTAACCGTCCGCAGGGTGACGAAGGAAGAGGAGAAGGAGACCCGCACCGTGCCGTATGAGACGATCTACGAGGACGACGACTCCCTCTATGTTGACGAGACAGAGCTTGAGACCGAGGGCGTTGAGGGCGAGGAGGAGCTGACCTACCAGCTGACCTATGTGGACGGCGTGGAGGAGAGCAGAGAGCTCATCAGCGAGGAGGTCACCGTGGAGCCCGTAAGCGAGGTCATCCTCTGCGGGACGAAGGAGAGGCCGGCGCCGTCAGAATCAGCGCTGCAGGACTATGAGGACGGGACCGGCGGCGGTACGTTTGTGGATTCTAACGGGGAGGAAGTCTCCTATTCGCACAAGCTAATCGGTCCGTGCACGGCATACTACCCGATAAATCCGACCACATCCACGGGCATGACTGCCGGCTACGGCGTGGTGGCAGTGGACCCCTCTGTGATACCGTACGGGACGAGAATGTATATCGTCTCCACAGACGGGAGCGTGGTCTACGGCTACTGTGTGGCGGGAGATACAGGCGGGGCCGTGCTCTCCGGAGAGATTCTCGCGGACCTCTGCTTTGATACCGAAGAGGAGTGCTACCAGATAGGCATGATGGATATGATCATTTATATCCTGGGCTGAGCGAGTTAATCAAATTGATTTGAAAGAAGCGGGGAATTTCTCCGCTTTTTGTTTTGCAGATTTTTATGCA
>CAZRQD010000005.1:0-55546 GCA_964602365.1 uncultured Acutalibacter sp. | reverse complement strand
ATCCTAATACTAATCCTAATACTAATCCTACATCTAATCCTAATTCTAATCCTAACTCCTGCGAAGGGCACGAAAATCCAAAAGCGCCAGAGGCGCAGGCTATTGCGAGGCAAGAAGAGGAAGAAGATGATTCTCCCGTATTTATAACCTTGCCGTTAAATGACGGAGAGGAATTTCCGATTACGGAAAAGATGGTTTGGAGCTTTAGGGAATTATATCCGTCTATAGACGTGAAGCAGAACCTGAAGACAATGAGGGGGTGGTGCCTGGGGAACCCCGGGAGTAGAAAACCGAGGAATGATATCCTGAGGTTTATCCACTACTGGCTGTCTAAGGAGCAGGGCAAGGCGCCAAAGAAGAAATATGACCCCATATTTGACCTAGACCCAAGGGACCCAAGCATAAAATACCGGCCAACACTGCCGGGGATAACGAGACTTTGATGTAAAAATCTGCCCGTAGCGCAAGCTCCGCTATACGCCGGAATATGCGGAGAACCCCCCGTCAACGGGTATGCAGACCCCCGTGATGAAGCCTGCGGCCCTCTCGTTTACGAGGAAGAGGAGGGTCCCTATAAGCTCCTCGGGCTCTCCAAAGCGGCCCATAGGCGTGGCAGAGAGAATCTTCCCCGTGCGCTCTGTGGGCGTCCCGTCAGGATTCCAGAGAAGAGAAGCGTTCTGCTGTGTGCTGAAAAACCCCGGGGCAATGGCGTTTACCCTTATCCCCGCCTTAGAGAAATGCACCGCCAGCCACTGGGTGAAGTTGGAGACAGCCGCCTTCGCGCCGGAATACGCCGGTATCTTCGTGAGGGGTCTTATGGCGTTCATAGAGCTGATGTTGACTATGGAGCAGCCCTCTTTCCCTATCATCTGCGGCACAAACGCCTGCGTCGGGATAAGGGTCCCCAGGAAGTTGAGGTTGAAGACGAAGCTTACGCCCTCGGCGTCTAAGTCAAAAAAGCTCTTCAGCCCATCCATATCAGCCTCAAAATACTCCATATCGGTGGTGGCCCTGGGGTTGTTCCCGCCGGCCCCGTTTAGCAGGATATCGCAGGTCCCAAGCTCCTCGCTGACCCTTCGGGCGACCTCCTTGCAGGTTTCGGGCTCCAGCACATTACAGGCATAGGCTTTGGCCGCCCCGCCCTCTGATATTATGGCCTCAGCGGCCTTTTGCGCGGCCTGCTCGTTTAAATCCAGCAGTGCGACCTTTGCCCCGGCCCTCGCCAGCGCAAGAGAGAATGCGCTGCAGAGGACGCCGCCCGCACCTGTCACCACGGCCACCTTTCCCTTAAGGTCGGTATCCAGTACGTTTCTTTGCATTTTAGACCCTCCTATTTGATTCTTATCAGCTTCCCCCCGCAGGGACAGCGGTACCTCCCCGGGGATTTAACCACCTTGCAAAGTCTGCGCCTCTCAAAAATCCTGCCGCAGCTCTCGCATTTTATGATATATTTTACCTCCTCATGCCTTAGGGGTTTTAGGGGCTCCTCGCTTATCTTCCTCGCCTCTATCTCTGTCCCAAGGGCAGAGTTCACAATCCCGGCATAGGTCTTCCATCTCTCCCCGTGATCCCTGCAGCCGGGGCAGGTGTGGATCAGCTCATGCAGGAGGGTATCCCTAAGCTCTTTTGGGGAATCCAGAACAAAGCTTGATACCTCTATCCTCATGCCGTCTGGCCCAAAATAACAGCAGCCAAGCCTTCTCTTTGCCCTCGTATTGATCCCCACCTCGGGAGAGATTCTCTTAGATACAGGCACCCCAAGGTCCCGAAGGGTTCCCGCAAGCTGTGCCATAAGCTCGTCAAGCTCTTTCAAGCGTCTTCCTCCCGCGCGCTCCCTCTCCGCTCTCTTAGGGAGTATACGCAGCCGCAGTAGTCCTGCCTGTATAGCCCGTACTCCTCAGAGAGTTTTAAGGACCTCAGATATCCGTCCCTCTTTTTGAAGTCAGAGGGCAGGAATTTCACCCTGTACCTCTCCGCTATCTCAGCCCCCAGCCTGTTTAGGAGGTTTGCGTCCTTAAGCGGGCTTAGGGTTAACGTGGTGGTGAAAAACCCAAACCCGTTCTCCCTTGCAGCAAGCGCGGTTTTCTCCAGCCTTAGGCGAAAACATCTCTCGCACCTTGCGCCGCCCTCGGGCTCGTTCTCCAAACCCCTCGCCGCCTCAAAAAATTTATCCCCCTCATACGGCGCCGGGAGAAAATCTACCGGTTTTCCGGGGAAGGCCTGAACTACCAGCCTCTCTAGCTCAGAGAGACGCCTGTCATACTCTGCCTTTGGCGAGATATTCGGGTTATAGTAAAAGAGGGCTATGTCAAAATACGGCAGCAGCCTCTCTATCACCGCGCTGGAGCACGGCGCACAGCAGGCGTGCAGCAAGATCCCCTGCCTCCCGTTTAGGCCCTCAAGGGTCTTTGTCATCAGCCTGTCATAGTTTGGTTTCGGTTCCATCTTAACTCCCGCAAAAAGTCCTTGTCTATCTCTATCTCTCCGGAGGAAAACTCCCTCTCCTCCCCGTTTCCAAGCCTTAAACGCAGCTTCCCGTCATCGGTGATTCCCAAGACAGTGCCAAAAAGTCTCTCATCTCCCAGGGCAAAGTTTACCCCTCTCCCCGTAAGGATTGACCTCTCCCTGTACTCCCGCATAAAGTCCCTATCCGGCAGCTTTTCGTAGATCTCGAAAAACCTGTCGATGATCTTTGCAAGGAGTTCTTCGGTCTCCAAACCTCTTGGCGGGGCGGTAAAAAGCGGCGCTGCTATCTCCTTAATATCCTCCGGGAAACCCCCGGGCGGCGTTAAGAGATTAATCCCCAAGCCCAGGACGGCGTATCTCCCGTCTCCAAAGCCCCCGCTCTCCGCAAGGATTCCGCAGACCTTCCCGCCGTTTAGGTAGATGTCGTTTACCCATTTTATCCCGGCGGATAATCCCAGGACGTCCCCTATTCCCCTGCATACCGCCACGGCAGCGGCAGTTGTGAGAAGCGGCGCCGCAAGAAGATCCGGCCTTAAAAGCAGGCTAATGTATACGCCGGTCCCAAGGGGGGAAAAGAAGCTCTTTCCAAGCCTGCCCCTGCCCTTTGTCTGGGACAGCGCAATCAAGACCTCGCCCTGCTTTGCTCCCCTCGCGGCGGCCTCCTTTAGGATATCGTTTGTGGAGGTGACCTCTCTCTCCAGTTTGATGTGAAGGCCCTCAGTCTTTATCCGGGCAATGAGTTCTCTCTCGTCCATATCCTACTGCGGCCTGTAGCTGTCCTTAAGTTTGACGCTTCTGTTAAACACAAGATGGCCCTCTCCGCTGTCGCGGCTGTCTGCGGTGAAATACCCCTGCCGCATAAACTGCCAGTTTTCCCCTGGCTTGGCGTCTTTAAGAGAGCTCTCCACCTTGCAGCCGGTAAGCGTGATTAGGGAGTCCGGGTTTAGGTAATCCAGGAAATTTCCCTCCTCTGGGTTCGGCACGGTGAAGAGGTCGTCGTACAGCCGCACCTCGGCGTCTAAGGCCGTCCCCGCGTCCACCCAGTGGAGCGTGGCGCCCTTGATCTTCCTGCCGTCTGCGGGGTCGCCTCCCCTGCTTTTGGGGTCGTACTCGGCGTATATCTGCGTGATTTTCCCGCTCTCATCGGTATCGTACCCCGTGCAGCGGATTATATACGCGCCCTTAAGCCTGCACTCGCACCCCCCTGGATAGAGACGCTTAAATTTTGGCGCAGCTTCCGGCAAAAAGTCCTCCGCCTCTATATAGAGGTTTCTTGAGAAGCTCAGCTCCCTCTCCCCGTCTTCGGGACGGTTCGGGTTGTTTTCGACAAGGAAGGTCTCGGTCCTATTCTCCGGGTAATTCGTGATAACCAGCTTTACCGGCCTCAGCACCGCCATGACCCTTCTTGCATTTAGGTTCAGGTCCTCTCTCAGGCAATGCTCTAAAAAGGCGTATTCCACCGTGGAGGCCGCCTTGGAGACGCCGTTTCTCTCTGAAAAATTCCGTATCGCCGCCGGGGTATAGCCCCTTCTCCTCAGCCCGCAGATAGTCGGCATTCTGGGGTCGTCCCAAGAGCTCACGTATCCGCCCTCCACCAAGGTCCTCAGCTTTCTTTTGGACATGACGGTATTGTTTATCCCAAGCCTCGCAAACTCTATCTGCCTAGGCTTAGAGGGGACGTCGGTATTCTCTATGACCCAGTCGTAAAGCGGGCGGTGGTCCTCATATTCCAGGGAGCAGAGGGAGTGCGTGATTCCCTCCAGGGCGTCCTGTATGGGGTGGGCGAAGTCGTACATCGGGAAGATGCACCACTTCTTTCCCTGCCTGTGGTGGTCTATATAGCGGATTCTGTAGAGTACCGGGTCCCGCATGTTGAAGTTTCCTGAAGCCAGGTCGATCTTTGCCCTTAGGGTATATCTCCCCTCCGGGAACTCTCCGGCCCTCATCCTCTCAAAGAGGTCCAAGCTCTCCTCAACGGGCCTGTCACGGTACGGTGACCTCGCGGGGTGGGAGGTATCCCCCCTGAACTCTCTAAACTGCTCTGGGGTAAGCTCGCAGACATAGGCCAGGCCCTTCTTTATAAGCCCTATGGCCAGGTTATAGGTCTCCTCAAAGTAGTCAGAGCCGTAGTAGAACCTCTCTCCCCAGTCGAATCCCAGCCAGTGGATATCCTCCTTGATGGCGTCCACATATTCCGTATCCTCTTTGGCGGGGTTGGTGTCGTCCATCCTCAGGTTGCAGATTCCCCCAAATTTCTCTGCCGTGCCGAAGTCCACGAAAATCGCCTTGGCATGCCCTATATGCAGGTACCCGTTGGGTTCCGGCGGGAAGCGGGTATGGACCTGTCTCCCCTCAAACCTGCCGCCGGGGGCTATGTCCTCCTTCACAAACTCCTCTATGAAGTTTGAGGTCTCAACTGCAGCTTCTCTCTCTTCCATGTTCATCCTCCTGTTATCAGAACTTGGCAAGTCCAAGTCTCATGCGTCTTAAAGATTCCTCCCGTCCCAGCAGCGCCAGTATCTCCATGGCCCCGCCGGGCGTCACCAGCGTCCCGGATACGGCTATCCTCACCGGGAAGAGCAGCGTCCCGTTCTTTACCCCCAGCCTCTGCGCTAAGGACATGAGGCACTCCCTTAAACTCTCTAAATCCCAGCTCTCTAAGGCCTCAAGCTCTTTTATCGCGGCAGAGAGCATCAAAGGGGAATTTTCCAAATTTGTCTTGCTCTTCTTGTTTATGAAGTAATCAGCGGGGTATTCCGGCAGCTCCTTAAAAAATGCGAGGAGCCCTGGTATCTCGTTAAACTTCCGTATTCTCTCCCTTAAGATGGAGTAGAGGATTCCCCAGGGCTTTTCCTCCTCCCTGAAGACCTCCCTAAGATACGGCATGGCGCTTTTAAGAAACTCCTCCTCCCCCATGGCCTTTATGTATTCAGCGTTGAACCAGAGCAGTTTGTCAAAATCAAAGACCGCAGGGGACTTGCTGATTCTTTGGACGTCAAAATCCTCTATTATCTCATCCATAGAGAGTATCTCCCTGTTTTCGCTTGGGCTGAATCCCAGCAGAGAGACGGCGTTGACTATAGCCTTATCGAGGTACCCCTCCTCAAGCAGGCCCTCAAAGCTTACAGAGCCGTGGCGTTTAGAGAGCTTGCTGACGCTGCCGTCCTCGTCCTTCCCCATGATGAGCGGGAGGTGGACATACTTGGGTATCTCCCAGCCCAATGCCTCGTAGAGGAGGTTATATTTCGGCGTGGAGGTCAGGTACTCGCTTCCCCTCACCACATGGGTGATATTCATCAGATGGTCGTCTATGACGTTGGCGAAGTTATATGTGGGGTAGCCGTCCGCCTTTAGGAGTATCTGGTCCTCTATCTCCGCGTTATCTATGCTGATCTCCCCAAATACCTCGTCCTTAAAGGTTGTCGTGCCCGAAAGCGGGACCTTCTGCCTTATGACGTGCGGCGTGCCAAGAGATAGCAGGCGCTTTACCTCTTCCTCTTTTAAGTCCCTGCAATGCCTGTCATAGCCTGAAAAGCCATCCTCTTTAAGCCTCTCCAGCCTCTCCTTTGTGCAGAAGCAGTAGTAGGCCTTTCCCTCCTCAACAAGCCTCTCGGCGTATTTTAGGTAGATCTCCTTCCTCTCGCTCTGGACATACGGCCCAAACTCCCCGCCGATTCCCGGTCCCTCGTCCGGGGTTATACCGGCCCTCTTAAGCGTGCGGAAGATGGCGTCCTCTGCGCCCTCCACCATTCTCTCCCTGTCGGTATCCTCAATTCTCAGCACGAAGCTCCCGCCCCTGCTCTTTGCAAGGAAATAGGCGTACAGCGCCGTCCTCAAATTCCCGACATGCATAAAGCCCGTGGGGCTTGGCGCAAAACGTGTGCGGACCATAAATCTCACCTCTCATTTGACGATTTAAACAAATGACTCTGCAGATCCCAAGGGGTTGCTCTTAAGGTAGAGGCAGTACTCCTCTAAACACATCCCCAATTTCTTCATCTCCCTGGCATGCTCCACTCCTACATATCTGTAGTGCCATGACTCGAAATCTATCCCGGTAAATTTCACCTTGTCCTTGGGGTAGCGCTGTACATACCCGTAATCAGCCGCGTTCTTCTCTAACCACGCATAGGCGGCGGTGCCCTCAAAATCGTTCTCCACGTCGTTAAAGTCCACGGCTAGACCCGTGTGGTGCTCGCTGTGGCTTGGTGGCTGCACGGTCCTTAAGGCGTCAGCCTCCGCCTCTTCCCTGCTCATGCCGTATGCGCTCATCCTGCTCTGTATGGAGTTTTCTAAGATAATCTCCTGTGATTCCACACTCCTAAAACCCGAGGATATCCATATGTTTATCCCCTCAGCTCTAGCTGTGGTGACCATCTGTGAAAGCGCATCATAGCAGTCCTCAGAGACCTCCACCCCGTCAAATATGACGGTGTTTACCTCATAGTCCTCCGGCAGCGGAACAACGGCGTTTACCAGCACAAGCATTGGGTCGGCAAGCTGTTCGTAGTCCGCGTCTATCGTGGGCGCGGGCGTGGGAGAAGGCGTCGGCGTGGGTTTGGGCGTCGGTCTCGGCGTGGGAGACGGTGTGGGTACCGGCGTCCCAACTGTCCCCATAAAGTGGTTAGAGCTAGGGTCAACCCCGGAGGATTCAGGCTCTCCGCCCAAATTCTGCCCCCCCTGCATCCTCGGCAGGAGGAGCGCGGCGACAAGAAGCACAATCCCCACTACGGCCAAAACTATATATTTCGCCTTGCTTTCCCGCCTCCCGTAATTTCTTGTGTCGGGAACGCTTATATGTATCTTCTCGTTTTTCAATATCTCCCCAAAACCTTTCTGATCTTTTCCTTGAAAGTATACAACATCCGTGGTACAGTTATCAAGTACGGCGGGGAAGAATTTGCAAAATCTTCTCAAATTCCGTCTATTTTACCCCAGCCGCAAAATTTGCTCCGGCATTTTTGGTAATTTTTGATTGGAGGCTTGCAGATGCTGCGCGTCTTTATTCCAGGGCAAGAGGAAAAGTTTTTAAATTACGCAGAGGCGCTTAGGGGTGTGGGACTGCTTCCCGTCTTTTCAGAGGAAATCTCTCCCAGTGATGGCTGCTCTGCCCTGCTCCTCCCCGGCGGAGGGGATGTGGACCCCGCCGTCTACGGAGAGGAGAATACCGGGGGCATTGGCATAGACAGGGACAGGGATTATCTGGAGACAACGCTTATAAGGCGCTTTACCGCCTCTTTAAGGCCGATTCTCGGCATTTGCCGCGGGATGCAGATAATAAATGCCGCCTTGGGCGGGACGCTTACGCAGGACGTTCCCCACCCAGAAACGCACAGGTGGGATGAGGAGACCGGTGACAGAATACATGAGGTCACGGCCGATAAAGGAAGTTTTCTCTATCCTCTCTATGGCGGGCGGTTTTCCGTGAACTCCTCCCATCACCAGGCTGTAAACCGGATGGCGCCAGGGGCCAAACTTTCCGCCGCCGCCTTAGACGGGACCCCAGAGGCGTTGGAGCTACCGGAGAAAAATATTTACGCCGTCCAGTTTCATCCCGAGAGGATGTCGTTCTCCCACAGAAGGGCGGATACCGTGGACGGGAGGGAAATCTTCCTTTTTTTCAAAAACCTGATAGAAAGCAGAAATTTTTCTTGACAACCCGTTTTCGCCGTGCTATAATCCTCCCTGTCAGATGCGCGAGTGCTGGAACTGGCAGACAGGCACGTTTGAGGTGCGTGTGTCGAAGACGTACGGGTTCAAGTCCCGTCTCGCGCACCAGGGCCGCGGCGGGGTTTCGCCGCGGTTTTTTTCGCTTTATAGCTTAGATTTCAAAATTAAAAACTTGATTTTTTCCTCTCTCCGGGCTAAAATATCCCGCGAAATCAAATATAAGGAAGGCGGTAAGTATATGGGTAAAATCGCTCTGGTTCTGGAGGGCGGCTCTCTAAGATCCATGTTCAGCGCCGGTGTAATGGACGTGCTTATGGAGCGCGGGCTCTACGCCGACGGCGTCTTCGGCGTCTCTGCGGGATGTCTCACCGGGGTAAACTACGTCTCCAAACAGATTGGACGCTCTGCCAAGGTGAACCTCGATTTTGTAAACGACAGGCGTTACATGGGCTTAAGGAACCTCATGCTCTACCACAGCATTTTCAATTTTGATTTTCTCTTCAATGATATCTCAAATGTCTACGTCCCCTTTGACAGAGAGACTTTTGAGAAAAACCCCGCCCAGTTCACCGCGGTCTCCACTAACTGCCTCACGGGTGAGCCCGTCTACAGCGAGAAGAGCAGCTCCTCTGATATCTTCGCGGCGATGAGGGCAAGCTCCAGTATGCCGCTCTTAGCGCCTATGGTGGAACTTGACGGCGTTCCCTGCCTAGACGGCGGGGTATCCGTATCCATCCCATATGCAAGGCCGCTTGAGGAGGGCTATGACAGGCTCCTTATCGTCACCACCAGGGACCGTGCTTTTGTGCGGCAGCCTGTCTCCAAGACGATAGCAAGGCTCTACTACAGGGTATATAAAAATTATCCTCAGCTTTTGCGCAAGCTGATGGCGGCCGACACCCGCTATGCCAAGGAGCAGCGGGAGGTAAACAAGCTGGAGCTTACTGGCAAGGCATTTGTCATTCGCCCGCCAAAACCCGTCACCGTCTCCCGCACAGAGAGGGACAAGGCCAAATTGCAGGCCCTTTACGATGAGGGCAGGGATGAGTGTGAGAAGAGATTTGAGGATCTCCTCTCCTTCTGGAACGCTTAGGAGATCCGGTTTTCCGCGAATTTAAAAAGCGGCAGATTTTCTCGCCGCCTCTCTATTTCGGGATTATAGCGCGACTTAGCCGTCTGTGCCCTTTGGATATACGTTCTCCGCGTTAAACCTTCTTAGGGATATATTGTAGAGCACAAACCCCGCGGGGGCTATCACCGCCGTAATTATCAGGATTATCGGGATATTCACCTTAAACTTCCCCGTAAACTGCAGCAGGTACAGCACCGCGAACGGCAGCAGGAGGTACCCTACAGTTTGCATGCCCTCCCCCGAACTCTTCAGCTTTGGCAGGAGGAAGGTTATAAATGTCACAGAGAAGAAGGAGACGGACGGCATCAGCAAAAAGAGGGTCAGCAGCCACTCCAGCGTGAAGAAGTACGGCGCTGAAATCATTATATCGGCTATCGACATGGCTATGCCGAAGATCAGAAAATATATCAGGGATATGACTGTAGAGAGCAAAGTGCAGACCGCGACTTTGGTGTTAAATATCGAGGAATTTCCTAGAGAGGAGAGCATTAAGGTCTCCATGGTCATCTCCCTCTTCTCCCCCGCAAAGAGGCAGGAGGCAGAGACGGTGGAGCAGAGTATCGGCACCATTATGAAGAGCATCGGGCAGATCAGCGTCGCGAACGCGTCCATCCAAAACTGCCGGTAGGTATGGCCGGAAGTCTCTGCGGAGAGCAGCGTCCTCAGCGCTGCAGGGGGCTCGCTCTCTGTGGTGGGCAGGACCGCTATCAGGACAGAATAGACAAGCGGGATCAGCACAAGCAGAACCGCTGGAATGATGATTATCAGGGACCTGACCATGCCGTTGTGCCAGATGGTGCTAAGGTCTTTCTTAGCCAGCGTCTTCTCCGTCGCCGAGAGCGGCCTGAGGGGTATCGCTATCCTCTTTCTCTCCTCCCCCGTTTTCTGGGGCATCTCTTTCTGTTTCATCCTCATCCCCCGCTCTCCTGTATTTTCCCTCAAGAAAGGCCTCGTAGACCTCTCTGAGGGTTGGCTTTATAAGCTGCGCACCGTAGATTTTTCTCCCCTCGCCCACAAGGTTTGAGATTAGGCCCGGGAACTCCTCGTCGTTTCTAACTGGGACCTCCCAGAGGCCGTCCTCATTTTCCGTAAATTCCGGCGGCCCCTCCTCTCCGTCCGCAAAGCGGAAAACCGCGCGGCTTCTAAGCTCTACCCTGCCCCTTAGGGTATCAATATCCCCCGCGCCCAAAAGAATCCCGTCCTTCAGCACGGCATATCCCTGGCAGAGACTCTCGGCATATTCCATATTTCTGGTGCCAAGGAAAACCGTCATTCCCTCTTCCCTTATGAGATAGGAAAAGACGTCCCGCATTGCGTCCGCAGTCTCCCTGTCTAACCCCCCTCCGGGCTCGTCCATGAGTAAGACCTCGGGGCTCCCCATCAGCGCGCGGGAGAGGGACGCCCTAAGCCTCGCCCCGGTGGTCAGCTCTGAGACGCGGCTGTCCCTGTAGTCCCAGATATCCAGCATATGCAACAGCTGGGAAAGCCTGTCCAGCGCGTCGTTTTCATCCACTCCGTTTAGGGAGGCGAAAAACTGCAAATTCTCGGATACGGTCAGCTCCTCGTAAAGTTTTGCGGTATTCAGCACCGCGCCAATTTTCGCATGGAGCCGCTCCGCCTCGTAAAACGGGGACAGCCCAACCACAGAGCAGTCACCCCCCGTCGGCCTGCATAGACCAGAGAGGATTCTTATCAGGGTAGTTTTGCCGCAGTTTTCCCCTCCCACACAGGCAAACGCAGAGCCCTCGGGGACCCGCAGGCTGACGTTGTCAAGCGCCGTGGTCCCGTTAGGAAACCGCTTGGAGAGTTCAAAACTCACAATGGCGTCCAAATTTCGTCCCCCCTCTAAGGCGTAAAATCCGTTTTCTTAAAGATAAATCCTCACCGCACATCCGATGTCCCGTGCTCTAGCAGGTAAGTCGCCTCCAAATCCGAGATATGCAGCTTCACAGCAAGCGGGTATCTGTCAAAGGCTGTGCTTATGGCATAGCTCCCGCCCCTAGCGGCGTCGTCAAACCCTCCCATATGCCAGCGGATAGCCACGGCCTCTGCCGGCTTAAGACGTACAAACCTCTCTATAAGATAGACCGACTTCTCCCCATGTCCGTACGGGAATGCGTCCTCTACTGTATAGACAGGCTTTTTCTCCCAGGCGCCGGTCTCGTCGTTTTTCACGTTGCGGGTGGAGACCTTATAGTACTGGGCCTTGCAGACGTCATGCAGAAGCGCTACCAGGGCAAAGCTCTCCTCGCTGTCGCCTTCCCCAAAGAATCTTCCCCGCATCACCTTATAGACGTTCAGGCTGTGTAGGACCAGTCCCCCCTCGCACGCCCCGTGAAAGCGCGTACTGGCCGGGGCAGTGAAAAAATCCGTCCCCTTTAGCCACGTTAAAAGCCTCTCGCTTCCCTCGCGCTTCACGTTCTGCTCGTATATTCTGCAAAACTCCTCGCGCGCCGCAACTCTCTCTTCATTCTCCATAATCCGGCTCTCCCATGGGTCAAAACTTCCATGCCCTCAGTATAGCACAAGCCGCAGATATTTGCAAACCCGATCTAGCTTACCCTAAAGCCCTTGCCTATGATCTCGCTGGTGTTCGTGATGAACATGAAAGCGTTTGGATCTATCTTCTTTGTAATCTGCCTTAACCTAACCCCTTCAGAACGCCTGCAGGCAACCATCAGCACCTGCTCTCCAGAGTGGGAGAACCCTCCCACTGCGTCCAAAATGGTAGAGCTGCGGTTCAGCTCATTTATCACATAGTCGTTGATCATCGGGGCCTTGGTGGATACGATGAAGAAGAACTTGCAGAGGTTAATGCTCTCAAGGACAGAATCCACCACAAAGGTCTTCGCGAAAAGCCCCAGCAGGGAAAACAGCCCGACCTTCATCCCAAAGATAAAGCAGGATGCCAGCGCTATAAGGCTGTCGCTTATAAACAGCGCCTTTCCTATGTCCTCTATATGGGTATATTTTTTCAGTATCATGGCTATGATGTCTGTTCCCCCGCCGCTCGCGTTGCAGTGAAATAGCAGGGCAGAGCCCACAGCCGGCAGCAGTATTGCGAAGCACAGCTCTAAAAGCGGCTCGTCTGTAAATGGCTTATCCATCGGGAAAACCCTCTCCAGAAGCCAGGTCTCAAAGGAGAACATCAGACTGGCGTAGGCCGTAAGCATGCCGAAGGACCGCCCTAGAAATATAAACCCAATGACCAGGAGAACAAGGTTTATCACCGACATGAATGTCGCCTGGGAGATTCCCGGGAACAGCCTTGCCAGAATGATCGCTAGGCCGCTTACTCCCCCGGTGGTAAAGTTATTAGGAAATTTAAAGAAATACACTCCAAGAGAGAGCAGCACCGTCCCGGCGTTTACTATCAGGAAATTTTTTACGCTCTCCTTAGTGAGAAAAGAGGAAAGGCTGTTTTTTTGTTTTCCCATATACGTCCTCTCATGCTTTCAAGCAAAATATTTTTGATCTTAAAAAGCCTTAGCCAAAACAGAAACGGGCATCCCCCAAGCCATCAGGGAATGCCCAAATCTCAGCCTATCTGATCAGCTCTTCCAAGAATTTTACCGCCTTGCGGATATCTCCCTCGGGATCATCCCCAACTTCCCTCTCTATCGTGAGGAAGCCCTTATAGCCTATGTCATCCAAGGCCTTTAGGTAATTTTTAAAGTCTACATCTCCCTCGCCCAGGGGCAGCTCTATGTAGGAGGCATCCGCCAGCATCTCCTCTTCCGCTAGGCCGTACAGCGCTTCCGGGTCGCGGTAGTAGAGCCTCTTCCCGTCCTTCGCATGGGTGTGGACTATATATTTTTTGAGGGTATAAACCGCTTTCACGGGGTCATCGCCGGTGACCATCACGAAGTTCGCGGGGTCCAGGTTCACGGCAAGTCCGGTGGAATTAAGGCTGTCCAGAAAACCGCAGAGCACCTCTGCCCTCTCCGGACCGGTCTCTATGGCGAAATGCGCCTCCATGCTGTCGGCATAGGCGGCAAGCTCTCCGCACGCCTCCTGCATCACGGCATACCGGGGGTGATTTTTGTCCTCCGGCACCACACCGATATGGGTCGTCACGACGTCGGTCTCCAAGTCCTTCGCAAGGTCCAGAATTCGCTTAGAGCGCTCTATAAGACCCGGGTTTAACTCCGCATCCCCAAAGCCCTTCCCAAGGTCCCCGCAGAGGGCTGAAATGACCATCCCGCGGTCCTTGACTTCCTTTAGGAATTCCCGCCTCTTTTGTGGGGTCATCGCCTCAGGCGTCATCTCCCCGTAAGTGGCATATACCTGCAGTCCCTCGGCCCCAACAGCCTTGGCCTTGTCAAGCGCGGTGTGGATATCCGTGCGGAAAGAGTCCAGTATCACGCCGATTGAAAAAGGATACATCTCTTCTATCTCCCTTCTGATTTTTCAGTAAAATTCTACAGTTCTATCTCCCTGTGCTGCTCTGCAGAGTCATAGATGGCCTGCATCATCTCTGCGGTAACAATCACGGTATCTATATGAGAGGGCAGTTTCTTCCCCGTCCTTATACAGTCCACAAAGGCGTCTATCTCATTTTGGAAATGATCTCTCATATTGAACTTCGGGGTATATTCTACAAGGGCCCCGTTCTCCACCCCGTAGAAAGTGAAGTCCGCGCCGTAGTGCAGGCGGATTCCCGCCTTGTCTCCCATGAAATCTATATACTGCTCGTTTACCCCTATATTCTGTGCCCAGGCGCCGTTTAGGGTTATGGTTGGCCCCTCCGTGCGGATAAGCGCCGTAACGGAATCGTCCACATCGTAAGTCCCGTCATATTTTGGCGGACCTGCCCACATGCTTTCGTAGACGTAGTTCTCCATATCCTTTCCCAGCTTGCAGAAGGTCTCGCCGCTGACAGTCCTCACCTTCGGGTCGCCGCAGCAGTACATGACGATATCCAGGTAATGCACTCCCCAGTCTATTAGGGCGCCGCCTCCGGCGATTGCCTTGGTGGTAAACGCCCCTCCCAGCCCGGGAATGGAGCGGTGGGCCCTAAAGCTTACATATACGTGGTGGATCTTCCCAAGCTTTCCTTGGTCAATATACTCCTTAATCCGGTTGACACTGTCGTTGAAGCGGTTCACCACGCCGATATTCAGGACCTTTCCGGTCTCGTGCTGAACGCGCTGCATCTCAAGCGCCTCAGAGTAGACCCTTGCGGCGGGCTTCTCGCAAAGCACATTCTTTCCGGCCCTTAGCGCATCGATGGTTATGACAGAGTGGACGTTGTTCGGCGTGCAGACGCTTACGGCCTCAACCTCGGGGTCCTTCAGCACGTCATGATAGTCCGTCACGGCTTTGCCGCAATTATATTTCTGCACCGCGGCCTCCGCCCTCTCCGGGATAATGTCGCAGAAATACTTTATCTCCGCCTCGGAATTATTCATATAGGACGGTATATGCGCCGCGTTTGCAATGGTTCCGCAGCCGATCACAGCGACTTTCATCTAAACCTCATATCCTTTCCTTTGGGGTAGCCCCCAGACTCGTCTCGATTATAGAACATGGCCACCGGGTTTGCAAACATTTCTTTTGACAAATCTGCACAGACTTTTCTCATGATTTCCGTCAGTATTCACAATAAATCAAGACGTTCATTCCATTCCTGCATTTATCTAGGGAAGTTTTGGAAAAGCCGGCGATATTTGAAGTTTTTGCCTGCCTCCCATGCAAAAAAGAACCGCCAGCCGGCAGTTCTTTCAGTGACCAAGCCTGTAAGCCGAGTTCTGTCTTAGACAGTCATCTATCTTGGTCCGCCGTTGCCGGCAGACTCTCGCCACCTCCTCGGAACGCGCGGGCAGCGCTTTCTGTTCCTCCACGGTGTTGCTCCGGACAGGGTTTACAGGGCCGCGGGATCTCTCCCGCGCCGGTGAGCTCTTGCCTCGCCTTTCCATCCTTGCCGGGAATTCCGGCGGTATATCTCTGTTGCACTTTCCCTAGGGTCGCCCCCGGCGGCCGTTAGCCGTTATCCTTGCCCTCTGGAGCTCGGACTTTCCTCAGGCATGGGCTTTCGCCATATGTCCGCAACTGTCCGGCTTGCTCACAGGCCAAATTATAACGGAAAAATCTTAAATTGTCAATTCCATTCGCATTTCTGTTTTCACCAAAGCGAGAGTAGTGCCCAAAGTCAAGTTCTGACCTATATATAGCGGTCTGATTTTCTCCGCACATTCAATCTATCAAAAAGTTTTCAACATTATTGGCAGATTGCACAAATGGGAACATGGATTTTCAGAAAGCAATGGGCATGGAGCTGAAAATGCCGAAAAGCCGTTGACGTCAATGTAAAATTTGCTATAATGAACTAGAACATGGCCCGGGGATGTTTTGGGCCTGTTTGACGGTTTAAGTTTGGACGAAAGCACTACATAGCTTAGGAGAGTGAAATTCATGTGTGCAAAGGATGTGCTGGTTCAGAATCAGGTAGGGCTGCACGCCCGTCCGGCGACATTCTTTATCCAGAAGGCGAATGAGTTCAAGTCCTCCATCTGGGTGGAGAAAGAGGAGCGCCGTGTGAACGCTAAGAGCCTTTTAGGTGTGCTTTCCCTCGGAATCGTGGGCGGTGTGACCATCAAGATCATCGCTGACGGCGCCGATGAGGAGGAGGCCGTAGACGCGCTGGTTGAGCTGGTAAAATCCGGGTTCTCCGAGTGAGTTGTTTCATGCAAGAGATCAGCACCGCTTACGCGGTGCTTTTTTAGGTTTTCCCGTCTCTGTCATATCTTGGGCATGTTGGGGGCAGAACTATGGACGCTTCAAAAAAGAAGGAACTCAGGGCAAAGGCCATGAATCTCCCGCTTCTGCCCGGGGTCTATATCATGCACGACAATAGCGGGAATATCATATACGTCGGGAAGGCAAAGGCTCTTAAAAACCGGGTAAGCCAGTATTTCGGCAGCGAGAAGAACCACGACCTAAAGGTGAGGCAGATGGTCTCCAATGTGGACTGGTTCGAGTATATCGTCTGTGACAGCGAGTTTGAGGCTCTTGTGCTTGAGAGCAGCCTGATAAAGCAAAATCAGCCGAAATATAATATACTCTTAAAAGACGATAAGGGCTACAGCTACATCCGCGTCACTCAGGGGCCGTGGCCCAGGATCAGCGAGGTCAAGAAGATTGAGGACGACGGGGCTAAATACATTGGCCCCTATCTCTCGGCGTGGAGCATAAGGGAGACGGTTGACGCCGCAGAGAAGATTTTCAAGCTGCCCAACTGCACCCGCAGGTTCCCGCAAGATTTTGGCAAGGGCAGGCCCTGCCTCAACTACTACATCAACCAGTGCAGCGCTCCATGCCTTGGAAAGATGAGCGAGGAGGAGTATAACGAGGCCTTTTCAGAGGCTTTGGACTTCATCCGTGGTGGAAGTGCAACCTCAATAAAGGCTCTCACAGAGAGGATGAACGAGGCCTCTGAGAATCTGGAATTTGAGCTTGCCGCCCGCCTCAGAGACAGGATAAACGCGATAAACCGCATGAAGGACCGCCAGAAGGTGGTGGCCAGCAAGATTGAGGAGCAGGACGTCATAGCCCTAAACCTGGGGGAGGCCTGCATATCCTTTGAGGTATTCCGCTTTACCGGCGGAAAACTCTCAGACAGGGAGAGCTTTCTGACAGAGGGCGCCGCTCCTGAAAGCGAGGCCCGCTCTGAATTTATCAGGCAGTACTACAGCATAAGGGATCGCATTCCCCCCATAATAGCCATAGACGGCCAAATGGAGGACATGGAGCTTGTGGAGCGCTGGCTCTCTGAAAAGCGCGGAAAGGCGGCGCATATCCGGCTTCCCCAAAGAGGGGAGGAGCTGGAGCTTGTCAATATGTGCAAGAAAAACGCGGCAGAGAATATGGCAAGGATTTTAGGCGGCTCCGGCCATGAGTTCTCTGCGCTGGACGAGCTGCGCAGGCTCTTGGGACTCAGTAAGACGCCGGCATATATAGAGAGCTATGATATCTCAAACGTTCAGGGCGCAGACAATGTCGCCGGGATGGTTGTGTTTGAGAACGGCCGTCCGCTAAGATCCGCCTATAAGCGCTTCAAGATCAAGACAGTCTCAGGCCAGGACGACTACGCCTCCATGCGGGAGGTAATACGCCGCAGGTTCAGCGAGTATCTAAACTCCCCCGGCGAAGACACCGGCTTTGGAAGGCTGCCCGACCTGATTCTCCTAGACGGCGGCAAGGGCCATGTGGACGCCGTAAAACCCGTTCTGGATGAGATGGGGATAGATGTCCCCCTCTTTGGCATGGTCAAAGACGACAGACACCGCACTAGGGCAATAGCCGTCTCCGGCGGGGAGATAGCCATAAGCTCTAACCGCAGGGCATTTACGCTGGTATCAACGATCCAGGACGAGGTCCACCGTTTCGCCATAGGATACCACAGGACCCTCCGAAAGCGCTCCAACCTCTCAAGCACACTGCTCTCTGTTCCCGGCGTCGGGCCCAAAAGGGCCAAGGCCCTGCTGGGACATTTCAAGACCATATCCGCTATTTCAAACGCCAGCTTGGAGGAGCTCTCCTCCGTCACCGGAGTGACCGCCCCGACAGCGCTTGCGGTATTTAATCACTTTCATCCCGAAGCAGGCGACGCCAAAGCATAGAACTTGGAGTAAATCCCTTAAAGTTTACCTATCAGGCTCAACCCTAGGCTGATCATCCAGACATAGGCCAGCGTTTTGGGGATCATCAGCATCCCTACGGCCGGCTTTTTCTTTGCCCAGATAACTACCGGGAAATAGCAGGCGAAGCTCAGGACAATAGCGATTGCCATCTGCCAAAGTCCGTAGCCATTGGTATTTCCAGAGGCAATAAACAGCCAGACGATACAGAGCCCCGTCACGGCGAAAGGTATGTTTCTATAAATTCCCCACCTCGGGTTACCCTCAGGCTTAAACCAATTATTCTGCGGGAACAGGCAGAGGACTATCCTGACTGCGGCGCTTACCCATGTCAGCACAAGCAGCCCCTTGTGAAATGGCATGGATTCGTAATGCTCCGGGAAGATCATTACCCAGATATAGAATAGCAGGACGTAGAAGACCGTCATGGTGATGGAAGAGATCATAAGCCCCAGCCCGGACCACCACTGGACTCTGGGGGAATCCCCCTTAAAAGCCTTTACCACCCTTGGAACCAGATGAAATGCGTCCCCTCCGCCTAAGACTAGGGTCAGCACGCCGAACAGCAAGATTGCGCTCCTTCCGTTCGCGTTCGCGAAGAATACAGCGGCGGCGACCAGGTCAAATATCAGATACGCTATGCAGAAAACCGCCTCACCTATCTGGGGCATGCGCGTCTTTTTCTCACTCACAGGTCAGGACCTCCTCAGTAATAAAAAATTTTGAACAATCTCAAATTAGACGTACGTGCTTCTCTGTCTGTTTTCTATTTGATGACGATCCTGTGAAAGATCTTCTTTCCTTTTTTAATAATTATCTGCCCGTCCTTGAAATCCTCAACCCCAAAGCACCGGGAGAAATCCGAGACCTTCTCCCCGTCCACGCTGATTCCTCCCTGCTGCACAAGCCTGCGCCCCTCTCCTTTTGAGGCTGTCAGTCCCGCCAGGATCAGCAGGTCCAGAATGCCTACGGGACCGGCCGCAAAATCCTTTTCGCCCATCTCTGTGGTGGGCATATTTTCAGTATTTGTTCCGGCAGAGAACAGCGCGCGGGCACCATCCCTCGCCTTTTTGGCCTCCTCCTCTCCATGGACCTGTTTGGTAAGTTCATATGCCAGAATTTCCTTTGCCTCATTCAGACGCTCGCCGTCCCAGGCGCTCATGGCGTCAATCTCCTCAAGCGGGAGAAAAGTCAGCATTCTCAGGCATTTTAGGACGTCGGCGTCGCCTACATTCCTCCAGTACTGGTAGAACCCGAAAGGCGATGTCTTGTCGGGGTCCAGCCAAACGGCGTTTCCTGCCGTCTTCCCCATCTTATTGCCCTGGGAATCCGTGAGGAGGGTTATCGTCATGGCATGGGCATCCTTGCCCAGTTTTTTACGTATCAGCTCTGTACCGCCAAGCATATTGCTCCACTGGTCATCCCCGCCAAATTGCAAATTACATCCGTAGTGCTGGAAGAGATAATAAAAATCATAGGACTGCATTATCATGTAGTTGAACTCCAGGAAAGACAGTCCCCTCTCCATCCGCTGCTTATAGCATTCCGCCCTCAGCATATTGTTGACGGAGAAGCACGAGCCAACCTCCCTGAGAAGTTCCACATAATTTAGCTTAAGCAGCCAGTCGGCGTTGTTTATCATCATGGCCTTGCCCGGGCCCTCCCCAAACTCTATAAAGCGCTCCATCTGGCGCCTAAAGCACTGGGCGTTATGCTCTATATCCTCTGCCGTCAGCATCTTGCGCATATCTGTCCTGCCGGAGGGATCGCCTATCATGGTAGTACCCCCGCCAATCAAGGCTATGGGTCTGTTTCCGGCCTGCTGCAGCCGCTTCATCAGCGTAAGCGCCATAAAATGGCCTGCGGTAAGGCTGTCGGCGGTACAGTCAAATCCTATATAAAATGTCGCCCTGCCAGAGTTTACCAGATCTCTGATCTCCTCCCTACCAGTCACCTGTGCGATCAGACCTCTTTGCTCCAGCTCCTCGTATATCTGCATTGCTACATTCCTCCCTCACATCAAAAACAATAATATCAATAAATAGCCGCGATTTTCTTCACCACCGCAAGTATAGCGGTTATCCGCCCCTATGTCAAGATCTTTTGCCTCTGTACTAATAGTTAGACTGTGAGTGTGCCTAATGAACTAAGGCCATTTAAAGCCTCCTGCTTTACGGCTGTTTTCTCTAATAAATTTTCATTTTTTAGAGATTTTATGCACTCAACTTTTCTGTCTTAATTTTTCTTTATGGGGCACGCTCTATTCTCTCCCAACACCCCTCAAAGTCGCATTCCCGCTGAATTATAATAAAATCATAGGGTACAAATTAAAAATTAGAATAATTCAAATTTTCCAAAACGTGTCTATTTCAGGACACGAAAAACCCCATTTCGCCCTATATATGGGGGGACTTATAAAATCTCCTCATAAAAATGCATGAAATGGGGAATGAAAATGCCAGCGAAAAAGAATTTTCAAAAAACCTATGCCGGTTTTGTCGAGAAAAACATCGGCAAATCCGTTGAGGTTGAAAAAATCGCTTGTGCGCTCCGTCCTGTACAGTCAGATCTTCGCCATCAGTCCGCTCTTTTTGAGAGCCGTCCTGATCGCGGCGCACAGCGGGACAGAAACCACCACCGCCACCAGTGCGTTCGCAGAAGATGTGGCAAGGCGTGTAGCCGTAGCGGTAAGGACGGTTCCAAGCTCACTGCCGATGAGAAGGCCAGAGATGAAGTTCTTTCCCAGATAAAGTATTATATATGTTATGCTCCCGCAGACCGCCGCAACTATATTTCGGGGGATTCTCTCGGCGTTGGCGTCATTCCCGTAGGCGATCCAGCCGCAGACGGCGGCTAGGAGGAATTTAAAGACAAAGGTAAACGGGGCTGAAGCTATATATGCGGGATTCAGTGCGTCATACAGCGCAGAGCCGAGCCCTGAGGCCAGCCCGCCTCCGATTGGTCCCAGTATGAAGCCTGAGAGCAGGCAGAATATATTTCCCAGATGAATTCGCGAGACATTTCCAACAGCTACGGGAATGGGGACGCTCATCATACTGCCCGCATAGACGAGTGCGGCAAAGAGCGCCCAGAGCACCAGACGGTAGATATTTCTCTTTCGGGATTCAAGAGCCATAGGATCATTTCCTTTCTTTATTTTATTCCTGCTGCACCGGTTTTCACCGCTGCCTCAGAAACAGCCTTTGCGACCGCTGGGGCCACTGATTTATCTAATGGGGACGGTATGATGTAGTCCGGCCTAAGCCCCTTCTCCCTTGCCAAAGACGCTATCGCATATGCGGCGGCTATCTTCATCTCCTCGTTGATCTCTCTCGCGCGCACATCCAAGGCTCCGCGAAAGATTCCCGGAAACGCGAGGACGTTATTTATCTGGTTTGGATAGTCGGAACGGCCGGTACCCACAACCTTGGCCCCTGCGGCAAGCGCCTCCTCAGGATATATCTCGGGATCTGGGTTGGCGCAGGCGAAAACAATCGCATTATCCGCCATACTTTTCACCATTTCAGGTGTAAGACAGTTTGGGGCCGAGAAACCCATAAATATGTCGGCGCCCTCTATGACCTCTGCTAGCGTGCCTGACCTATTCTGTGGATTGGAAATTTCCGCCAAAGATGCTTTCGCATCTGTCATTCCGGGCCTGCCCTCCACAATGGCTCCTCGCCTGTCGCAGACCACAATGTCCTTAAGACCAGTGGCTATCAGCAGCTTGGTACAGGCAGTGCCGGCGGCGCCCGCCCCGTTTACCACGGCGCGGACCCGTGAGATATCCTTGCCCACTATGCTAAGCGCGTTTATGAGGGCGGCAAGTGTCACCACGGCAGTGCCATGCTGGTCGTCATGAAAAACCGGTATATCCAGCCGCTGCTTCAGCTTATCCTCCACCTCGAAACATCGCGGAGCGGATATATCCTCTAGGTTGATGGCGCCAAATGAGCCTGAGATCAGCTCTACCGTGCGGACAATCTCATCTGTATCCCTGCTGTTTACACAGATCGGGAAGGCGTCCACACCGGCAAAAGCCTTAAACAGGGCGCATTTTCCCTCCATAACTGGCATTCCGGCAAGAGGTCCTATATCCCCAAGGCCCAAAACCGCGGTCCCGTCCGTCACGACAGCCACAAGATTTCCCCTGCGGGTATACTCATATGAGAGCTCCGGATTCTTCTCAATCTCAACACAAGGGGCTGCCACCCCTGGGGTGTAGGCTATTGAGAGATCTTCAGCTGTTTCTATAGAGCATGGGGTCTCTATCCTCAACTTTCCCCGCCATTTTCGGTGGGCCGCCAAGGATTTTTCAGAATAGTCCACCTCTCATTCCACCTCCCAAAATCGTCTTCACTCCGCTAGCACAACCCGCCAGATTGTTCTATCATATAAAGGGCAAAATGTCAATATCCGGCGCCGCACAAAAAATATACGCAAGCGGACCGAAATGTGGTAAAATAACCCATGGGTTTTTGCCCTGTCAAAAAAGTGAGATAAACTTTTTGGGCAGTCTCGCACAAAGCCGGACGAAGTGAACAAAGGCCTAGCTTTTTAAAATCCACCGCAAAACAAGATTTTTATCAAACGCTAAAGGAGAAGTGCCAACATGGAAAGGCTAAATATAAAGGGATGCATCTTTGATCTGGACGGAACGCTCGCTAATACGCTGGACTCCATCGCCGGCTTTGGAAACGCAACTTTGAAATCATTTGGGTTTTCAGAAATCCCAACCGGCAAATACAGGAAAATGGTTGGAAACGGCGCAGAGCTCCTGATAAAGCGCATGCTTAAAGAGGTCGGTGCGGACCTTTCTGATGAGGAGGAGAAACTCTTTAGGTTAGAATACGACCGCAGGTACGCCGAAAACCCGCTCTACCTTGTAAATACCTATCCCGGGCTCCCCGGCGTTCTGGAGGACCTAAAAAACTCCGGATTAAAACTCGGGGTGCTCTCAAACAAGCCGGATGATATGGCGAAGGCAGTTGTGAAGGGACTCTTTGGCGGACTGTTTGACCTGATTTTCGGGGCGCTCCCCGGGGTTCCAAAAAAGCCGGACCCTGCAGCTGCCCTCAAAATGGCCGGACTGCTTGGACTCAGCCCTGCGCAAATGCTCTATGTCGGCGACAGCGGTGTGGATATGCAGACCGCCGTTAACGCCGGCATGATCCCCTGCGGGGTGCTCTGGGGGTTCAGGGATTTGGACGAACTGCTTAGCTGCGGCGCACGCTTTACGGTAAAGGAACCCGCAGAACTCCGCTCGCTTTTACTGTGAAAGCCCGCTATTCCTCCCTCGCCTTCGCTTTCCATTGCTCGATCTGTTCTAACCTCGCCTTAACTTTGGCCTCGCTTCCCTGGGTAGTGGGACGGTAATATTTTTTCCCCTCCAAAGAGTCCGGGAGGCATTGCATGGCTGTAAGTTTCTCCTCAGTATCATGCGCGTACTGGTACCCCTCTCCATAGTGGAGGTCCTTCATGAGTTTTGTGGGGGCATTCCTTATTTGAAGGGGGACGGGTTCGGCAAGCATCTTCTGGGCATCCTCAGCCGCCTCGGAATACGCCACATACAGCGCGTTGGACTTTGGCGCGACGGAGAGATACACCGCGGCATGCGTCAAATGCACGGTACATTCCGGCATTCCGATAAAGTGGCAGGCCTGGTATGCCGCGACGGCGATTTCAAGAGCGCGGCTGTCGGCTAAACCCACATCCTCACTGGCAAACCTTACAAGCCTGCGGGCGACATAGAGCGGGTCCTCCCCTGCCTCCAGCATTCTGGCAAGCCAGTAAACCGCCGCGTCGGGGTCACTGTTCCTCATGGACTTATGCAGGGCAGAGATTAGGTTATAATGTTCCTCGCCGTCTTTATCATACAGAAGGGACTTCCTGCTGGTGCACTGCTCCAAGATCTCCCGGGTCACTTGGGTCACGCCGTTTTCTCTGGGAGAGTTGTTCACAACCATCTCTAGAGTTCCCAAAGCCGTTCTTGCGTCACCGTTTGCGAAATTTGCGATACCCAGGAGAATATCATCCGTAATCTCAATTTGTTCCCTGCCAAAACCCCTCTCATCGGTAATGGCCCTTTTCAGCAGAACCATGAGGTCCTCTGCCTCCAAAGGGTTCAGAACAAAGACCTTGCACCGCGAGAGAAGGGCAGAGTTCACCTCGAAAGAGGGGTTCTCCGTGGTAGCGCCGATCAGGATAATGCTTCCCCGCTCCACATAAGGCAGAAAGGCGTCCTGCTGGGCCTTGTTAAAGCGGTGGATCTCATCCACAAAGAGAATGGTCCTCTCCCCCATCAGCCTCGCATTTTCAGCCTTGGCCATCACGTCTTTTATCTCTTTGATCCCGCTTACGACTGCGCTGAAATTCACAAAATCCGATTTGGTCCTCCCCGCTATTATCCTGGCAAGCGTGGTTTTTCCCACACCTGGCGGACCCCAAAAGATCATGGAGGAGATTCTGTCCTGCTCGATGAGGTTATACAGCACCTTTCCAGGCGCAAGGAGGTGTTTCTGCCCGACAAATTCATCAAGGTCCCTTGGTCTTAGGCGGGTAGCCAAAGGCATATCCTCATCGTTTCCCGAAAAAAAGCTTTGCTGCAACGCCGCGCCCCCCTCACCTGTTTATTTCCAGAGAACTTTCTTTGCGAAGTGGGTAAACATCTTCTGCCAGCAGAACCAGTCGTGGCTCCCCGTTGTAAAATACGGTATATATGGCAGTCCCTTCGCCTTGAGAGCTCGAATCGTCGGGGGAACCCCTATCTCGCGCTCGTTATAGGCGATATCCTCCTCGGCGGTGCCTATCATGAGGGTCACGTCTTTAAGGTGCGGATCAGACAGGGTAAAATGCTCGCCGCCTGCAAGCCCTCCAGAGAAAGCCCCGTAATAATCATAGACATGGCTGCGGTGCATATACATATACAACGTCGTCATACTGCCCATGGAAAGTCCGCAGAAGGCGCGGTGATGGGGGTCTTTGCTGACGTTGAAGATCTGTTCAATCAGCGGTATTATCCTTTTTTCGCAGTTTTCCGCAATTTTCGCGTATTTCCACTCATAGACAGAATTGTTCATACAGACCAAAATGGCCTCTTCTGTCTCACCCTTCGCTATAAGATTATCCATGATATTAGCTATTCCGCCCTGGCTTGGCCAATCGGCTTCATTTCCGCCGCCTCCATGGCTTACCATCACGAGAGGATAGGTCTTGTCCCGATCGTACCCCGCGGGGAGGTAGACCGCCACGCTCTGCGGTTTATCATCTATATCAAGGTAGGACAGATAGGTGAGGGTTCCAGCTTTTTCCCTGTCATCTATCGGTAGCCACGGGCAATCCTCCGCCGTCCCGACGAAGAGAGGGCTGTTATTTTGCTTTCCCGTTACTGTGGGAGCTATCGGGAGGTTATTGGGGTCAAGCGCGCGGTGGTTTTCACTCCCGCTGAAATCGCATGCAATGGCATCTTCCAAGTTCTTCAGACTCTTTACCGTTCCGTCCGCAAAGGTGAGATTCATCCACATAAGTTTAGGGTCATCGCTAGCGGGGGCAAAAACAGGGTTCAGCAGATAATAATAGCCGTAAAGTCCCGCGGGGAGTTTAAGGTTTACCTCGAAAATCCCCTCATCATTTTTGCTCATCTCCTGGCAGTACATACCGCCGATGTTCTCAAGCCCTTCCCTGTACTCTGATGGCGGATATTTCTTGTCGCAATCCACCATTCCGGTCTCATCCGTATTTCCGGTAAGCCCGCTCTCATAGAAAAGAAACTCTCCGCAAAGCGCAGCGGACCCGACCGGGAAAGAAAAATTCTTTGGGTCCAGCGTAAATTTTACATCATATAATTTTTTCATCTTCCATCCTCCGTTTCCTTTTTCTCAATTATACACGGTTTTCTTTTCAACTGCAAGGAGTTGAAGGCAAATAAAAATGACGTGATTCAAAGAAAAACCGGAAAAGGTTTGCATTGCCTCCCGGAATCATGTATAATGAACTCAAATAAACCAAGGAGGTCATCATATGCTAATCATCAAAAACGGTCTTATCAATGACGCGGTGAACAGGGAACCGTATAAGGCCGACATTGCAATCGAGGGAGGAAAAATAAAGGAGATCGGGACCGGCCTTTCCTATGACAATGCGGATACCGTCGATGCCGAGGGTTTAGAAATCTATCCCGGCTTTGTAGAGGCGCACGGCCATACCGGTCTTGACGGTTCCGGAATTGGATTTGAAGGCTCGGACTACAATGAGGGAAACGACATTATCTCTCCTCAGCTAAGGGCAATAGACGGATTCCAGCCGTTTGACCCGGCTATAACGGAGGCGAGAAACGCCGGTGTCACCACCCTTTGCGCAGGTCCCGGGAGTGCTAACGTCCTTGGCGGTACCTTCACCGTGGTGAAGACCGTGGGCAAGAGGATCGATGACATGGCAATAATAAAAGAGGCCGCCATGAAGTGCGCCTTCGGCGAGAACCCAAAGAGATGCTACAGAAACACTGCGGACTCCACCCGTATGACCACTGCAAGCAAACTGAGGGAGGCTCTTTTTAAGGCCAGGGAATATGACAGAAAGGTAATAGCCGCGGGAGACGACCCGGATAAAAAGCCGCCGTTTGACATGAAGCTTGAGGCCCTGCGGCCGGTAATTCACAGAGAGATGCCGCTAAAGGCCCATGCCCATCAGGCTGACGATATATTTACGGCCATACGCATAGCGAAAGAGTTTAATGTGAAATTAACCCTAGAGCACGTCACCGAGGGTCATCTCATCGCCGAAGAACTGGCTAAGGAAAATTATCCCCTCGCGGTAGGTCCAACGCTCACGCATCCTACCAAGTTCGAGCTGAGGAATAAGAGCTGGACCACGCCGGGCGTTCTGCAAAATGCCGGCTGCCAGGTCTCGATAATCACGGACTCTCCCGTCATTCCCCAGGCATATCTCCCCCTCTGCGCCGGGCTTGCCGTAAAAGCGGGAATGGACCCCTTCGGAGCTCTTCAGGCTATCACCATTAACCCCGCCAAACATATAGGCGCGGCTGACAGGGTTGGCTCTCTGGAGGTTGGCAAGGATGCCGACATCGTCATAACCGACGGCTGCCCGTTCGAGGTCTCCACTACGGTTAAGAAGGTCTTCATCGACGGACGCGAGGTTTTCACGGTCTGATCATTGAAATAGGAAGATCCAGATTCTTTCTCGCAGTATAACAGCCGCTTCGTTTCTTGCGTTTTAATCCGGTTTCCATGAAAAAGAGACCTACAGCTAAACACTGCCGCAGGTCTCTTTTGGTCTGCTTTGCCCAAATTGATTTTCAGTACTCCAAGAAATTTCTTCATCCCCTTGGACGTTCTGCTCATCCAAAGAAAATCTCGCCGGGCCACGCGGTCCGGCGAAAAATGGTCGAGGTGACAGGATTTGAACCTGCGACTTCTACGTCCCGAACGTAGCGCTCTACCAAACTGAGCCACACCTCGAAAAAACACAGCCCCGGAATTGCCGAGGCTGCCTGGCAGCGGTACCAGGATTTGAACCCAGACGAACAGAGTCAGAGTCTGCTGTGCTACCATTACACAATACCGCTCCAAATGCCGACCCAAAGCCAGCATCGTTATTATATATCAGGGTTAAAGCAATTGTCAAGGGGGGATTTTCAAAAAAACACAATTCTTTTTTCGTCAGGCTCTATCCATTTCCTCCCAATTTCTTGATCTCTCTACCGCCTTGTGCCAACGCTCAATCTCAGACTGACGTTTTGTATCCGTTCCATTGGGAATAAAGCTCATATCCAGATCCCATAGCTTGGCCAGCTCCTCCTCGGATTTCCAGACCCCCACGCCCAGTCCCGCAAGCATAGCGGCGCCAAGCGCAGTGGTTTCAAGGCATTTTGGCCTTAGGACCTCGCAGCTTAGCAGGTCTGCCTGCTCCTGCATAAGGAACCTGCTTCTAGAGGCTCCTCCGTCCACGCGCAACTGTTTAAGCTGCACTCCTGATTCCTTCTCCATCAAGTTCACCAGTTCCCAGCTCTCCAAAGCGATGCTCTCCAAAACTGCGCGACATACATGGGCCTTTGTGGCGCCACGGGTAATTCCCAAAAGCGCTCCCCTGGCATAAGCGTCCCAATACGGCGCGCCGAGACCTGTAAACGCCGGGACGAAAACAAGACCTCCGGAATCCTCCACGGTTTCGGCGAGGTAATCCGCCTCCTGAGGTGATTCGATAAGCTTAAGCTCGTCCCTTAGCCACTTGATGGCGGAGCCGGCGTTAAAGGCACTTCCCTCTAAAGCATAGACAGCCCTATCCCCTGTCTTCCAAGCAATGGTTGTAAGCAGCCCGCTGCCAGAGTTCACGGGATTTTCACCGGTGTTCATAAGGACAAAACATCCCGTGCCATAGGTATTTTTTGCCATGCCCCGGCTAAAGCAGCACTGTCCGAAAAGTGCGGCATGCTGGTCCCCCGCAACACCGGAGATGGGGATTTCCTTTCCGAGAATATCCGGCTTTAAGTATCCCACAATCTCGCTTGAGGAGACGACTTTTGGAAGGAAGTCCCTAGACACCCCCAGCTCCTTTAGCAAGGTCTCGTCCCAATCAAGTTTTCGGATATCGAAAAGCATGGTTCGGCAAGCGTTCGTAACGTCCGTGGCAAATACATCTCCACCGGTCAGGCGGTATATCAGCCAAGAATCCACCGTGCCAAAACAGAGCCTGCCCTTACCCGCAAGTTCCCTCACACGCGGCAAATTCTCAAGCATCCACTTCATCTTTGTCCCGGAAAAATACGGATCTATTATCAGCCCGGTTATCTTCCCTATATACTCTCCCAGCCCGCGGGACTTTAGCTCTTCGCAGATGGAGGCCGTTCTCCTGCACTGCCAGACGATGGCGTTGCAGGCAGGCTCACCCGTCTCCCTGTCCCAAGCGACAGTGGTCTCGCGCTGGTTTGTTATGCCAATAGATGCGATTGCATCGGGAGAGATTCCGGCGCTTTCTACCGCTTCCCTCATCGCTAAGACTGTGGTCTCAAATATCTCTTCCGGGTCATGCTCCACATAGCCCGGCAACGGAAAAATCTGCCGGAATTCTCTTTGCCCTATGGAGATCTCTCTGCCGTAAGAATCAAAAAGCACAGCCCTAGAGCTTGTGGTACCCTGGTCTATCGCGAGAACATATTTTTTTTCCATTTAATCCCCCTCGTCTCAGGCTCTTTCATGAACAAACTGAATGAAATTTTCCCGCTCCTCCTCGGTATCAAGTACCACGGTATACATCTGATTCCCCATGTCCAGTGTCAGCGCTTCAGGAATGCGTTCGCACATCTTCATGACCCTGCCGTATTTCTGCAATATCTCCTCATGGCTGTGCCTGTAGGTCTTTCCATCCCTGCGGCCGGCATAGACGCAAAAATGTTTTTCGCCGTCCAATTTGACATTTCGCACCTCATCGTAGCATACCATGTCGGCCCAGATCTGATAACAGTCCACACTGTTTGCAAAATTTATCATATCGGGGGTATATCCGCCCGCAGGACGCATATTGACCTCCAGCGCGACATAATCACCCTTCTTTCCCAACCCTTCCTTATCGTTGTGGAGCTGGAAAAACTCGCAGTGGAAGAACCTGCTCTTTGCGCCGAACGCCTTAATGGTGGCAAATCCAACTTTTTTCAGCGCCTCGGGTACGCTCTTCTGCGTCCAGTATGCAAGGTCGCCGTTGGTATTCACAATATCCATGATGGGAGTGGGAAAATAATTACTGGTATAGAACAGCGGGACGCAATGGCTGTCGGCTATGCCGTCAAAGCTGACGATAGTACCGTCAATAAATTCCTCCATTATATATTGCTCGTGCGGAAGGTCAGAGTAAAAGGCGCGCAAATCCTCTTCATTTTTTAGTTTGTAGGTCGCCTCTGCCCCGCAGCCGTTGTCCGGCTTGACAATCACAGGATACCCAACCTCGTCTACAAACTCAAGCGCGCCGCCCAAGTCCTTGACCATGTGGTGGCGGGCCACCGGTACCCCGGCGGCTGCATAGCTTTCTTTCATCTTGCTTTTGAATTTGATGCGGGAAATGAAATCATTTTGGGCTCCTGTTGTGATGTTAAAATCGGTTCGCAATTTTGCGTCGCCTTCAAGCCAGAATTCATTATTAGACTCCACCCAGTCTATCTTGCCGTACTTGAAAGTAAAAAGCCCCATCGCACGCGTCATGGCATCGCTGTCCGCGAGGCTTCCCACGCGGTAATACTCTGTCAGGCAGGTTTTTAGCTCGTTAGGGATCTCATCATAGGCAGCATCGCCTATTCCCAGCACATTGACGCCATTGCGCTTTAAGCGATCGCAGAAATTCCAGTAGGTTCTCGGAAAATTTGGGCTGACAAAAACGAAATTCATTAAAAATCCTCCTCAGTATTTTGCTTGGCTTAACGCTTGCAACGGCAAAAAGCGCTTCCAAAACTATTTGCGCCGATATCCCGTTAAAAATCTTGCAACTGACAAGACCTCAACTTTCATTTTGTATTATACACCAGCATTTTATAAAAATCTACTGCCAATTGGGTGAAATCAGAAATAAGTTTTAAATTTCCCTTGACATTATAGAACATATGTTCTATAATATGGGTAAGTGAGCCGCCCGAAAATGACTCATTTCGGCAGGACCGGAAATTTTATAGGATTGCGGGTGAAAAAATGGGCAGGAAATATCAGGATATTATTTATTCCCGCAGGCCGTCTTCACGGCGGCTGGATGTTGATACGGCTAAGATATTTAAACCCTTTGACGCGTTGAGAGGCTTTAATCTTGGGATTCTTACGGAGGAAAAGAACAGGCTGCTTGTCCCAAGGGTAATTCCCTCAGAACAGATGAGTGAGGAGCTTGACTGCACTTTAAGGCAGCTTAGGGCAGGTGATTTTGTACGGGCGGTATATTTTGTCCCCGTAAAAGTTGATGATGGTATCCAGAAAGGGGAATACCGCAGCGTGAGCGGACGCGTGGAGGAACTGGATATTGAGAACCGCCTTTTGCGGCTCTCCGGTGCGGCTATCCCCATAGATGACATAAAAGAGGTAGAGAACCTTGCCTGATTTGTTTTTACGTGAAACCAAAAAGGGCACCGCAAAGGTGTCCTTTTCCTGGTGGAGATAAGCGGGATCGAACCGCTGACCTCTTGAATGCCATTCAAGCGCTCTCCCAGCTGAGCTATACCCCCAACTCCTCATATAGAATAGCACAGCCATGGAAAAAAATCAAGGGTTTTTTTAAGATTTTTAATTTTACCAGGCAAAACTTTTAAATCCGTTCCCGTGACTTGAGAAGAGCGTGGACTTCCGCCTCTGTGGACAAGGTCATTGCCTCGTTTAAAAGTTCTGCGCTCTCCTCTTTTGTCCACAGGGAAAATACCCGCCTGGAGGCAAGCAAAGACATGGGTTGTACGCTGAACTGTTCTATCCCTAGGCCAAGTAAGAGCGGAATAAAAAGCGGGTCCGCAGCGGCCTGTCCGCAAAATGAGACGGGGCAGCCGGCATCGGCGGCACTGTCCACCGTCCATTTGAGGAGACGCAGCAGCGACGGGTCATAGTGGGAATAGAGCGTGGCGACGGCGGCGTTATCTCTGTCCACAGCCATTGTGTACTGGGTCAGGTCATTCATGCCTATGGAGAAAAAATCAGCTTCCTTCGCAAGTCTGTCAGCCGTCAGCGCGGCAGCGACGGTCTCCACCATAATACCAAGCGGGAGATCCGCCCTGAAAGAAATCCTGCGCGCTCTTAAATCATCCTTAGCCTCTTCTATTAGGGCTTTCATGCCTCTGATCTCCTCTATACCGGTCACCATAGGCAAAAGAATTCTCACATTTCCATATACCCCGGCGCGTAGAATTGCTCTTAACTGTTCCTTGGTAAAATCAGGATTTACAAGACTTAGCCTAACGCCCCTGCAGCCAAGAACAGGATTTTCCTCCCAATCATAAGAAATTCCGGGTATGCGCTTCTCGCCGCCCACATCCAACGTCCGTATAACCACAGGTTTGCCGCCGGCCTGCTGGGCTATCCTGCGATATACCTGAAACTGTTCCTCCTCCTTTGGAAGAGACGGCCTGTCGAGATAGAGGAATTCCGAGCGCAGAAGGCCTATGCCATCGCATCCGTCCTCCCTTGCGAGAAGGCTCTCGCTCTCGCTGCCGACCGTGGCCATAAGGCTTACTCTCACCCCGTCAGAAGTGAGAGTTTCCCTGCCTCTCAAGCCATCCAGCGACTTTTTCTGCCCGATATAATTTTTTCTGAGATTTTCAAGCGCGGCTCTCTCATTATCGTTAGGCTCAAGGACGGCCTCCCCTTGAATACCGTCCACCGCTACCTCTTCACCATCTACCACCCATGAGAGCGCACCGTTTGCCCCCACCACAGTCGGTATTCCCATGGCCCTGGCCAATATCGAGGTATGGGAAGCTCTCCCTCCCCTGCAAAGAACTATTCCGGCCACAACCTCCGGGTCCAGCGCCGCCATGACGGAGGGAGGTAAATCCTCAGCAACAATCACTGTTCCCTTTTCCATTTGGGAAAAGTCCGCCTCTGGTATGCCCAAAAGCTGCCTTAAGACCCCGTTTCTCATGTCCCTGATATCCTCAGCTCTAAGGCGGGTATACTCATTTTCTGCCTTGAGAAACTGGCGGACAAAAATACCGCAAACTTCATCCAGGGCCGCCTCCGCAGAGCGGTAAGATGCTATTCGTCCCTCTACCTGTCCTGAAAGATAGGGGTCCCTTACCATCTCCACCTGGGTTAAGAGAATGTCCGCCTGGGCTTGGCCTCCCGCAGCCGAGAGATATGCCGCTTTCTGTTCCCTGAGAGAGCAAAAGCGGTCCACAGCGTCGCGGTAACGCCTGTTCTCGGCCTCAGAATCCTCGACATCCCTCTCCAATCTGTTGAAATCGCCTTCTCTGTATACCAGGGCACTGCCTATACCTATTCCCGGTGACGCAGCGACGCCTCTTAACAGCTTCTTCACTTCTCTTCCCCCAATTCTCTGTCAGGAGTCACAAAAACTGTTTTATATTTTACGTATATTACCATTCCTGGCTTTGCCCCCTGCGGTTTCGAGACATTCCTTACCTGGGTATAGTCCACCGCTACTTGAGAGGAGTTTCTCGCTTTGCTGTGAAATGCTGCAAGTTTTGCCGCGTCTGCGATTGCCCCTTCTGTGGGAGATCTGCCGCCTGTTAAAAGCAGGGTATGGGCTCCGGGTATATTTTTTGTGTGGAGCCATATGTCGTTTTTATTGGCAATCTTAAATGTAAGCCTGTCGTTTTGGCGGTTATTTTTCCCGACAAGCACGGTAAAACCGTCTGAAACCTTATATTCTCTGGGCTCTCCCAAAGATACCGCCTTTTGCCGTTTGTCCCTGGGAGTCTTCAAATATCCCTGCTCCCTTAGCTCCTCTCTTATCTCCTCTAAATCTCTGTCGCTCTCCGCGCGGGAGAGGGAATCGAGAACGCTCTCCAGATATTCCATCTCCTTCTGCGCAAGCTCTATCTGCTGTGAAAGAACCGTCTCTGCGGTCTTTGCCTTACGGTAATCCTTGTAATATTTCTGTGCGTTTTGAGAAGCTGAGAGAGCGGGATTTAAACGAATCTCTTTTAACGGTTCCCCCTCCTCGTAGAAATTCGGAAGTTTTACCGAAGTTAGGCCCTTCTCGATAGAATACATATTCGCGCTGAGAAGATCCCCGCAGACCTTGAGCTCTCCCCTTTTAGCGCTTTGCAAAAGCTCCCCTCGCTGTGCGGTTATTTTTCTGGAGAGCCTCTCGGATATTGTGGAGAGATTTCTAAGCAGATCCTGCTCTTTTACTCTCATCCGCTCGTGCTGATCCCTTTCTCTGTAGAAGTCATCCAGCATCTTAGAGAAGCTGTCGCCTTTATAGATTATTGCGGAAGAGCCGTACTGGTGAATATCTGTGAAGGTGAAGTCAAGCGGTTTTTTTTGGGCATCCACCGCAAAATGCGGGGTGCCTGTAATATTCTCCACCGTCTCCCTAAGTTTTCCGTAGAAGAAACCTACCCTAAAACTCTGTTCTTCAGTCAAGGTCTTTGCGGTAAGCGGTGCGCCCCTGCCCACAGAGAAGGCAAGTTCCCTGCAAACTATCGGCGAAACGCCAAAAATGAGTGTGAGAAGCGCTTTTGAGAGTTCCATATCCCCGGGAAGAGTTTTTAAAGCGGCAGAGAGCTTTGCAGGTGATGTTTCAAGAACATCCAGCTTATTTTGGGCGGGAGGGGGCTGATAAGACAGGCCGGGAAGCACTAGCCGCTGAGAGGACATTTCAGAATCCACACGTTTTATGGCGTCTATTATCCTGCCGTCTTGTCCGGTTAAAATAATATTGCTGTATTTGCCCATGATCTCTGCGGAGAGCGTCAATATAACCCGGTCCCCAAGCTCGTCTATGCTTTCAAAATCCAGGTGGAGGACCCTCTCTAGGCCGGGTTGTCTTAGGGCAGTAAGCCTTGCACCGGTGAGTCTCTTCCTCAGTAGCATACAGAACATGGGGGGTTCTTTCGGGTTTTCCAAAGGAATCTCCGTCAAATGGATACGGGCACTGTTTGCCCTGGCGGAAACCAATAGACGAAAGCTCGCCTCCCTAGTGCGAAGTGCTAGGATAAGCTCCTCGCGGCTGGGCTGATATATTTTGTCCACCCTCGCGCCTAAGAGTTTTTCCTCCAGCTCTATGCGCAAGTGCCTCAAAAGCGCACCGTCCAGCGCCAACTTTCATCTCCCCTTTACAAAAGGCGGGCGTTAGTTATCTTGGCTTTTTCCCATAACCTCTAGGTCGGGCCACAGGTTCATTTTATCATATAGGGGATAAAATGTCACTAGCTTAAATAGGCTTTTTCTGATAAGCGAAAGATTCAAATCCTCAAGAAAGGTTGCCAAATGGCAGAAATCTTGCTAAAATAGCGGCAAGCCGTATATTTTCCGAAAGAGAGCAATTCAAATGTCAGTCACAAAGAATGAGATATTCGAGATAAATATCACAGGAATGACAAGCGATGGCATGGGGGTTGGGAGAATCGACGGGATGGCCGTCTTCACTCCTCTTACCGCCCCCGGGGACATAGCGAAAATTAAAATAGTAAAACTTGAAAAGAATTATGCGTATGGCAAACTGATTGAAATTGTCTCTCCCTCTGCGGACAGGGCAGAGGCAGACTGCCCCGTCTATTCACAATGCGGCGGATGCTGCTACAGGCATATCTCCTACCGGGCCGAACTAAAAATCAAAGAAAATAAAGTAAAGGAGACCCTATCCCGTATAGGAGGACTTTCTTCCATTCAGTTTCTTCCGATTGTAGGCGCCGGCAGCTTTGATGGTTACAGAAATAAAGCACTCCTTCCCCTTGGGAAAAAAGCTGACGGTTCTCTCTCCATGGGATTTTACGCGCGCCATTCCCATCGCATTGTTGACTGCGAGGGATGCAAGCTTCAGCCAAGTGAGTTTGGAGAGATTGAGAACGCTTTTCGCATGTGGTACAATGAATACGGAGATTCCATTTACGACGAAACCACCCACACAGGGAAAATGAGAAATCTCTATCTTAGAAAAGCTGAGAAGACCGGTGAAATAATGGTTTGCGTCGTCATAAACGGAAATTCCCTAAAGCACGAAAAAGAGCTTACGGAAATTCTCAGGGCATCAGTCCCAAAAATAAAGAGCATACTGACTAACATCAATATGGAAAGGACCAATGTAGCGCTGGGAAAAACTTGCAGGGTCATCTATGGGGATGGCTTTATCCGGGACGAACTCTGCTCGCTAAAATTCCGCTTGGCTCCTCTCTCCTTTTACCAGGTAAATCACGCGCAAACAGAGACGCTGTATAGGATTGTCGGGGAGCTTGCCCAGTTAAGCGGAGATGAATGCCTGCTGGATCTCTACTGCGGCATTGGAACCATCGGCCTCACCCTTGCCGGCAAGGTGAGAAAACTCATCGGGGTGGAGACAAATCCCGACGCCATAGAGAGTGCCAAAGAAAATGCTAAAGAAAACGGCATATCAAACGCTAAATTTATCTGCGAGGATGCCGCTGCGGCAGCTAGCAAGCTTCTTGAAAACGGGGAGATTCCCGACGTCATAGTCGTTGACCCTCCCCGAAAAGGTCTGGAGCCCGCTCTGATCGAGACAATTTCTAAGATGGGTCCTAAACGTCTGATATATGTCTCGTGCGATCCCGCTACACTGGCGAGAGACCTCAAGCTTTTTTCCGCTCTCGGTTATGTCCCCAATCTCGCAGTGCCACTGGATATGTTCCCCCGAACCCAGCATGTGGAGACCATAGTCACTTTATTTGCAGATTAATATAACTCGCTAGAAGGAGATAATGTTATATGTTTGAACCCGGCTTGAAGATTGGGCAAATTCTCAGAAACGAGGAAATAGCTGAGATATTCAAATGTGGAAATATGGGCGGTATGCGCCGATCCCACACGACAAATACCCTCGTTGTCATATCTGACTACACCAAGGGCATTTATCACGATAAGTGGATAGGAGGCGTGCTGCACTATACAGGTATGGGAAAAACCGGGGACCAGGATATCAACTGGTCTCAGAATAAAACTCTAGCATCGTGTGGAAGGACTGACGTTGACGTCCATCTGTTTGAGGTGATAAATGCCGGCGAATACATCTATTGCGGAAGGGTTGAACTAGTAAGTACCCCGTACATTGATATTCAGCCTGGCGAAGACGGGATTGATCGCAAGGTATGGATATTTCCCATTCGTCCTGTGCCAGACAACGACGTTGAGAAGCCATCCATATTCGTGTTTAAAGACATGGACGACTACAGAGCCCACGGGAAAAATGTTGAGGAAGAGTATCTTAAGATGTTATCGGCAAGGGAATTTCCAAGTAAAATTTTGCCAGAAGAACCTGTTCATACTATTCCCCAGAAGTCTGCAGTCTCTGCTCCGCGGGAAATCATTGGCAAGCAGGTCAAGCATAAGTTCTTTGGTGAGGGCACAGTTACTGATGTTTCCGGTGATATTATCGACATCTCATTTAACTCTGCAGGTGAGAAAAGACTCGTCTATGATGTCTGCATAGAAAATAAGTTAATTGAGTTTATTTAGAAAGTCCCAGCTTTCAGTCTTCTATTTTCCCCAGAGTGGGGACGGATAAACCCCGGCCTTTGTGAGTGAGGCAAAAGCCCTCTTCACGATTTCTTTATCCTCCCTGTGGGTCACGCCGTACCATTTATCCTGGGATGACAGGACTTTTACCCTGGCATCACCGTTTTTGAGTACGGAATCCACCGCAAACGGCAGGTAAAATTCCGCGTTTTGGGGATCTTTTGGCATTGCACTTTCAAAAAATTTTTCATACTCAACTTCAAGCTTTTCCGTGAATCCCGCGGGGAATCCCCAGAAATTCATGGAGACTATGGTATCATCCTCCAAAGGATGCCAATTCTCTCCATCCTCGGTAAAAGCTATGCGGTCCTCTCTTTTCTCTATATGCGTTCTCTCTGTTATGCGCAAAAGCTCCCCGTCCTTCACCTCGCAGACACCGCGGGATACATATCCGTTCTCCGTTACCGTGTTTTTGAGGGTGTAGCCAACCATCGCGCAGGAAAGCGGGCTGGAGTCTTCGGGAACCGTTTTCAGAAAATCATAAATTTTATTATACGCCTCGTCGCCGTAATAGTCGTCGGCATTGATAACGCAGTAGGGGGAATCGCCAAGAATCCTCGCTCCGGCAAGCGTCGCGTGACCCGTTCCCCAGAGCTTGGCTCTCCCTTCAGGAAAGACCACGCCTTTTGGAATGTCGTCGGGCTCCTGCATAACCGTCTCAATTTCCATCAGGTCTTTGATCCTGTAGTATACTTCCTCTTCAAAATCTTTCTCAAGCTCTTTTCTTATCACAAAAACCGCACGGCGAAATCCTGCCTTTTTTGCGTCGTACAGAGAGTAATCTATGATTTTCTCTCCATGCTCCCCCATTGGATCTATCTGCTTTATTCCCCCGTACCGGCTGCCCATGCCTGCCGCAAGGATAATCAGCGCTGGTTCTGCCATAATACTGTCCCCTTTTTGACAAATATATTAAATTCCTTTTTCTCTCAGTCTTCAGCTGGCGGCCGAAGCTCCAGTGTCGCCGCCGTATTCCTCCCAGTATGGTGAGCCCTCCTCATAGATAAACGAGCTTATCCTGTGGGACGCCTGTTCTATATCGAAGATGAGGTTATAATTTTCCGGATCGTCATGCAGGTCAACCTCATAGTCGAAATCCGGGACGCTGATGGACTCCACCGTGAACCCCGCGGCTACTATCGGAACCATCGAAATAATATCTGACAGATCAAGGGAGGTCTCGCACAGAGGGAGAAGGGATTTTATTATCCCCGGATAATCCGAGATAGGAATTTCGGATACCTTACCCATCAGTTTTTTGAGGACTTTCTGCTGACGCTGGACTCTTTCAAAATCGTCCCCGATGGCCCTGATTCTGCCATATGCAACAGCCTGCGCTCCGTTTAGGTGATATACCCCCGGGGCATAGCTGTCCTCCTCCTCGAAAACACAGCTTGGATCTATCATCGGCAGGAAGTCATCGCCCGAAACCTCCACGTATACCACGTCAGAGTCGTCTCTCCCCTCCTCTAAAGCCTGCTGATGCTCAAGACCTATCTCCCACATGAGGTTGTTGATATTCATATTGGTCTGAAGTACTTCCCCGGCGGTAAGCTCCATATCCACCCCGCCAAAGGCGTCAATAACCTCTGCAAGCCGGGCAAAGTTCATAGTTACATAGTCTGTGATATCTAACCCAAAATTGGAATTTATCGTCCTAATGGCCAGCTCTGCGCCGCCAAGAGCATAGGCTGCGTTTATCTTATAGTTCCAGTCTATATAGTCGTTAAATCCCTGCCCCTCTATCCTGACCTCAGAGTCCCGCATAAGAGAGGTCATCTTTATCTTGTTATGCCGGTTATCAACGGTAAGAATCATCGTCACATCCGCCTGGCCCTCAAAAGTGTCCTTGCGGGTGTCAAGACCAAAAAGCGCGATGTTCTTTATACTGTCGTCCTGCACAAGGTTCAAATTCATCTCGTTTATGCCAAGGTCTTCAGCGTTCTTGGTAATAGTCCCGGTGGACAGGCTGGACAGGTAGTTTGCTGAGATATACATCATACCGCCGCCGGCTATGATAAGCACCACACAGAGAAACCCGCAAAGTATGAGGAGAAATTTTTTAAAACCTCCCCTCTTTTTCCGGTGTTTTTTATATTCCTTTTGGGATGAGTAGCTGGAGAGTTCTTCAAACTGCATCTTTTCCTTAGAGTGTTTTGCCATTTAACCGCCCCCTTAAGCCCGTTTTGGCTCGCATATTATAGCGCGTCAAAAAGAATTAGTCAAATATTACGACAGAGTTTGGAAGAAGTATTGACATTTTAAGACCGGTCCATTAAAATATAACCCAGAAAGGCGAATGCCTCAGAAAGGGAATCTCTATGGAAAACGATTTTGACGCAGACCTCATCACGCTGATAGACGACGATGGCGTGGAGCATGAGTTTGAGATTATCGACGAGTTGGAAAATGACCGCGGACACTTCATGGCTTTGGTTCCTACGCAGCAGGACCCTGAAGAGCTGGCCTCTGAAGCAGAGACCTACTACATCTTCGAGGTAGTGGACGTAGACGGAGAGGAAGAGCTTGAGGAAGTGGATGACGACGAACTTCTGAATGAGCTTGCCGAGATCTTTGAAGCACGCTTCAACGAGGCGTATTATGAGGGTGAGGATGATTAGCTGAAATTTGCTCTGCCCTGCTCGCGGACCGTGCGTTAATAACCCCTACACTCATTAATTAGGGAGCTCGTCTCCGGGCGCGGGTGTGCAGACCTCCCGGCTTTTGCCGGAAGAAGGGAGCTCAAAACGTCTGGGAGGGCACCCACCTGCTTTTTGGTAGCAGGTTATTGAGAAGCACATTACGGCCGGGCGGAGCTTTTTTGAGATCTATCTCTCCGGGGAGACCTGGAGAGTTTTTTTAAGAAATTACCGTGTTTGTTTTTACGGTAGCTATATTTTACAGAAGGGAGTCCTTTTTATGTTGCCAAGAATTGAGGGAAGCGGGAAAGATGCTCGCCTCATAGTTGACGGAAAACCGTTTTTTGCCAGGGCCGGAGAGATTCACAATTCCAGCTCTTCAAGCTTGGAGTATATGGAAAATCGGGTTTGGCCGGCCTTAAGGGGAATGCATTTAAACTGCGTGGTCGCTCCGATCTTTTGGGAATGTGTAGAGCCGGAGGAGGGAAAATTCGATTTTACCTTAATTGACGGTCTTATAGCCCAGGCCAGGCGAGAGGGTGTAAGACTGGTACTGCTTTGGTTTGGGCTATGGAAGAACAGCGGTTCCGACTATGTCCCCTCTTGGGTAAAACTTGACAATAAGCGCTTCTTCACGGTCAAGGCGCCTAGCGGAGACCTGCCGCTTTTTATAAATAATCTGTCAAACAGGATAATCTCCCCATTTTGTGAGGACGCGGTCGCATCTGACGCAAGGGCCTTCTCCAAAGTAATGGCCCATCTTAGAGAAGTCGACGAAAAGCATACGGTAATCGCTATCCAGGTAGAGAACGAGATAGGTATAATTGGCTGCGCCAGAGACTACAGTCCCGCGGCTGAGGAAGCATATCAGAAGGAGGTACCGGATGAATTAAAAAAGAGTCTCGGAATCTCCGGCTCATGGGAAGAGGCCTTTGGCAATGACGCCCCTGAGACATTCATGGCATGGCATTACGGACGTGCCGTGCAGAAAATCATGGAGGCAGGTAAAAAAGAGCTTGACCTCCCCATGTATGTAAACGCCTGGCTGGAACAGCCCCCCTATACTCCCGGAAGCTATCCATCCGGAGGACCACAGTTTAAGATGCAGAAAATCTGGAAGCTGGCAGCTCCCGATGCTGCGTTTATTGCCCCAGACATATACGTGGACAACTACAGGGATGTATGCAGAGAATATAACAGTTTTGGAAACCCGCTGTTTATTCCAGAGGTTCGCAACTCCGCAGACGCTGTCGCCTTCTACCTTTACGCCGTGGGAGAGCATAACGTCCTGTGCTTCTCGCCGTTCGGCGTGGAGGACATGGCAGGAGGCAGCGGCGCAACGGATGCCGATGTGCTGGCGGCGCTGAACATTTCAGAGAGCGCACTGGCCTCTGGGGACTGCGCAGGCTCCCTTCTTGGGGAGGCGTATGCGCTGGTTGAGAGCATGGAAGATCTTCTAGAGGAGGGCCGCAAGAGCGGCAGACTCCACGGTTTTCTGGACGACGGCAACCGCTCTGAGATAATTCATCTTGAGAATGCGGACCTGCAAATAAATTTTGGGCTAAATCCCATGCAGGGCAAGGCCCCGGGCTCTCCCGCAGCGGGAGGACTTGTGCTGGAGCTTGGTCCCTACGAGTTTGTAGTACTTGCCACAGGCTGTACCCTCTCGATCTCTCCGCATGAGGGCAGGGCGGGCTGCATAAACCTTCTCACAAAAGAGGAGGGAAAATTCGTAAACGGTGAGTGGACCCGCGGAAGGATACTCAACGGCGATGAGAGGTATGTCCACCGCTTTGGAAAGCATGCCGAACTTCAGAGATTTGTGTTCTGGGAAGAATAGAAAAGGGTGATTCCTACGGGCTGCCGCGGAACTTTCGTCTCGCGGCAGCTCTCCTTTTTCGTTTAAAAGCGGAGGGTATCCAAGATCTCAGCGCTGGTCATACTCCTCGCAGCAATCCGGGAATACGAAATTATAGGTATTGATATCATAGTTTGGATTATCATGGTAGGCCTCTTCGTAATTGCCAAAGAAGAATATCTTGCATTCCGCCATTCTGCGGTAGAGCAGGCCTGAGTAGTGTTCGCCGTCTGAGGTGTGCCATTGCATGAAATTGTTCGCAAGCGCTATGCTGTCCGCATATGCCAGGTCATGCGTAAATTCGCCGTTCAGTTCAACATATCCCGCGGGAATCCAACCGGTGGTTCCTTCAAACTCTATTCTATACCACACCTCATGTGTGGAGGAGTCAAACTTTGTCCTGGCCTCCTTCACAGTGACAGTACAGCCCTCGGGAACCTCTCCTATCTTCTCGGCGGAGAGGGAGGTGTCGGCGTAAATGTCGCTGCCATAGTTGTTGAGGTAGCCGAGATAGTTGGCAGTACCGTTTAGAAGTGCGGCGTCCGGAACAACGGCATTGTACATGGTCTGGGAAACGTAATAAATGCTGCGGTTAAACACCCCTGTTCCGCAGTTCCAGACAAAACTTACAAGAGCGTCAAACTGGGACTGGTTCATCTTTATCTTATTGTTCTTGATAAAATTGTTGACAGCGGCTGAATACCCACCTGTATTGACCTTGTCCACCAGCATACCAAACATCTCTGCCTCTGTAAGATTGTTGTAGAAGGCGGAGTTCACCGGAACAACGTACCCATAACCCACCGTCGGGTTCTTTCTTGCCAGCGGGTCGTCTTCGATCTCTGAAAGCGCGCCTTCAAAGTTTTCAATGACCTTTAACATCTTTGTGGAGGCTCTCCTCTCAATGAGGGAGGTCTGTCCATTTATAGCCTCTGTTGGGGAGACGTAGAAGGAGAAGGTCTTGACCGAACCGGAACCGGTGGCAGATGCTCCGACGTCCACGATACCGGTGCCGTTTACCGTGACCGGCTGACGGAAGACCCTGACAGTGTTTACGCCGAGCGTATCATAGCTTGAGGTGTGGGTCTGGGTCTCGTAGTCCGTGCAGGTATACGACTTTCCCCCCAGAGTAAACGTGACTGAGTCACATCCCGGATAGGTGACGGCAATGAGATCAAACTGTGCGCCTGAAACCGGAGCGTTTTCGGAGGCATAGGCATACCTTACCGGCTCGGGAGAGGTCACCGTCACCTTGCACTGCGCCTTGGTTGAACCATCGGCATTTGAGAAGGTGAGAACGGCTGTCCCCGGTTTGACGCCATATACTATCGCCCCGTGTTCGCTGCCATTGTACCCCACGGTATAGCTTACCACCGCCACAGAGGGGTCGCTGCTGGTCCAGCTCATAGAGCTGATAGACCCGGAAACTTTGGCATCAAGCCTGAATGACTGGTATTGCATGATGGTGATGTTTGAAGAGGAGAGCGTTCCATTGCTGGCCCCTTGAGATGGGGAGCCGCCCTCGCTATAGAGCTCCAGATACTCTGCACTGACATAGCCCTCTGTTCCGCGGTTAGTCCTAACCTTTGGCCAGGCGGGGTCTTTCATGTCGATGATCGTCACAATACTTCCGTAGCTGAGGACAGAGAGAATATTTCCATCCACCGGTGAGGCCCTCAAATTCAGCCCGTCTTCAGAGGCAACCCTGGCCTGCACACCGGCAGCGAATCCCTCTGGCGTAGGCGTGGGCGTAGGCGAAGGACTTGCAGTCGGTTTAGCTGTCGGTTTCGGAGTGGGACTTGGCGTGGATTCCGGCATGCCGGGAACAAGCTCTAGAAACTCTGAACTGACATAGCCCTCCTTGCCATCCGCTGTCCTGACCTTGGGCCACAGGAGGTTCTCTATATCTATTAAGGTCAAAATGCTACCATTGTCTATAGTGGAGATAATCTCTCCATCTTCCGGGGAACTCCTCAAATTTAACCCTTCATCTGATACCACACGGACTTTTAGTCCGGATAATGGCTCTCTAGTAGGGGCAGGTGTTGGGGTAGAGGTCGGTGCAGGAGTCGGGGTAGGAGTGGCGGACGGGGTCGGGTTCACCCCGCCGGTGCCCGGCTGTACCGCAAGATAATCAGAACTGACATATCCCGTACTCCCAGACGGGGAGACAGCCTCCACCCAGCCGTCCTTTTCGGTTCCCTTTGCGGTAAGCACTGTATTTATCCCAACCGTCTCTACCGGGTCTGAGGACAGACTCGGCTGAGAGCGCAGATTCAAGCCGTCAATGCTGGTCACCCTCAAACGGGTCCCGCTGATTATATAGCTCTTAACAGGAGAGGCCGCCTCCGTCACATCGAGAAAATACCACTTCTCAGGCGAGACATCCGAGAATTTCTGCCGGTCCCTGTCTACGGCATATCCCTCTCCTGTGCGGCCAATGGCACGGTTCACGATAGCCACAGCCTCCGCCCGCTTTAGCCCCTGGTCCGGGGCGAAAAGCCCCCCGCCTATGCCTGAAATCCACCCGGCGTCAGCCGCGGCCGAGATATAATCATACGCCCAATGGCTTTCTGGAACGTCGTCGAATACGCTCTCTCCAGAGGCTATGCCAAAACATTTGCAGAGCATGGTCACAAATTCCGCGCGGGTGAGTTCTCCCTGCGGGTTGAACATACCATCCCCTACGCCTGAAACTATCCCGATATCGGCGAGAGCGTTGACGGCGTCATAATACCACGAGCCGGGATCGCTCACGTCAGCGAAGATTGCGGGAGGGGATTCAGGCTGACTTACCAGAAGCTTGTAGATTACCATCGCGGCCTCAGCCCTTGTCATGGTCTCATCGGGTGAAAAGTGGTCGCTGTCAACACCATTCATATAATAATCATGCGTTCCAGTTTTCAGCAGGTTTCCCGCCTCCAAAGAGGAGTCTGTCGCGAATGCGGGGAATATACAGGACAGAATAAGCGCTAGGCAGAGGCAGAGGGGAAGTATTCGCCTTCTTCCCTTTTTGGATGAAAAATTAAAATATAGCATATAAACCTCCAGGAAAGGAAAAGCCGATATTTACATAACCTGATTTACATTATAAGGGATGAGGCGGAAAAAATCAACCTCTAAAAGCGAAATTTATGTAAATCAAGGTTTCTCTGAAACAAAACCCCGGAAGTCAAGTCTAAAAGAATACAGCAAAAATGCCGGTTCTGCATACCTAGCAAGAATTTGTCTAAGAGAAAAATTTTGTCAAAAGCCGGCGGTTCTTAATCGGCGGTGGTAGACTGTAAAATATTAAAGTTCTGTTAATTTTACATAAATCTGCTGTTTTTCCCCTAGATTCCTTGCAATTTCCAAAAAAGCCTGTTAGAATATAGACGCTTGGCGATTTTTTTCGATATTTCCGCATTTACGCTTGAGATAAAAAGGGGGTATTTTTGTGAGGCAAATTAAACACCATATCAGGTTTTTTTGCGTTTTTCTCTCTCTGCTGCTGATCCTGCCGCTTTTCATATCCGGCGGGGCAGGCGCTGCCGGCGGGGCAACTTCGATCGGTCTTGCCCAGCACGGGATTGGAGCGTACCGCGACGGCTGGCAGTACCAGTCTGGCGGGAAGGGAGAGGTTGTTGACGGTCACCGCGTCTCTGACTGCTCTGGACTGATATACGCCTACTATAAGGACCTTGGCCTGACGGACGGGCTTGGAGGCGGCTCGACATCTATAGTATATTCCAACTGTATAATGGATAACAGTTTAAGCGAGGGCATTCCGCGAATTCACGGACTGCTTCTCAGCGTGATCAGTTCCACCGACCAAACCGCACCTTACGACCACCTTGGCATATATATCGGCAACGACACCTCCGTCGATAACAGTGATTACGGGATTAACATGCGCCTGCTCAGCGTCTCAGCTTCAGATGAATGGGACGCTTGGCATCTCATCGACCACGGGACTCTCTACCCTAAAAACGGCTGGTTTGCCCTGGACGGGAAGATGGTCCACTACACAAATTACGAGTATGACGTAAATATAACCGTAGACGGCTATAACATAGGCAAGGACGGCTATGCAAGAGAAGCTGACGGCACCTATGCAGGTGTTGACAATTCCATCCTTGACGGGGAATACTGCTCTGCCTCAGAGGTGAAGGCATATCTGCTGCAGAGCTTTTCCGGAGAGGACCCTACCGGGGTTCCTCCGGATGAAAAGACCGGCGCGAACGCCGTCGTCACCACTTCCTCATTGAACCTCAGGGAAGGCCCAAGCGCCTCTTCCCGCTCCCTCGGCTTCTTATACCAAGGGGAGGCGGTTACCGTTCTGGCGGAGACTGCGGGAGATACCGTAGAGGATGATTCCAAATCCTCTGACCTCTGGTACCAGGTAAGGACCGGTTCCGGAAAAGAGGGGTATGTCTCGTCTCTCTATCTCAGGCTGTTCTCCTCCCCAACGCCATCCGGGTCGGCTACACCGGCACCCTCAGAGACCCCTGCGCCGACATCCACTCCCGCGCCGACCCCTACCCCTGCTCCAACGGCGACTCCTGCGCCGAGACCTACCCTCAACCCCGAAGTGACCAGTCCTCCCCCGGCGCCGCAGATCTCCTGCAGTGACGGTGCGGTGACCATCACCTGCGAAGACCCGTCCGCGTGGATTTACTATAGCCTAGACGACCCCGCGGTGGAGGACGACTCCCCTTTTTATGATTACATAGAGCCCGTAAAAAAGACAGGATGCGTCTATAGCGCGGTGGCATATAACGGCATGCTTAGCCATGTCACCACCGTGGCGGTAATGAGCTGTGGAAAAATCTTTCCCGATATTGAGAACTCCTGGTATTTTGAGGCAGTTGACAAAGCTGTCACTGCAGGACTGTTTGTCGGAGGAAGCGACGGCAATTTTGCCCCCAACAGAGACATTACCCGCATAGAATTTGTGACGGTCCTGGCAAAAGTCGCGGGGGCCGACTTATCCTCCTACTCCTCTTCCCCATTTTACGATGTCTCTGAAACCCGTTCCGAGAGCATGTGGAAGGCTGTCGCTTGGGCTAGCGAGAATGGCTATGTCGCAGGGACGGGAAACGGAAACTTTTCCCCGGACGATACGCTTACCAGAGAGCAGATGTGCAGGATAATTGCGGGATACCTTGGGCTTGATGAGCCCTACTCATCCGAGGAGGTTTTCACTGACGACTCCTCAATAAGCGAATGGGCAAAGTCCGGCGTCTATGCCTGCAAAGATGCGGGAATTGTGTCAGGCACCGGCGGAAACCAATTTAATCCAAAAGGTCTTGCGACCCGCGCCCAGGCATGCGTGGTGTTTAATGCGGTAAACTCTTATTAAGAAATCTTCTTCATTTTCTCTTCCTTCATAGGACCCCGCTCTCTAAACCGGGCGGGGTCCTAAACTATTCATCTATTTTTGTTCAGTCCTCATCATACATCTCTTTAAGTCTTTTGGCGACATTTGCCATATCTACAACACCCGGGAACAGATCATCCTCTGTCCTGCCATCCAGATACATGCTCGACTCCAGGGTAAGGTCTCCCTGATAATTTATCTCTTTCAGGGCTTTCATGACTTTTCCAAAATCTATCTGCATGGTAAAGGGAAGCTGGTGGGAATCGTGCCAGCGGTCGTTATCGTGAATATGCAGGGCCGCGAGTTTCGGGCTAAGCGCATGTATCATCTCCTGTGCACTGGTGCCGAGGCCCTTCATCTCAGCGTGGCCTATGTCTAGGCATGCGACGAAATAATCGTCGTTTAGGGCGGCAAAATGCTCAAGAAAGCTCTCAGGGTTAGCGCAAGGTGCAAAGGTGGCCTCATCCTTCTCCTTGTCCCAGTTCCACATATTTTCTGCGGCAATCTTGACCCCGCAGTCCTTTGCGAAAGGCAGCAGCTCGGAATACATCTCGGCGTTCTCCTCTGCCGAGGCAAAATTGTTCGGATGAATTACGCATATCTCTCCCCCCGCCTCTGCCGTGCATTCTATTGCACGCTTGAAGTAGGACCTGATCTCAGCGCAGTCTGAGGGGAACGGAGCGTGGCTTTGGTTGCAGACGATACCGCAGTTTAAGCCTACCTCTTTAAGTTTTCTCGCAAATTTTAGGTAATCATGTCCCGCAAGCGGGTGTGTGCTTGGCACAGCCTCATGCTTTTTCCAGTCATATCCGCACATGCAGAACATGGAGAAATCCCATGCCGTAAAACCGGCTTTCGCTATATACTCTATAGCTCTCTCCTCGCCGACGATTTTTGCGGCGGACTCTATCTCAGTTGAAATTCTCATATAACTCTAATTCTCCTTTTGCCGCATGACTTTGGCGGCATAAATAAAACTTATCTCTATCTATCCTGTGCCTGCCTGCTCCTCATTTTCTCAAAGAAATCCTTTAGTAGGGCTTCGCACTCCTCTTCAAGAAATCCCCGGTAAACCTCTATCCTGCCGGACAGGGGAAGGGACAGGGCAGGTTCTCGGTCACAGAGGACAGCGGCGTCAGCGCCAAAAACCAGCCTTTCTATGCGAGAGTTCAGTATCGCGCCGGCACACATTTGGCAGGGCTCCAGGGTCACGTATATCTGGCACCCCGAAAGCCGCCAGGAACCCAGCCTCTCGCATGCGGCTGAGATGGCCTCTATCTCGGCGTGCGCAAGGGCGTTCTGCGTTTTCTCCCTGCGGTTGCGGCCCTCGCCAAGTATTATTCCGTCCCGCACCACCACAGCGCCTACGGGGACCTCGGCAGCATCGGCGGCAATTTTGGCAAGCTGCAAGGCCCTGGCCATATATCTCTTATCAGGGATAAAAGCCCTCTCCATCTTAGAAGAACATCGTCAGGCTAAAGCAGATAACCATCCCGAAAAGCGCCCAGAAAAGCGGAGCGCGAACCACGCAGGACGCACCCTCCCCAAAAGAGAGCGGGTACTCCTCCCAGGGCTGGGGCGGCTCTACATGGAAGATCTTTTTTCGGTCCGCAATGAGGAGAATGACAAGAGAAACCGCCCCCAAAACGAGAAACGCGAAGATAATATAGCTTGAGACATTGTCGGCATTTCTCCCAAAGAGGAAGTTGCTATAGCTTGTGACCACCGCGATGGCATTGTTTATCCCGTGGATAAAGGCAGTGACCCAGAGGTTATGCGTCCTGGAATAGACAAAGCCAAGGGCGAGCCCTGCCACAAAGGCAAAGACCACGGAACTGACCTCAAGATGTGCCATTGCAAAGATGAGGGCCGAAGTTATTATCGCGAAAGTGGTCCCATGCTTCCTAAGGGCTGAGAAGATAACCCCCCTAAACGCAAACTCCTCCATCAGCGGCACAAGCAGGGCAGATGTGACAAGCTCCACGAAGAAGTGACTCCAAGAGTTTACAGCGACAATATTCTCTGAGGGATGGTAGCCGAGGGGCTCTAGAAGATTCTGTACAAAAAACGCGGGATAGTCCCCCAAAAGGCAGATGCCCACGCCGGCAAGCACCCATAAGACGGAGACAAAAACTCCCTCCTTCTCTGCACGGATATAGTCCCCCGCCTCACTGTGGTGGATAAAGAGATAGATGAGGCAGGGAAATGCCGTAGCTATTGGGGACAGCGCGGCGGAGAGCAGGAGTATCCCCATGTCCTGCATCTGTTTGCCGGAAATGTCAAGCCAAATCATCACGGCGATCTGGATAACCAGGCTTATCACCGACTGCAAAATCACAATGAGGCTTAGGCGGTTCACGGTTTTCGATGCGTCCTTAAGCCTTTTCGGTCTCTCAGGCTTTACCGGCGGGGCCGCGCCGTAAGGGTACGGCACATAATACGGGCCGGCATCACCCGCAGGGTACCCCCACACGGGCTGTTGCGGCGTGTAGGGCGGCTGGGGGCTTTCGGTCTGGTTCATATCTTCCCGGTTTAGAGCCTGGGAGTTCTCCGCAGCGGGAAGACTGCCCTCGTTTTTTTGGGATTTCTTCATTCTCCTCAGTCCTTTCAGATTATCTCGCAGAGCCTGCGGGAGAATTCAGCGGGATCGTCTATGGGCAGGCCCTCTATCAGCAGGGCAAGGTCATAGAGAATCTCCGCATAGGATTTAAGCCTCTCCCTGTCGGTCTCATAGAGAGCGGTGAGTTTTTCAAAGACAGGATGCTCGGCATTTAACTCCAACACTCTCTCGGCATGGATCTTCTCCCCCGCGGGCTGAGAGTTGAGAACTTTCTCCATCTCAGTCGATATCATCCCCTCCGTGGAGAGACAGACGGGATGGGTCTTTAAAGTCGTGGAGATCCTCACGTCCTTTACCTTGTCCCCTAGGTCCTCCTTTATGGCGTCCAGCATGGCCTTATGGGTCTCGCTGCGCTCCTTGGTCTTCTCCTTCTCCTCTTCGGTGGTCAGTCCAAGGTCGTCGGCAGAGATGTTCTTAAACTCCTTGTCATCGTACTTTTCAAGCATCTTGAGGGCAAACTCGTCCACATTGTCCGTAAGCAGGAGAATCTCGTAGCCCTTCTCTTTCACCGCCTCCGCCTGAGGAAGTGAGAGAATTCGCTGCTCGCTTTCCCCGCAGCCGTAGTAGATGGCGGGCTGCCCCTCCTTCATCCTGGAGACATATTCCCTAAGCGTTACCGGTTTTTGCTCTAAAGACGAGGTGAAGAGGACCAAGTCCTTCAGCTCATCCTTCTTCTCGCCGAAATTATCATAGAGTCCAAACTTCAGTTGCAGACCAAAGGCCTTGAAGAATTCCTCGTATTTCTCCCTCTCGTTTGAGAGCATTGAGGAGAGCTCTGAGGCTATCTTCTTCTCCAGGCGGGAGGCTATCAGTTTTAGCTGCCTGTCATGCTGGAGCATCTCGCGGGAGATATTTAAGGAGAGATCCTGAGAGTCCACGAGACCTTTCACAAAGCTGAAGCAGTCGGGCAGCAGATCCCCGCACTTGTCCATTATCAGCACACCGCTGGCGTAGAGCTGTAGCCCCTTCTCATAATCTCTGGTATAGTAGTCCATAGGGGCGGTTTTGGGGATAAACAGCAGCGCGCTATAGGTGGCGGCGCCCTCAGTGCTGGAGCGTATCACCCTTAAAGGGTCCTGCCAGTCGTGGAATTTATCCTTATAGAAATTGTTCATCTCCTCGTCCGAGACCTCTGCCTTGGATTTCTTCCAGATGGGGGTCATGCTGTTTAAGGTCTCTTCCTCAAAGACGGTCTCATACTCGGGGTCCTTGCCGTCTGTGCCGGTCCCCTCCTTTAGGTGGGAGTGCTGCATCTGCATGCGGATGGGATAGCGGATATAGTCTGAATATTTCTTGATCAGCTCCCTAATGCGGTACTGCTCCAGGAATTCGCTGTAGTGCTCGTCCTCGGTATCGGGCTTTAGGTGGAGGGTGATGGTGGTGCCTCTATCCTCCTTATTCCCCTTGAGGATCTGATACCCCTCTAGCCCGCTTGACTCCCACCTCCAGCTCTCCTCTGCCTTATACGCACGGCTCTCCACACGCACGTGGTCCGAGACCATAAACGCAGAGTAGAAGCCTACGCCAAACTGGCCGATGATATCGACGTCCTCCTTTTCCTCAGCGTCCTCTTTGAACTGCAGAGAGCCGCTCTTGGCGATAGTTCCCAGATTATCGTCCAGCTCTTCCCTGGTCATCCCAACGCCGTTATCTATCACCTTGAGGGTGCGGGCGTCCTTGTCAAGCTCTAGCCGGATAAAGAAATCGTCGCGGTTAAGCCCCGTATCCCCATCGGTGAGGGCGTTATAATATAACCTGTCTATTGCGTCGCTGGCGTTGGAGATCAGCTCTCTTAGGAAAATCTCCTTATGGGTATAGATGGAGTTGATCATCAAGTCCATCAGCCTTTTGGACTGGGCCCTGAACTGCTTTAAAGGCATTTTTAATTACTTCCCTTCTAAATCTTCTCGAAATTTTTACGCGTATATTATAGTCCCTTTTCTTCTGATTTTCAAGACCGCATTTTTCATTTTAATTCCACTACGGTGACGCCGCTCTCCCCCTCTCCAAAAGTTCCCAGCCTAAAGCGTTTGACCTGCGGGCAGCGCTTGAGATGCTGCTGTACCGCCGTCCTGAGGACGCCTGTACCCTTCCCGTGAATGACGGTGACCTGCCCTAAGCCCATCCTGCTTGCACGGTCCAGGAAATTATCCAGTTCCAAAAGCGCGTCCTCGCTGTTCATTCCCCTCAAATCCAGACTTGTAGCGCCCTCCGGGGTCGATACGCTCTTAGTAAATGTCCGCTTTGGTTTCTCGCTTGCCTGTCTGTTCTCCTCAAGGCGCAGGGTTTTTATGTCCACCCTGGTCTTGATTATCCCCGCCTGCACAAGGACCTGCCCGTCTTTTGGCGCCTCAAGCACGGTCGCCGGTTTGTCTATCCCGCTGATGATTACGCTGTCCCCCACTCTCAGCTCTCTTGGGAGGGTATACTCCCCCTCCCCGCGCTCTATAACAGGGTCAGAGGCAATCTCCAGATTTTTTATCCCGGCCCTGAGCTTAGCCTTCTCCTCGGCTGTGACGTCTTTATTCTGCCGCTTTTTCAAATCATTCAGCTCGTTTAGAAGCTCATCGGCCTGGCGCCTGGTCATCTCGACTATCCTGGAGGCCTCTCTCTTCGCGTCGTCTATAGCCTTTTGGGCGTCCCTCTCTGCGTTCTTGAGGGCATTCTGCGCCTCCTGTGCGCTGAGGCTTGCCCTCTGGCTCTCCTCCCTTGCAAGGGTGCGCTCGTCCTCTAATCTCTGCCTGCTCTCCTCTAAGCGGTCAACCACATCCTCAAAAAGGCCGCCCTCCCTGTCCATCAGCTCCCCAGCGCGCTCTACAACGCTCTCCTTCATGCCGAGTCTTTTGGAGATGGCGAAGGCGTTGGACCTGCCCGGCACACCTAAGAGAAGACGATAGGTGGGCCTTAGTGTGGCGACGTCAAACTCGCAGGCGGCGTTCTCCACCCCCGGAGTCTTGAGGGCATAGGCCTTTAGCTCGGCATAGTGCGTGGTGCAGGCCAGGCGGACGCCGTCTCCCCTTAGCTCCTCGATTATCGCCGCGGCAAGTGCGGCCCCCTCCACGGGGTCAGTTCCGGCGCCAAGCTCGTCTAGGAGAACCAGGCTTTCAAAGTCGGCGATATTCAAAATATCAATGATGTTCGTCATATGCGCAGAGAACGTGGAGAGGCTCTGCTCTATGCTCTGCTCGTCTCCGATATCCGCCAGGACGTGTTTGAAATATGAGATCCTGCTGCCCTCCTCCGCAGGAATCATGAGGCCGCACATTGCCATGAGGGTGAGCAGCCCCAGGGTCTTAAGCACCACCGTCTTCCCGCCGGTATTTGGTCCGGTGATTATGAGGGTGTCAAAATCCTTACCGAGGGAGACGTCTATCGGCACGACCTTTTTGCTGTCTATCAGCGGATGTCTCGCGGACTTTAAGACAATCACGCCGTCGTCCTCTAACCGCGGCACAACCGCCCGCATATTGTAGCCTAGCCTTGCCTTGGCGAAAATGACGTTTAGCTCCACAGCGTATTTATAGCTGTCCCAGAGGCTCTGCGCTATCTCCCCTGCCTTGGCTGAGAGCTCCATCACTATCCTGTCTATCTCCTCCTGCTCTTCACCCTTAAGCACCCTTATCTCGTTATTCGCCTCCACCACACTCATCGGCTCTATAAACACGGTCGCACCGCTGCCGGAGACATCATGGACAAGACCGGGTATCTCGGACCTGTATTCTGCCTTGACGGGAACTACGAAACGCCCGTCGCGCTGTGTGATTATATTCTCCTGCAGATGCTTCTGGTGCGCCGGAGAGCGGACAAGTCTCTCCAGCTCATCCCTCACACGGGAGGAGGCCCTGAGAATTTTTCTCCTTATCGCCCCCAGCTCTGGGGAGGCGGTGTCAGCCATCTCCTCCTCGCTGAGAATGCAGTTGTATATTTCCTCCTCTAGTCCCCTATTGGGAGACAGGGCATCAAAACGGTCAGAGAGGACATTCCTCTCCCCCTCCCCCCTGCCTGCCCAGGATTTTAGCTCTCTAACAGCCCGCAAAGTTCCGGCGATGTCCAAAAGCTCCTTGAAGCTGAGACCTCCGCCCGCCTGCGCCCGCATAAGCGCGCCGTTTACGTTTTTCATCCCGTAGAAGGAAGGCGCACCGTACTTTTCCATCAGGACGTAGGCAGCGTCTGTCTCCCCCAAAAGCCCGCGCGCCTCGTATATGTCCGGCGCGGGTTCCAGGCTCCGCGCGAGGTCCGCGGCGTCAGAGCAGGTGGTCTCTTTTGCTAAGAGCTCCAGAATCTTGTCGAGTTCCAGGGCCAGCATATTTTTTTCCATATTCACTTCCCCCTAGCATTGACTGTGAAATTCAGGCAAGGCTTCTGTAAAAGTCCAAAGTCTTGGGTCTCTTCTGGAGTGTGGAGACCGTATAGGCCTCTGATGCCGCTGAGAGCTGATGGAGGGCACCGGAGGTCAGGCTGAACGAAAATATCCTCTCAAAATCAGAGTAGATTATATGCCTCATGGCCTTTAGCGCGGCGGGTGACAGGGCGACCGTGTTTTTGGCGCTGCCCGCGGAACATCTCTCGCAGCGGATGCTCCCCTCATCCGCAAAAAACAGCATGGGGTCCGCCTCATATGCCCCGCAAACCCGGCAGCATACCAAATCGGGCATATATCCCGAAACCGAAAGCATTCTCAACTCTACGATGGGTTTAAGTATTTTTGGGTCCTTCCCCCCGCCGGAGAGAAAGCTAAGCGCGTTTAGGACAAGTCTTAAACTCTCCCCGGCGTCGATGCCGGAGGGGACCAGCTCGAACGCAAGGTCGCAAAAGTACTGCGCCAGGGCAAGACCGGCTATATCCCCTCTCAGCCCGAAGAAGGTATCTATGGGAAAGGCATCGTTCACTACATACTTATCCCGGCCCTTATACAGGTTAAACCTGGAATAGCAGAGAAGCGCCGTCCCCGACTGTTTGGAATCTTTGAGAGATTTTGCCCGCCTCGCAAAAGCTCTCACCACGCCCTCATCCTTGGTGAGCAGAGTTATAAGCCTGTCGCTCTCCCCTATGGTCTGCTCTCTTATAACCAGTCCCTCAGTCTGTATCTTCACACTCCCCCTCCTTCCCGTAATTTATCTTTCACTTGGATAATTTTACCACAGAAAACCTGAATTGTCACTAGATCAAACAGCTTTTCCAAAATTTCGCAATAAGTTTGGGAATTAAATTCTTTGCGATCGTCCGCAGGCGCATCTTTGGATTTGACGCAAGAGTTCTTTTTTCTTTTTTTCTTTTTTCTTTTTTTCTTTATCTTTGTCTTTGTCTTAGTCTTTGCCTTTGCCTTAGTCTTTGTCTTCGCCTTTGTCTTTGTCTTTGTCTTAGTCTTAGTCTTTGTCTTTGCCTTTGCCTTTGCCTTTGCCTTTGCCTTTGTCTTTGCCTTTGTCTTTGTCTTTGTCTTTTTCTTTTTCTTTTTCTTTTTCTTTTCCTTGGTATCTTTGGTATCTTACTTGCCGTCTGCGGCAGTTTGGATACCATGGTATACGTTGGTATACCACGGTATACGATGGTATAAAATACTTTCTTCTTGCCTATCATTTTTCTGCCGGTCCAGTCACAGCAGCGCCTGTAAAAATTTGAATACTCTCCTGCCATTTTTTCAGTCCCCTTTTTAGGTAATTTTTTGGGTCCTCATAAAAAGTCCCCCCATATATAGGCTAAAACGGGGTTTTTCGTGCCCTAAAATGGACACGTTTTGAAAAATTTGAATTATTCTAATTTTTAATTTGTACGCTATTAATTTGTTATAATTCAGGCATAATGCGGCTTTGAGGGCTGTTGAGATAGAGATGCGCGTGTCCTGGGGAAATTTTGGAAAACTAAAAATCGAGACATTAAAAATAAAAAAATCAAACGCCTAATTAGAGGAAAATTAAGCGTTTGATATTATAAAAATCTATTTAATAAATTTTGCAATTCTCATTTAGAGATATGCCCAAA